>CAYPOX010000152.1:0-5664 GCA_964412525.1 uncultured Caulobacterales bacterium
GAGCGCCTTTTATGACATCCGGTTCGATACGGCCGCCGTCGGCGTCGCGGGCGCCGGGTCCCACTGCGAGCACTTCGCCTTGTTGCGGCTTTTCTTTCGCCGTGTCGGGGATGATGATCCCGCCCGCCGTTTTCTCATCTTCTTCGATGCGGCGGACCAGGACGCGATCGTGCAAAGGACGGAAGTCCATAGTCGCTCTCCTTGGTCATGTGTAACGTTGGAACGCCGGTTAGCACTCACATGCCCCGGCTGCTAACGCACGCCGGAGGTAGGGCCGCCGGCGGCGGCACGCAACCGTGAGACCAAGCCGGTCGCGCCGAAAATTAACCTGGCTTTAAGATTGTGGGGCGGGGAGTCAGACCTTCGCGGAGGAAGGCGGCTCCTCATAGCCCAGATTGTAGGCGCGCACGCCCAACTCCGCCATGTCGCCGCCCTGATCTTCCGCGCTCCAATGGAGCCGAATCCCGGTCGTGGACCGCATCGCCGACCATGCCGCGAAACTGGTGACGGCCGCAAACCCTCCAATGGCGATGATGCCCACGATCTGAATTCCGAAATTCGCCTCTGGATTGGTGAGCGGCACGGCGAGCGTCCCCCAAATCCCGGCCGCCAAATGCACCGGGATGGCGCCGACCACGTCGTCGATCTTGGCTTTCTCCAGCGCCCAAGTGGCCGCCATCATAATCAGGCCGCCCACGGCGCCGATCAGCACCGCCTCCCAGGGCATGGCTGTGGCCGGTTCTGCGGTGATCGACACCAAGCCGGCGAGCGCGCCGTTCAACGCCATGGGCACATCGATCTTAGAGGTGAGCAGGCGATAGACGATGCCCACCGCCACGGCCCCTCCGGCCGCGGAGAGATTGGTGGTGACGAAAATCTCCGCCACGGCCATGGCGTCCGCCGCGGATGCGATGGCGAGCTGGGAGCCGCCGTTAAAACCGAACCAGCCAAACCAAAGGATGAAGGTGCCAAGCGTCGCCTGGGCGAGGGAGGCGCCCGGGATTGGGTGGGAGCCGCCCGCATCGTCGAACCGCCCGCGGCGGGAGCCGAGCAAGATCGCCCCGGTCAACGCCGCCCAGCCCCCCACGGCGTGAACCAGGGTGGAGCCGGCGAAATCCTTGAAACCTAGTTCCGCGAGCCAACCCCCGCCCCAGACCCAGGCGCCGGTGATCGGGTACAGCACGCCTGTGAGCAGCGCCGTGAACACGAAGAAAGGGCCGATCTTGATGCGCTCGGCCAGGGCGCCGGAGCAGATTGAGGCCGTGGTGGCCACGAACACCATCTGGAAAAACCAGAAAGCGGCGGAGGAGTAGCCGGCCGAAAAATCGCCTGCGAGCGCCGCGGACTCGTCTGGCTTCCAAGGGCCCGGCACGCCGAACCAGCCCATGCCGATGTCGCCGACGCCGCGATACATGAGGTTGTAGCCGACGAGCCAGAACATCAGGCCGGCGACGGCGTAAAGCCCGATATTCTTGACCAGGATGGTCGCCACCGATTTCGCGCGCACCATGCCGGCTTCCAGCATGGCGAAGCCGAGCGCCATCAGCATCACCAGCGCGCCGGAGAACAAAAGGAACAAGGTGTTCAGCGCATAAGCCGCTTCCGCGCCCATAGCCGCCCCCAATCTCATTTCGATGGAAAGCGTAGCTTGCGGCGCCTGCGAGATCAAACTTCGCACCTGCGGCGCCGTTCATCCTGCAAGAGGGCCCTATTGCAGCCCGTTCGGATCGATCACGCCGCGATCACAGCCGATCCGCGCGTCGGGCGCCGCCATGAAAAGATCGGTGATCGTCATGTCGGGCGCGATGCGGCCACGTAAATTGATCCGAAGCTCCTGGATTAGGATTCGCGCGCCATCCTGCACGCATTTGAACGCCACTTTGTCGCCGGCGCCCGCGCCAAAGGCGTCGTCAAACAGCTTGCGAATGGAGGCCGTGGCCACGGTGCGGCCCATCCGATCTTCCATGAAGGCCGCGACCGCGGAGTCGTTGATCGCGTCAACGACGAGGAGGGTGTCGTCGAAATACTCGTCCGCGCCGCCGGCGCCGCCATGGCAGACGCCATGTTTGATCCACTCATGGCGATGAAGAAAACTCGCTGCGCCGGGCATGGCGGCGGTCAACGCCGCGCGTGTGTTCTCGTCGAGCTCAGGCTCCGGCAGGTCCGACCAGCGGCGCGCGCGCGACAGCGCCACAAGATCGGACGGCACGCCGCAATAGTCGTTGCCGCGCGGCTGAGGCCATAGCCCATGGATAGACAATCCGCGAAGCGCCTCCGGCAGATCGCCGCGATGGAGGCGGTCGCATTCGACCTTGCCCCGACCCGCACGGGTTTCGCAGAAGGCCGGCTGCCAATTGAGGGCGAGCACATGGTCTTGGGACTCCGCGGTCGGAAGCGGTCGCGCCGCATCGCCGGACATGGGGTCTTTGGGCGCCGCCGGCTCAACCGCATGGACGCCGCAGGACGCCCGCACCCACCGCTCTTCCGTGACCGGCGCGCCGGGCACGCGGATCTGAAAATAATCGCCGCCCGGCTTGTTGATCGCGGTCATGGCGTAGGCGACGGACGCCTCCGTTCGGATCGTTCCGGGGTTGGTGCGTCGATTCATGGACTGATACGCGGCGCACGCCTCCTGGGCGATGAAGTAGCCCTGCAGCGGCTCCGACGCCTGACACGGCGAAGCGAGAGCGATCGCCGTCAAAAGCGCCGCGCCATGACGTCTCATCGAAACTTACTCCGCCGGCTCGTTCGCCTTCGGGTTCGGGCGAAACATGGCGCCGGCGGTCTCCATGCCGTCATCGTCGGCGATGAGGTGTTTTAATGCGCCGGCGATGTGCAGGGCCACAAGGCCGATGATGATGTTGGCGGTCGAGGCGTGCACCAACTCCAAAGCATTGTGCAGCGGAATGTTGCGGCCGGTCAGGCTTGGAATCCCGAACATGCCGAAAAACTCGATCGGTCGATCAACCGTCCACATGATGAGGGGCCCGCTCACGATCATGATCGCCGTTCCAGCAAGAATCCCGATCTGAGTCACGCGCGCGGCGATCGTCTCCCAACGCGCCACCGAGGGCTGATGCTTGGGAAAGCCGTTTCTCAAACGCCAAGCAATCCGCGTCGCCACGACCAAAATCGCCAAATAGCCGATCGAAATGTGGAGGTTGCGAAGATTGGTGAGCTCGTCGCCCCGCGGCAGGCCCGAAAACTGTTTGCCGATCACAAACATGACCAGCACGAGGATCGCTGCGGTCCAATGCAGGCCGATCGAGATCCAACCGAAGCTGCGGGATTGATCCTTCATCATGCTGGTGGCGTCGGCCATGGCGTGCTCTCACTCCGCAGAATGCCCGCCCGACGCCGCCGGGCGGGCCTCATTCTGGTTCACTTCGCCGCGTATTGGTCCGCTTCAGCCTCGACCAAGCGCTCCAAAGTGCCCATGGCCCAGCTTTCCGCGTCGTCCGATGAACGGTCGCCCTTGTCGACCTGACCGGCGACCGTCAGCAGCTCTTGGAACAGAGCTTGGGGATCGTCGATCCGCACGGTCGCGCCAGCGGCCTCCAAGCCGTCCCAATAGGCGCGCACTTCTGACCAGAACTTCTGCGTGTTGTTCCAATAGGCTTCCGCAGGCGCCGGATCGAAGGAGTCCGACTTGGCGTAGGTGTTCACGCCGATTTCGCGGACGAGAACCGTGTTGGCGTCGTCGCCCAGGACCAGTTTTTCGCTGTCCTGTTCGTGGCTCCAACCCCAGGGCGTGATGGTGTGGCGGTTGACGCTGACCAACACGTGATAATCGTCCCGCGTGGTGCGTTCCCGGCGGGGCAGGGGCCGCCAAGTCGGCGCGCTTTCCCAAGTGGAGGCGCCGCCGTCATGGACCCATTTGCCGACGCCGAAATAGCGCGGGCTGTCGTCCACTTGGTAAACGCTTTGGAGCCACGCGCCCCGCGCTTCAGATTTCGGCACCTCGACCGAAACCCAACGGTTGAAGTCGCGATAATCAAGCTTCGTCGTCGGTTCGAACGCCCAATCTTGCCGCCAGTGCTTGATCACCATGGGCCCGTCATCCGTTTGTGCGACCAGAATGTGCTGGAGACGGATGAGGTCGCCGGAATCCTCGATCACGCGGACGATTTCGGTGGCGCCGGTGTCTTTCGGATCCTTCAGTTCATAGCCGGCGGCCAGCGGGACCGTTTCTTCGAAGTGAAAAGTCACCTCGTAGTCGCCCGCCATGGCCAGGATAGCCGTGCGGTCTCGCTCAAATTGTTCGGCCGATGCGGCGTCGGATGACGGCTGCGTCGATCCCGCGCAGGCCGCCGCGAAAAGCGCGGTTCCGGCGGTGATGAGCAATCTGGTCATGGGCAAGTCCCCTCTGTCTGCGAATTAGAATGCGTCGCAATAGCTCTTGACGCGCATGTCCGGACTATGACAACCCACCGACTGAAAATGCAAGTCGTTTTCAAGTTGGTTTGTTGAGGGGAAACGTCGCAGCCGGCCTTGCGGCGTGAAAATGACAATGTGTCGCAGATGCATTCGCAACCAATCGGATGCGCGCAGGATGGGAGAAGATGGACATGAAACGATCAGTATGGGCGTGCGGCGTCAGCCTTTTGGCGCTTAGCACGGCGGCGGCGGCGCAAGAGACCGAGCCGCAAGGCGTTCAAATCGCGGCGCTCGATATGGAGACCATCACGGTCTACGCCACGCGCAGCCCGATCCCCGCCTTCGATTATCCAGGGCAAGTGACGGTGATCGACCGCGACGAGCTGCTCGATTTCAACCTGTCCACCTTGCAGGATGCGTTCCAAGCCATCCCCGGGGCCACGTTCGACAGCGGCCCGCGACGGTCTGGCGACGCGCCGACCATTCGCGGCATTGGCGGGGCAGGCACGTTGATCTTCCTTGATGGGGCGCGACAGAGCTTTCTCTCAGGCCATGACGGTCGGTTCTTTGTCGATCCGGAATTGGTGAAGGCGGTGGAGGTGGTGCGCGGTCCCACCTCGGCGCTTTACGGTTCCGGAGCGCTTGGCGGCGTGATCGCCACCCGCACCATCACGGCGGAGGATGTGCTGGCCGAGGGCGAATCGCTCGGCGTGCGGCTCAACGCCGGCTACCAATCGGTGAATGAAGAATTCCGCGCTGGCGCGACGGGCGTATGGCGGTCCGAGGGCGGCTTGATCGATTTGGTGGGGCATCTGACCTATCGGGAATCCGGGGACATCGAACTCGGCAATGATCTAAGCTTGCCGGCGGAGGATGAGATCGTCTCCTCCCTCGCCAAGATCACTTTGCGGCCGACGGATGGCTTGGAGCTGTTCGGCTCCTTCATCCGTTACGAATTGGACGCCACTGATCCGCAAAATCCCCAGGGCGCCAATCTTGCCGGACCGGGCAACGAATTGGTGTTCCGGGATTCGCTCAACCAAACGGTCCAAGGCGGCCTGACCTGGAACCCGGCATCCGACCTGATCAATCTGAACGCGGTCGCCTATTTCAGCGACAATTCGGTGGAGGAGGATACGGTCGACAGCCCGCGCACCACCGATCGTGAGGTGCAGACCTTCGGAATCACGGCGGACAACCGATCCCGCTTCGCTTTTGGGAACGCCGCCGCCGTCACCTTCACCTATGGCGGCGAGTATTATCGCGACGAGCAAACTGGACGCGACA
>CAYPOX010000153.1:0-5504 GCA_964412525.1 uncultured Caulobacterales bacterium
CGCGGAGGCGGTGCGCAACACGCGAGACAATGCCTAAGCCCACCACATCCAAAGGCTGATGATCACTGGAAATTTCGCGTTGTTGTCGGGCGTGGCCCCAAGAGACGTCAATGCGTGGTATCTGGGCGTTTACGCGGACGCCTTTGAATGGGTGCAGCTGCCCAACACCCATGGCATGTCGCAATTCGCGGATGGCGGGTATCTCGCGACTAAGCCCTATGTCTCTGGCGGGGCCTACATCAACAAGATGGGGAACTACTGCCGGACATGCCGCTATGACGTGAAGGAGAAGACGGGCGAAAATGCTTGTCCCTTCAACTACTTGTACTGGAACTTTCTTGAGCGACATGAGTCATCCCTGAAGGGCCTTGGCCGCTTGAACCAGGTCTATGCGACCCTTGGAAAAATGAGCCCCGAGCGTCGCGCGGCGATCCGCCAAAGCGCGGCCGCGTTTCTTGACGGTTTGGACGAACGAAAGACCGCCGCATGACCCAAAACCTTTCCCCGCAAGACGGCTGCGCCTTGGTGACTGGCGCAAGCTCTGGGATCGGCGCGGAGTTGACGCTGCGCCTCGTGCGCGCCGGCTGGACAGTCGGCGCGTTCGCGCGCCGCGCGGATGCGCTTCAGGATCTGGCGGATCAAGCGGAAAAGGCCGGCGGCTCGGGCCGCGTCATCCCGTTGCCCGGCGACGCCACCTGCCCAAGCGATGTCCGAGACGCCGCCGGAACGTTGCGGCGAGAGAGCGGCTTCGTCGCGCTCGCGGTTCTCAACGCAGGGGTCTATCTTCCCGTCGACGCGCCCCGATTTGACGCCGAGCGGCTCGAAAAGAGTTGCGCGGTCAATCTGGTCGGGACCGGTCGATGGTTGGAGGCGCTCATTCCCGCCATGGTCGCCGCCCGGAAGGGGCGCCTGGCCCTTGTTTCTTCGGCGACCGGCTATGGCGGCATGCCCACATCCAGCGCCTATGGCGCGACGAAAGCGGGGCTCATCAACATGGCGGAGTGCCTGCAGATCGAATTGAAACGCCACGGCGTGTGCGTTCAGGTGATCTGCCCTGGCTTTGTCGAAACGCCGGCCCAGGATGATAACGACTTTCCCAAACCCTTCATGATCAGCGCGCAGGAAGCGGCGGAACGGATCGAACGCGGACTGCGGTCAAATGCATTCGAGGTGCATTTTCCGAAGCGCTTCACCGGCGCCTTGAAGGCGATCTACGCTCTGCCGCGCGCCTGGCGGCTGCCCTTGATCCGGCGGGCGACCGGCTGGTCGGCGCGCCCCTGGGACAAGGTCGGTCCCTAATCCCGCACCAGAGCGTATTGCGCCACATTGGTGGCGGAGGTCCGGAAGCCGGCTTCGCAATAACTCAGATAAAAGCGCCAAAGGCGACGGAAGCGATCGTCGAACCCCAAATGGCGAATTTCATCCCAGGCGTCGAGGAATCGGATGCGCCACCGTTGAAGCGTTTCGGCGTAGTCCGAACCGAAGGTGACCGCGGATCGCACCGCGAGACCGGCTCGGTCGAATTCGTCGGCGAGGGCGGACGGGCTGGGCAGCATGCCGCCGGGAAAGACATAGCGCTGGATGAAGTCCGCTTGGCGGCAATAGGCGTCGAACCGGTCATCGCAGATCGTGATGATCTGCAGCCCGGCCTGTCCTCCGCTGCGAAGACATGCGCGCACCTTTCCGAAAAACTGCGGCCAGTACTCCCGGCCCACCGCTTCGAACATCTCGATGGACGCGATCTTGTCGAATTGGCCTTCGACGTCTCGATAGTCTTGGAGACGCAGATCGACGCGATCTGAGAGACCCGCGCGTGCAATCCGCTCGCGGGCGTACTCCAACTGCGCATCGCTCAGCGTCACGCCGGTGACGCTCGCGCCGCGAACGCCTGCGGCGTATTCGGCGAAACCGCCCCAGCCGCATCCAATCTCCAAAACGTGATCGCCTTCCGACAGCCCGATTTGGTCGGCGAGCGCCGCGTACTTGGCGATTTGGGCGTCTTTCAGCTCTTCGCGCGGCGGATCGACGAACCGGGCGGAGGAGTAGGTCATGGTCGGATCCAGCCAACGCGCATAAAAGGCGTTGCCGAGATCATAGTGCGACAAAATATTACGCCGCGCGCCTTTCTTCGTGTTGCGATTGAGTAGGTGCAAAAGACGGCTTAACTGCCGACGCAAAAACGTCCCATTGAAAAAACGTTCAACGTCGTCGACATTCGACGCAAAAACAGACAGAACGCCTGTCAGGTCCGGACTGTCCCAGTCTCCGTCAATGAAGCTCTGGGCGGCGCCGTTATTGCCGCCGAGCATCATGCGTCGGGCCGCGCGCCACCTTATGAGCCGCGCATGCCCCTCAGGGCCGTCTTCGACGCCTTGAAACAGAAGGCGATCCCCCGCCGGGGTCGACACGGCCAAGCGGCCGCGTCGAAGGTTCAGCGCCATCCGGCACGCCAATTTGAACGCTGCAGGGGCTCGAAGGGCGTCAATCCTCGCCAAATCGGCGGGCGGAAAATCAGCGTAAGGATCGTTGATGGTTGTGAAGGCGTTCATAATGCGTGCGATCGTCAGTCTTGTATCCGCGCCGCGCGCGCTTCGGTGAACGCATGGCGCGGCGGCGAGGGTTTGCCGCGATACTTTGCGCCTTTGGCGACGAGTCGCAACGCTTCCCAATGGATCGCGCCGATCGTCTTGCCTGTGACCCAAGGGTGCGTGATCAAACTGCGCGCGAGCGTCGCATCGGAAAACGCCTGCCGGGCGGCGCGCCATGTGGCGTAAAACAAGGTCTCGCCGTTCTTGTCGTAATTGATATCCAGTCCGAAACGCGCGTCCGGCGCGCGGAGCTTGAAATCGTATCGGCCGTCCGCGTCAAAAAAGGGTGAAACGTGAAACCGTTTCTCCGCGTCATGGCGGTGACGCGCGCCGTCGCCCAAGGCGGCGGCGTAGGCGTGGGTTTCGCCAAATGTGTTGTTCACCTCATAAACGACGGCGGACGGCTGATCGTACGCATCGCGGCAGATAAACAGCGAGATGGGATTGAATACATAGTTGAAGACGCGGGGCAGAGTGAGAAGTTCGATGCGCCCTTCGCTTTTGACGCCGATGCGTGCGAGCGCCTTTTCGACCCAAGGGCGCAGGGGTGCGCCCGTCCGGTCCCCATGATCCTTCTCGAAAAAGCTGACAAGTCCGGGCCGATTGATGCGGAAAAGGTTGGAGGCCTTGGCGATGTCGGCCAAGCGGTCCACGTCGAGGAGCACCGACGCCAGTCGATAGTTGAAATGGTGCCGACGCGGCTGGCGCCGAATGTGATGCGTTCGGCCGAGATAAAGGGCGATCGGTGCGGCGGTCATGCGGCGACGAGCCCCGGCTGATCGACGGGCGCGCCACTTGCAGCCCCGTCAACGAAACCAAGACGGCCATATTCCGGCCGCCAAGGCATGCGGGCGCCCAAACGTTCGGCGGCCCACAATCCGGAGGCGACGGCGTCCTCATGAAAGCCGTAACCCAGATAGGCGCCCGCAAACCACAGACCGTCTGCGCCTTGCACGGCTCCGATCGCGCGTTGCGCTTGGAGCGCGTCCGTATCGAACAGCGGATGATCAAAGCGGAACGTTTCGAAGGTGAGCGCATCCGCCGGCGGTGAGGGCGGATTCAACGACACGAAGACCGGGTGACTTCGAGGCAATTTCTGTAACAGATTCATCCAATAGGTGACGGAAAGTCCGTCGCCGCCGTCATCCAGCAGGTTCCAGCACGCCCAAGCGGCGCGACGCCTGGGCATGAGGCTCTCGTCCCGGTGAAGATAAACGGTGTTGGGCGAGTACCGCATTTTGCGGAGCAGACCGCCCCGAACGGCGCCCGGCTCCTTCAGAATGTCCAACGCCTGATCCGGATGGCACGCGAAAACGATCTGGTCGAACGCGGCGTCCTCGCCGTGATCGTCCGTGATCCGCCACACGCCGTCGATGCGTTCCGCCGACCGCGCCCCGCGCCCGACGCAGGCCGCCGGTCCCAGCGTCCGGATGATCTCTGAGACGTAACGGCGCGAGCCGCCTTTCACCGTCCGCCAAATCGGTCGCACCATGTCGGTCAAACGGTGATTGACGTAGAAGCGAAGAAACGCGGCGGCGGGAAAAGCGCCCACGTCGGCCACCTTCGTCGACCAAATCGCGGCGGCCATGGGTCTCAAGTAGTCGTTACGGAAACCTGGACCGAACCCGTTCTTCTCCATCCATGCCGCGATCGTCAGTTCCGGATCCAAGCCCGCATCCGCATCACGCCGCGCCAGTCTTTTGAAACGGATCACGTCGCGCGCCATCCCGAGAAACCGCGGCGAAATCGCGTTCTGCGGCCGCGCCAAGGGGTTGGTGCTCGACCATTCGAAACCGTCCGGACGGCTCACGCCGAAGGACATGGGCGCGCCTTGCGTCTCCAGATCGAGCGTGTGCAGAAGCCGTTTGAAGTTCGGATAGGTAAAATTGTTGTAGACGATGAAGCCGACGTCGACGTCGATCTCCGTTCCGTCATGATCAATCGATCGGGTGCACGCGTGCCCGCCGAAACGACCGTCCCGTTCAAACAGCGTGACTTGGGCGTGCTCGCGCAGCGCCCATGCGGCGACGAGCCCGGCGGCTCCGGACCCGATGACGGCGACCCTGGATGGCGTCATGCGGCGGCTTTCATGTCCTGATAAGCGGAGAGCGCGCGCTGACGCGCATCTTTGTGATCGACGATGGGGTGCGGATAGGTGTCGCCCAACACCACGCCGGCGTCATGCAAGACGTGATCGGGGGCGGCCCAAGGCGCATGGATGTGCTTCGCCGGCATGTCCGCCAATTCCGGCGCCCAACGCCGAACATAGTCGCCGTCCGGATCAAATTTTTCGCCTTGGGCGGTCGGATTGAAGATACGGAAATAGGGTGCGGCGTCGGCTCCGCAGCCGGCCACCCACTGCCAACTCGCCGAGTTGCTCGCCAGGTCCGCGTCCACCAGCGTGTCCCAGAACCAGGCGGCCCCGACACGCCAGTGCTGGAGCAAGTGCTTGGTGAGGAACGAGGCGGTGATCATACGCACCCGATTGTGCATCCAGCCGATCCGCCAAAGCTGGCGCATTCCGGCGTCGACGATCGGATATCCCGTGCGCCCGCGTCTCCAAGCTTCGACAAGGTCCGGATCGTCCCGCCAAGAAAATTCGTCGAATTCCGCGCGCCATGTGGCGTCCGGCAGATCCGGAAAATGATGCAAAAGATGCAAGGAAAACTCCCGCCAACCCAACTCTCGGAGAAAAGCCTCGGCGTGCGCGTCCGACAAGTCCCCGGAAGCGCGCTGTTCCGCCACAGCCCGCCAAGCTGCATGGGGGCAAAGCTCGCCCCAATGCAAGTGCGGGGAAAGCCGGGAGGTGCCGTCCTGGTCCTGACGGTCCCTCTGCGCGCCGCTTTGCGGCGCCGCGCGCTCCAAGAACGCCTGCAATCTCGCTTGGGCGCCCGCTTCTCCCGGCGTCCAAGTTTC
>CAYPOX010000154.1:0-5501 GCA_964412525.1 uncultured Caulobacterales bacterium
GATCTCGGCGGCGACACGGCCGAACTGTTCAAAACCGCTTGCCACGACGCCTATGCGCGGTTCCAGCCGAAGGCCGTGCTGGTCGGCGCGTCCTGCACGGCGGAGCTGATCCAAGACGATCCGGGCGGCCTTGCGAAAACCATGGACATTCCGGTCCCCGTCGTCCCGCTCGAATTGCCCTCCTACTCCAAGAAGGAGAATTGGGGCGCCGCAGAGACGTTCTACCAACTCGTGCGCGCCCTGGCGCAGCCGGCGGAGCGCGAGCCGCGGGAAGGCCGCGCGCCCGTGTGCAACATCCTTGGCACCACCGCCCTCGGTTTCCGCCATCGCGACGACAGCGAAGAGATCCGCGGGCTCTTGGAGCGCATGGGCGTGGTCGTGAACGTGGTGGGCCCCATGGGCGCAAGCCCCGCGGACCTCGCCCGTCTCGGCGCGGCCGACTTCAACGTCGTGCTTTATCCGGAGATCGCGGACACCGCCGCCCGTTGGCTGGAGAAAACGTTCGGCCAGCCGCGCACGACGGTCATCCCGATCGGCGTCAACGCCACGCGGGATTTCGTCCGCGAAGTCGCGGCGATCGCGGATCTGAACGCGGACGACATCCTGAACGACGCCAATCTGCGCTTGCCCTGGTGGTCCCGTTCCGTCGACTCCAACTATCTGACCGGGAAACGCGTCTTCATTTTCGGCGACGCCACTCACGCCATCGCCATTGCGCGGGTCGCCAAAGAAGAGATGGGCTTCGAGGTCGTCGGCCTCGGCGCTTACAATCGGGAATTCGCCCGGGACGTGCGCCAAGCCGCGACAGATCTCGGCGTCGAGCCGTTGATCACCGACGATTATCTCGAAGTCGAGCGCGCAATCGCCGAACTGGCGCCGGAAATGGTGCTGGGCACCCAGATGGAGCGGCACATCGCGAAGCGCTTGGGCATCCCCTGCGCGGTGATCTCCGCGCCGGTCCATGTCCAGGACTTTCCGGCGCGCCGATCCCCGGTGATGGGTTTCGAAGGCGCCAACGTGCTGTTCGACACGCTGATCCATCCGCTCGTCATGGGGCTGGAGGAGCATCTCCTCAACATGTTCCGCGACGACTTTGAGTTCCACGACGACGCCGGGCCGTCCCATCACGCGGCGCACAGCCCGAACCCTAGCCGCGGCGACGACCCCGCGGCGCCGAACGATGCGGCCGACGCGCTGGATTGGACCGGCGAGGCCGAAAAGGAGCTCAAGAAAATTCCGTTCTTCGTGCGCGGCAAGGTGCGCCGCAACACGGAAACCTTCGCGCGCGAGCGCGGCTTGCCCGAAATCACCCTAGAGACGATGTATGACGCGAAAGCCCACTACGCCCGCTGACGATACGCCCATCCGCTTCGTCATCGTCACGCTGGACAGTCATCTGGCGGGCGCGACGGAGCGTGCGGTCGGCGTTCTTAAGCGCGACTATCCGGGGCTGCGGCTGTCGCTCCACGCGGCGAACGAATGGGCGGACGACCCTGACGCCCTGGCGCGCTGCAAGGCCGACATCGCTGCGGGCGACGTGATCGTCGCGTCCATGCTCTTTCTCGAAGAACACATCGAAGCCGTGCGGCCGGCGCTCGAAGCGCGGCGCGAGTCATGCGACGCCATGCTTGGCCTCATGTCCGCCGGCGAGATCATCCGCTTGACCAAGCTCGGCCCCTTCACCATGGACGGCGCCGACAAAGGCCCCCTCGCCATGCTGAAGCGTCTGCGCGGCGCAAAAAGCAAAGCCGGCGCTTCGTCTGGGGCGGGCCAGATGAAGATGCTGCGTCGTCTGCCGAAGATCCTTCGATTCATCCCCGGAGCGGCGCAGGATCTGCGCGCCTATTTTCTGGCGATGCAGTACTGGATCGCGGGCTCCGAGCCGAACGTCGTCAACATGGTGCGCATGCTGATCGACCGTTACGCGAGCGGCCCGCGCGCCGCGTTGCGCGGTCAGGTTCAGGTGCAAGCCCCGAAGGAGTATCCCGAAACCGGGCTCTATCATCCGGACGTCAAGGGCGCAGTGACGGACTCGCTGGACGCCCTTCCCATCCGGGCGAACGCCGCCGGCACAGTCGGTTTGTTGGTCCTGCGCTCCTACATTTTGGCGGGCGATACGGCCCATTATGACGGCGTCATCCGGGCGCTGGAGGCCCGCGGCCTGCAGGTCGTGCCGGCCTTCGCCAGCGGCCTCGACGCGCGCGACGCGGTCGAAGCCTTTTTTCTGCAGGACGGCCTAGCGACGGTGGACGCGGTGGTGTCCTTGACCGGCTTCTCCTTGGTCGGGGGGCCCGCCTACAACGATTCCAAAGCCGCCGAAGACATGCTGGCGCGGCTCGACCGTCCCTATCTCGCCGCCCATCCCTTGGAGCTTCAAACGCTGCAAAAATGGGGCGGTTCGGAGCGCGGCCTGCTGCCGATCGAATCCACCATCATGGTGGCGATTCCGGAGTTGGATGGAGCCACCAACCCAATCATTTTCGGCGGTCGCTCCGACGCGTCCGGCGAAAGCTGCGACGGCTGCGAACGCCATTGCACCTTTCCCGCCAACGACTCGGCGCGCCGGATGCATTCTTGCCCGGCGCGGGCGGAGGCGTTGGCCGCGCGCGCGGCCAAATTGGTCGCCCTGCGCACCACGCCGGTCGAGGATCGGAAAGTCGGCATTGTCCTTTTCAATTTCCCGCCCAATTCCGGCGCGGTGGGCACGGCCGCCTATCTCTCCGTCTATGAATCGCTCCATCGCATGCTGATCGGCCTGAAGGCGGACGGCTATCGCGTGGACGTTCCGCCCAGCGTCGACGCGCTGCGGGACCGCATCTTGCAAGGCAACGCCGATCGCTTCGGCGCCGACGCCAATGTGGCGGCGCGCATCGCAACCGACGATCACGTGCGTCGGGAACCCCATCTTGAGGAGATCGAGGCCCAGTGGGGCCCGGCGCCCGGACGACAGCAATCGGACGGACGTTCGATCCTGGTGTTCGGGGAGACGTTCGGCAACGTGTTTGTCGGGGTGCAGCCGGCCTTTGGTTATGAGGGCGACCCGATGCGGCTGCTCTTCGAAAAGGGCTTCGCGCCCACACACGCCTTCTCCGCCTTCTACCGCTATCTGCGCGAGGATTTCGGCGCCCACGCCGTGCTGCATTTTGGAACCCACGGCGCGTTGGAGTTCATGCCGGGCAAGCAGGTGGGCCTTTCGGACAAGTGTTGGCCCGACCGCCTGATCGGGGATCTGCCCAACGTTTATCTCTACGCCGCCAACAATCCTTCGGAAGGTGCGATCGCCAAACGACGGATCGGCGCGACCCTGGTGAGCTATCTGACGCCGCCGGTGGCCCATGCCGGTCTCTATCGCGGCCTTGTCGACCTCAAGGCCTCGGTGGAGCGTTGGCGCGCGGCGCCGCCGGAGAATGCGGGCGAGCGCGCCGATCTCGCGGCGCTGATCGAAGATCAGGCGCGCGCACTTGATTTGGTCGATGCGGACGCGGCGTGGACCGACGTCGACGCCATGATCGCCGATCTGCAGGACGCCCTGCGCGAGTTGGAGGCGACCCTCATTCCAGAAGGTCTGCATGTGGCGGGATCCGCCCCGACGGACGCCGAGCGCGTGGAATTGCTGACGGCGGTGGCGGAGGCCGGGCACGGCGCGCACCCGCCCGTGGCAAGCGTTGAAGCGCTTATCGCCGGCGCCTCGCTCGCCGCGGCGCTGGCGGCGGGCGGCATGGCGCGCAATGACGACAATCGCGCGCTTATGACCGCGCTCCAAGCGGTCGACGCCAAGCTCGCCGTGAATGAGGAGATTGAGGCGGTCCTGCGCGCCTTGGACGGTCGCTACATCCGTCCGGCGCCCGCGGGCGATCTCCTGCGCGCTCCGGAAATTCTGCCGACCGGCCGCAATCTGCACGGCTTCGATCCGTTCCGCATTCCCAGCACGTTCGCCGTAAAGGATGGTGCGGCCCAGGCGGAGAAGATCCTTACGCGGCACATGGCCGACGGCGCCGACTTCCCGCAGTCGATCGCCATCGTCTTGTGGGGTACGGACAATCTGAAAACCGAAGGCGGCCCGATCGGCCAAGTTCTGGCCCTGATCGGCGCCCGGCCGCGCGTGGACAGCTACGGCAAGATCGTCGGCGCGACGCTCATTCCTCTTGAAGAGTTGGGCCGGCCGCGAGTCGATGTCGTGGTGACCTTGTCCGGCATTTTCCGGGATCTTCTGCCGCTTCAGACGCGCATGCTCGCCGAGGCCGCCTATTTGGCGGCGACTGCGGAAGAGCCGGAAGAGCGCAATTTCGTCCGCAAGCACGCCCTCGCCTTTCAAGCGCAGCATGGCTGCGACATGGAGACGGCGGCCCTGCGGGTCTTCTCGAACGCCGATGGGGCCTATGGCGCGAACGTCAATCTGTTGATCGACAGCGGCGCGTGGTCCGATGAGGACGAACTCGCCGACGCCTATTCCAAGCGGAAATGCTTCGCCTATGGCCGCGACGGCGCCCCGACGCCGCAGGCGGCGCTTTTGGACGGCGTCCTGGCCCATGTGGATCTGGCCTATCAAAACCTGGACTCCGTGGATCTCGGCGTCACGACGATCGACCATTACGTCGATACGCTGGGCGGCATCAGCCGGGCGGTGAAGCGCGTCAAGGGCGAAGAGGCTCCCGTTTACATTGGCGACCAGACCCAGGGCGACGGCAAAGTGCGCACGCTGTCCGAACAGGTCGCGCTTGAAAGCCGGACCCGCACCCTCAATCCGCGTTGGTATGAAGGCATGCTGAAGCACGGCTATGAGGGCGTCCGTCAGATTGAAGCCCAAGTGACGAACACCCTCGGCTGGTCGGCGACGACAGGCCAGGTCTCGGGCTGGGTCTATCAGCAAATCACCCAGACCTATGTGCTGGACGACGCCATGCGGGCGCGTCTGGCGGATCTCAATCCGAAAGCCTCCATGCGCTTGGCGAACCGCCTCTTGGAGGCCCACGAACGCAACTATTGGCAGCCTGACGACGCCACTCTCGACGCCCTTCGCCGTGCTGGCGAGGAGCTTGAGGATCGTCTCGAAGGCGTGACCCCGGAGGTGGCGACCGCATGAGCACGACCACCCGCCCGTCAAGGAGGACGACATGACGCCGCTCGACTTGCCGCAAACCCTGCCCCGCCGCGCCGACGGCGAAGGCAGCGTTCAAGTGAAGCTCGATCCTCGTGATCAAATCGACGGCGCGAAGGTCTTCGCCGTCTACGGCAAAGGCGGGATCGGCAAGAGTACGACCTCGTCCAATCTGTCGGTCGCGTTTTCGAAGCTCGGAAAACGGGTGCTGCAGATCGGCTGCGATCCGAAGCACGATTCGACCTTCACGCTGACGAAAAAATTGATGCCGACGGTGATCGACGTGCTCGAAACCGTCGACTTTCACTCCGAAGAGTTGCGGCCGGAAGATTTCGTTTTCGAAGGCTTCAACGGCGTGATGTGCGTCGAGGCCGGCGGCCCCCCGGCCGGCACCGGCTGCGGC
>CAYPOX010000155.1:0-5413 GCA_964412525.1 uncultured Caulobacterales bacterium
GGGATGCGCCTGCAAGTGACGAAAGATCGTGATGTAACGTGCGTAGCCGATCTTCTCTGAGAGATAGACCGCATAGAAAATGAACTTCGGCTTGAAGAAGGTGTAGTTCTTCGTCTTCGTCAAGAAGCTCATATCCACGCCCATGCCGAAGTCTTTCAGCACGTTGTTGATGAAGCCGGCGTGGCGCGCTTCGTCCCGGCTCATCAAGCGGAAAAGCTCTTTGATGTCCGGATTTTTCACGCGTTTCACGATCTCCGAATAGAGCACGCAACCGGAGAACTCAGCGGTCAGCGAGCTTACCAGAAAGTCGATGAACTCCTTTTGGAGGTCCTTGGGCAGGTTCTCCAAAATGTTGTCGAACTCATCCGTGCGTTTGAAGTGGCCCTGATTGGGATCGCTTTGCATTTCGGCGATCAACTCGTCCCATTCGGCGCGAACGGGATCGACGTTCAAACGGTCCATCTTCTTGAAATCGGTGGTGTAGAAGCGCGGCGAGAGAATCGTGTCTTCCCGCGCCATGCTGGTGGTGTTCGGCGCGACGTTGGCGTCTTGCGCGACATCGGTCATAGGGCCCTCCGCGGGGTGGGGGTGAAACTCACTTCGTAGAGTTCGTCGACTTCAAAATGGGCGGTGAACTTGGTCCACATCCGCTGAAGCCAATTGGCGCGGATCACGGTCGCTTCGCGCTCGAGGACCAGGCTCTCGCCAAGCGGCGCGAAGATCGGATCGCCGTGGACCCGCACTTTGTCGCCTGGCCCGATCTCCACGTCCGGCGGCAGCTCCACATGGGCGTGCAAACTCTCCCATGTGTTTTGCACGTCCACCCGACAGGGCACCTGAAACTTTCGTTTGCTCATTACGCTCACCTCACGCTCACATTGAACACGTCGTCATTCGCGACTTTCGCCGCCCTCCGGGACCAAGAGTTGCGCAAAGGCTCGCGCATTGTCCGGTCCGAAAGCGCCCAAATTGATCTCCTGATCCGTCGTCGGGTCAATCAACGCCAAATGCCCGTTCGCTCGCTTTTCGAGACGAAACGCTGCGTCAACACCAACTTCGTGAAGCATGCGGGTCCGGAAAAGACCGCGCAGAACCCCGCGAACAAAACCGTCGCCGCCGCCCGGCTCAAAAACGTGAATCAACGTGTCCGTCGCTGGATCAATCGCGAGCACCGACCCGTCCGCGCCATCCGCGAAACGCACGTCAAGAGACGTCACCACGGTCGCTTCGGGCTCATTCCGAAGCGTTCAAATCTCCACAAAGCGGCCAGCCGCTGCGAACAGAATGGCGCCCGTGACCAAGGCGGCTGCGCCAAGCAGCGCCGCGCGCGGTATTGGACGTTCTGCGAAAGGATCGCTCATGTTCACTACTCCGACTGGATCATGGGTGGTGGTGTCATTCTGGGGCGATCACAACCCTTATGTCGCCGCGGCTGGCGAGTTTGCGCCAAAAACGGCGGCGGCGCTCGCCTCTCTTTGTTCCGGTGCGGCCGTCATTGAAGCAGGCTCTTCGCCGCGCAAGGCTTCGGCGAGCATGGCGCCCACCCGCGCGGCCTCCGGAATCGCGCGCAACATCGGCTCCGAGCGCGTGAAACGCCAGGGGCGCACATGCGGCCAAAGGTGGATGTAGGAGATGCGGTCGCGACCCTTGCTGACATGAAGGGACACGTTGCCCGATCCGTCCGGAAACACTTTGAGCGCCGCGCTATCGATCACCGTAAAAGGAATGTTGAACGCCTTGTCGATCGCAACGCCGAAACGCATCACGACCCGTTTGGTCGTGATCGTGTACACGGTCGAACGGACCATCGCGTAGGCCAAGCCATAGAGCAACGCCAAGGTCGGAACGGCGAGCGCAAGCGGCCAAAGCGCCGCTGTGAGGGCGGCCTCGAAAGATGCGCCGTCCCGAAGCGCCAACACCGTGCTGAACACGATAAGAGCGCCGAAATAGATTGCGACCTTGCGCGTGTGCAATGCACGGCGCGCGAAGGCGCCGAAGTCGGGCGCGCTCTGCCACAATATGCGCTCGCCGCTCGGAAGTTCTTCCGGAAGTCCGCGAATAGGTTCGTTGTCGTGCTCTCTCACAGCAGCGGCTCCTCTCGACCTGGCATTCCATACAACTCGCCGCCACCGAAGAAGCCGCAGATGCGATCCTCTTCACGCAGCGTCACTTGCTCCGGGTTTTTGAGAACCGGGGCTTTCGCAAAATGCTCTGACGCTAGGGCGATGACTTTCACTTCCCCCTTGTGCCGGTTCACGCGCGCAAAGCTGTTCGGAATGAGGATCCGTTTCCCATCGCCCGCGAGCTCCGCCTCAAGGTAGCGTGTCATGGCCTCGAAATGATCGACCCAAATGTCGACGATCTTGCCCACGACCTTTCCGTCCGCCGCCACGACAGGGTAGCCGCGCGGGTCCGGATCGCCCTTGGCGATGGCGAAATGCGGTTGGGCGCGCAGGGGCGCTTGGCGCGGCTTGCCGTGACTGTCGACGTCCGGAACGTCGGCGCGTTCCGCGTAGGAGGCCGGTCCGACGCCGTCGACGAGAGGATCGCCCGTGGGCTCGAACGCTGCGCCTGGCCACACCGCCGTTCGACGAAGCTTGAGCTCACGCGTATCGCGTTCGCCGTGCGGAGCGGTGTATTCGCCGCCATCGGGAAGCTTGAAGACTTTGGGTTCCGGCGTCCAAATCACGCCGTGGTCTTCAAGCTCACCTGTCGTGTCCGCTTCGAGCGGATACCCTTCTCGGCGGTCTTCGCGCCGCAGATAGAACACGAGCCCAATGAAAAAGGCCGTGAACAAGAACATCGCGATTTGCGCGAGATCGATGTGGTCGGTTATGGCCGCGAGTTGCATGGTCATGGTCTCCTTTGGCGGCGGTCAGGAAGTCGGAAAATCAGCAAGGCCAAAGCGCTTTGGTTGAGGCGCCTCGACATCCCGCTTTACGCGAACCAACGGGCCAATCATGGCCAGCGTTGCAAACAACAGTGCAATTTCAAGGTGATACACGAAGGTGTAGCCAGTTGACGGGTTCACCAACGCAGGGCCGAGCGCCCCATTGACGGCGAGAGCCGAAACCGCGTCGCGCAGTGCGCCCCCGAGCAAAGTCGCCAGTCCCATGGCGGTCAATTGGACAGCCCCCCACGCCCCGAGGGCCAAGCCGCTGTCGGCGCGTTCAGCCATCGCCATGGCCGCGGTCAAAGTGCCGACGGCGAACAGGCCGCCGCCAAAGCCGATCAGTGTGGTGCCAATGCGGAACAATGTGGCGGAACCAAGCGGATCAGCAAAAATGACCAGGGAAAACGCGACAATCCCGAACATCGCCCCGATCGCCGCCAAGCGATGGGGATCGCCGCCGCGGCTGAGTTGGCGCGCCGCAAGCGCGAAACCCGCCATCATGCCCCCGGCGAAAACCGCGGTGAGAAGAGTCGTCTGGCTCACGGACAAGCCTAAAACCGCCCCGCCATACGGCTCCAAAAGCACATCTTGCATGCTGAAGCCGGCGGCCCCGAGACCGACGGCCACGAGAAGTCGACCCGTGCGGTCATCGCGGAAAAGAGCGGCCAGCGCATCTCGGAATGGGATTTGTTCGCGACGGGGTGCGTCGGCGGCGACTCGCACACGGGGCTCCTGTTTCCACAAAGCCACCAAGTTCAAGACGATCGTGACGACGGCGGCTCCTTGGACCGCACGGATCAGCTTAATATTCGTGTAGTCATCAAGGATGAACCCGAAGGCGATCGCGCTGCCGCCCATTCCGACGAGCCACATCATGTAGAGAAGGGCGACGACGCGTGGACGAACACGCTCGGGCGCCAAGTCTGTGGCGAGCGCCAACCCGGCCGTTTGGGTGGTGTGCATCCCGAAGCCGCCCATGATGAAGGAAAGCGCCGCGGCGCCTTGGCCCACGACGGCCGGGACCTTGTGATAGGTGGCGCCGGAAAGAACCAACAACGCAAACGGCATGAATGCGAGGCCGCCAAACATCAAAAGCGACCCGATCCAAATGTAAGGACTGCGCCGCCAGCCCAGTGGTGAGAGATGAATGTCCGATTTGTGACCAATGAGCGCCCGGAAAGGCGCAGCGAGAAGCGGCAAGGCGACAAACGCGGCGACCATCCATGCAGGCACGCCAAGTTCCACAATCATGACGCGATTCAGCGTGCCCGTGAGAAGCACCATCGCCATGCCGACAGATACTTGAAAAAGCGCCAAGCGCATCAAACGCGAGAGCGGCAATTCCGTCGTGACCGCGTCGGCGAAAGGCATGCAACGCAGTGCAAGACGTTGAAGGCGGTCTCTGGCGGGTGCGGACGTCGTCATGTGCGTTCGACCTCCATAGCCTGAGACGTGTAGAAGCCGCTCTTGATCCGTTCGGTGCGCCCCACCGACCAGGCCTTCAGGTCTGCGGAGTCGTGGATAAGACGACGCAGCTTCGATTCGCCCACGGGTTCGATGGCCGGCGCGCGATCGCTGCGCGGAAACAGCTTGCCGACCGCATGCATCGTCGACAGCAATGGCGTGCGCGGCGCAAAAGTGAAGGCCACCGACCAGGTGGCGCGCCGCGCGAACTCCGCGATCGCCCGCGCGATGTCCCTCGCGGGGTAGTGGATCAGAGAATCCATGCACACCACATGGTCGAAATCGCCCAGGGCCGGGTCCGTCATGTCGCCTGCGCGAAAATCGATCCGGTCGCGCACCTCTTCAGGCGCGCGCTCTTGCGCCAATCCGACCAAGGTCGGCGAAAGATCGATCGCCGTCACCTGGGCGCCCCGCTTGGCCGCTTCGACCGCGAGCGCTCCCGTGCCGCAGCCGGCGTCCAGAAGGCGGCGACCGGTCAAATCGTCCGGAAGATAGCTCAGCAGCGTCGCCCGCATCCGATCGCGCCCGGCCCGCACGGTCGCGCGGATTCCGCTCACCGGCGCGTCCGTGGTGAGCGTGGCCCAAGCTTCGACCGCGGTGCGGTCGAAATAGGTCTCCAGCTCGCCGCGGCGTTCTTCGTAGGTGACGGCGCTCATCTCAATCGAATCCCAAGAAGTCGAAAATGTCTCGATCTTTCATTGGCTTGGCGGCGAGCGGCTCCGTCCCGGCCCACAAGGTGGCGGCGAGGCGCAGATACTCTTCTTGGACCGCATCCAATTCCGGCGAGGCGTCCATTTCGAAGATCGTCCGCTTTTTCAGGCGCGAGCGGCGAATGGCGTCGAGATCCGGGAAATGGGCGAGCCGCTTCAGGCCGATGGCGTCGTTGAAGCGGTCGATCTCGTCGGTGGCCGCGCTGCGATTGGCGATCACGCCGGCCATGCGCACATCGTAGTTCTTAGACTTCGCCTGAATGGCCGCGACGATGCGGTTCATGGCGAAGATCGAGTCAAAATCGTTGGCGGTCACGACGACCGCGCGTTCGGCATGTTGCAGAGG
>CAYPOX010000156.1:0-5361 GCA_964412525.1 uncultured Caulobacterales bacterium
GGACGATTTCCGCGCCCGGCGGCGCAGCGCGGCGGCGGCGCTGCACTCCCGATCCGATCGTCCACTCGCTTAACGGGACCGCCCCGCCTAGGGACCACAGATCCGCAAGGTCCGCGCGCAAGCGCGCGTCAGCTCGGATGCGCGCGAGCAAGCGACGTCGCTCCGCGCGCTCCAAGCGACGCATGATGTCGGCGCGCGTCGCTGGCGTCTGTCGGGCGAAGTCGCGATAGGCGCACCGGCCGATCCGCAGCAGACCGGAGCGCATGCCGTGCCGGCGCGCACCATAAAACCATGCGCAGCTTCGGATGTCCGGACCCCAATGATCGCTTTCACGGATGACCGCATCTCCCAAATCCCAATAGCGCGACCCGGAGCGTGACGTCACGTCCGGTCGGCGATCAGGCAAGGCCGCAGGTCGAAAGAACGCCACGGTGTCGAGAAAAAAGGTGCCGAAGTCGATCGCCATGCCCGCGCGATGACCGATGACGACGACGCACGTCAAGGCGCGCCGTCGTCATCCCTTGGACTTGTCAGCGGGAGTCCTCGTCATGACTGGACTCGCGTCCATCAACCTCTTCAGGAACTTTGCCCAGTCCACCGCCCAAATTTGAGTCGCGCGTCAGATCCGAACTTACGATGTAGGCTGCGACTTTGGCTGTCCTGAGCCGAGATCCAGTTATCGGTAATTCCGTTGCACGGACTTCGAATCGCTCGATTTGATCTGCGCAAGCGAGAGGTTGGCCATCCGCCCAGGCCGGAATATAGCGGCGGGTCGCGAGCGCTTCCGTCAGCCTTTTGAGGAATCTTTTTGAAGCTCGTTCCTCTACGACCTCAATATCTTGAACCGCCCCCGACGAGTCCACGCAAAATGCAATGGTCGCCCAATCGCCGGCGAATCTGGAAGAAATGGGTATCGCCTGACCGCCCAAACTGGCCGGGCTTGACCGATTGTCGACGACCGAAGCCATTTGGAAATCCCTCAGCAAAATTGGTTTGATAGGTTGCAAGCTCCCGCCCTCCAAAAAGGTGGACGCGGCGGCTTGAGCCTCGTCTTCACGCCCCAAAGACTCTAAGGCGCGCAATCGCAGGAGATTGGCTGAGACATAAAGCTGGCGACCATGTTGCGTGTCCGCGAAAGAATGCTCAAGAAAGTCATCAAGCGCAGAAAGCGCGCGCTTGTCGAAGCCGGTCGCAATATCGACGGCGCTTCGCATCAGCGACGCATAGGCGGCGACCGTCTGCCCCGCCCCATGCCGAGCGTTCATGTTCGCCTCGGCGTCTTTGAGATAAAGCCGCGCACGCTGGCTGAAGTTTGACGAGGCCGCCGACTCGGGCCTACGACCGGGCACTGTTTGGGGTCCAAGAACGGCACGCTGGACGATCCCACGCTTGAAATAGGTCAGGCTCAATGCGACCCGCGCCGCCTCGGTGTGCGGATGCCCCTTTCCAAGCGCATCCTCCAGAGAATCGACGGTCGCCAAGCGATACTTCATTTCGTCGTCGGGTAGGCCGGACCGGTAGGACAGGTCCGCCAAAGCGGCGGCAACGCGGCCGAGCGAAAGAGAGTCTCCAGCTTTCCGGATCCGGTAAAAGGCGTCTTCGAGAACGTCTTTCGCCTCCTTGTAAGCGCCGTCGCGGTACAGGGCCTCGGCGACCGCCGCAGACAGCACCGCGTCCTGCTCGGTTTCATAGCTTTCGCTGTCGAGAAACGCGTCCAGCTCGGCGGCCGGATCCACGCGTTCCGGCGTGATCTCAACGATCATAGGATCGTCGCGTTCATTTGGTTGCGACGGCTCTTGCGCCGCCGCAAGTGGCGTCATCGCCGCCAAAAGAAGCCAGGTCATTCCAAGCCGCATGACACGTCTCCATAAACCATTGCACGTGGAAGAACGTTGAAAACGAATATGGGCGAAACAATGGCGGCTTTAAGGTTTCGTTAGGAATCCGTATTCGGCGCGCGAAACACCTCCGTTCCGTCCACCACCGTACGCAGGACGCGAATCCCAAGGACCCCCTCGGGCGCGAGGGCGCGTGGGTCGGCGCTCAGCACCACGAAATCCGCACGCCGCCCCGGCGCCAATTCGCCAAGGTCCTCGCGGCCCAAGGCGCGCGCGGCGTCGACCGTGTAGGCGCGCATCGCCTCCTCCATGGTGATTTTTTCGCCAGGCACCCAACCGCCAGGATTCGCGCCGTCATTCGTGCGTCGGGTGGCGGCGGCGAACAGACCGACCCGCGGGTCAAGCGTCGCCACCGGCCAATCGGACCCGAAAATCAACGGCGCGCCTGCGTCCATAAGGCTGCGAAAGCGGTAGGTCGTGTCGATGCGATCCGCCCCCAATCGGAGCCCGGCCCATCGCCCGTCATCCACCAAATGGGCTGGCTGCATGGCCGCCACCACATCAAGGGCGGCGAAACGAATGACCGCATCGTCGGTCAGATGCTGAGAGTGTTCGATCAACAGCCGGGCGTTGGGATGATCCGCGCGCGCCTCTTCATAAACGTCCAAGAGCCAATCATTGGCGGCGTCTCCAATGGCGTGCACGTGCACAGCTAGGCCTGCCGCCGCCGCCTTCTGGATTTGATCGGCGAGAACTGGCCCCGGCGTCACGCGCAAGCCGCGCGTGTTCGGGTCGTCGGCATAGGGCTCGTGCAGAAGCGCCGTCCGCGCCCCGAGGGAACCGTCCCCATAGCCCTTGACCGCGCCCCATTGCACCATTGCATCGCCGCGACCCTCCTCGGCGACAAGATCTGCAAGACGCCTCCACCTGTTGATCGGCGTGCCCACATAGGCCCGCAGGCGCATGGCGTCTACGGCCATCGCCCGACGATAGGCGTCCAGTTCATCGAAGGTCTGCAGGTCCACCGCCATGGTGACCCCGAGCGACGCCGCGTAGTCTTGGGCGGCTTGGAGCGCGGCGTCGAACTCCGCGTCTCCGGGCGGCGGAATGGCGGCCGCAACCAAAAGCATGGCGTTGTCGCGCAGGACGCCCGTCGGGCGGCCTTCGGCGTCCTTTAGAATTTCGCCGCCCTCAGGCGAAGCGGTCGCGGGGTCGATCCCAGCCAAAGCCAGCGCGGCGCTATTCGCGACAGCCATATGGCGATCGACCCGCGCCAGAAAGACAGGGTGCTCCGGGGCGACCGCGTCGATCCAATCCCGCGTCGGGAGGTCGCCGCCCCAAAGCGTGTGGTCCCAGCTTCCTCCGAGAATCCAGACACCGTTGGGAACTTTTTCCGCCTGGGCTTGGATCGCGTCTTGGAACGCCCCCTTCGCATCGACGCCGCGAAGGTCCAGCCGACTGAGCTGAAAGCCGCCTTGAATGAAATGGGAATGGGTCTCGATGAAGCCGGGCATGACGAAGGCGCCGTCGAGGTCGACAGTCGCCGCAGACGCGCCCGCCGCGGCGGCGGCTTCCTCCATACCGCCGACAAAGGCGATCGCGCCGTCACACACGACAAACGCCTCAGCGTCGCGCGCGCCTTCGACCGCGGTCCAGACGCGCGCGTTTCGATAGAGCGTGACGTCCGTTGGGGCCGGCGGCGACGCGCAAGCCCCGCACAGAAGGATGAGCGCCCCAAGAACGAAGCGTGACATGACGAGACCCCCCGATCGAAAAAAATTCCAGAGCCAAAGCGTGATGCGTGCTGCGGTGGGACGCAACGCGCCGCGGCGACGCGCGCGATTGCGGACCTCCAATCAATCACGTCATCAAGGATCGGACTTGAACATGAAAGGCGGCGGATGACGTCACCAGATGCGGACAAGCGAAGGCTTTCGGACTCGGCTTTGCTCTACGCGTTCGATGTGGATGCGCAAGGGCGCGCGACCCGATTGAACGCGGATCAGATGTCGCTCGAAACGCCGGCGGAGGCGGCTTATCGTTGGGCGCATATGGGTTTTTCGGCGCCGGAGCTCGCGCCCTGGCTGGCCGAACGTCTCGACGACGTGGTCGCCGCATCCTTGACGGCGCCGGACACCCGCCCCCGCTGTGCGCTGCATAAGAATGGCGCGGTTCTGATCTTACGCGGCGTGAATCTGAACCCGGACGCCGATCCGGAAGACATGGTGTCCGTGCGCATGTGGATCACGGAACGTTTGGTGATTTCGGTGCGTATTCGGCGTCTTTTGGCCGTCGTGAGACTTCGCGAGCGCGTCGAGGCCCATGACGGTCCGCCGAATGTCAGCACGTTTTTCGCGATGTTGGCCGGCGGCCTGACCGCGAAAATGGATCCCGTCATCATGAACATGGCGGAACGGGTCGATGACCTGGAGGCCGAGCATTTCGAGAGAACGGCGCAGGCCCATGGCGAGTTGGCTGATCTGCGGCGAAAAACGATCATTCTTCGCCGCTACGTCGCACCGCAGCGAGAAGCGTTGAACACGCTTTCGACCTTGCACGGGCTGGTGGAAGAGGGGGCGCGCGTCTCGCTCCGGGAAACCGTCGATCGCGTGACCCGCATGGTGGAGGAACTGGACGCGATTCGAGATCGCTGCGCCAATCTGAACGATCAACTCACGGACCAGAGGGCCGAGGCCATGAACAAGCAACTCATGGTGCTGTCCGTCGTCGCCGCGATTTTTCTTCCGCTCGGCTTTCTGACCGGCCTTTTGGGCGTCAATGTCGGCGGCATCCCGGGCGCGAGCGCGCCTTGGGCGTTCGCAGCGCTCTGCATCATGTTGGTTCTGATGGCGGGCTTGCTGCTGTGGTGGTTCCGGCGCCGCGGCTGGCTGTGAGGCAGGGGAGGTCCGGACGAAACGGGTGTCGCCCTCAAGTTCGCCCTTGAGGATAGCTGATCGCGCGTCGTGCTTGGACCCGTCCGAAGTCGGTGCTCCGTCGGCGCGCCTCCCACGGATCACGGAGACGATCCGGCTCTCAGCGGCGATCCTCTCCAAACCCCAAGAGCGATCTCGGAGATGCAACGCCCGTCCACGCGAAATGCCATCGGATTGGAGGGATGGGACATGGAAGACAGGTTCTCAGAACGACATCGCGGATCGGTCGGGCTGGCCTGGCGGCGACCTACTCTCCCGCGGCTTAAGCCGAAGTACCATCGGCGCTAAGGAGCTTAACCTTCGAGTTCGGAATGGGATCGGGTGTGATCTCCTCGCTCAGGCCACCAGGCCGGCGCGACCGACCCGCATGTCGTTTTGTTCGAACGATGATCGTTTGCGCCGGCCTCGTCGCCACGCATGAACAATTGGCGATCAAGCCTATCGAGCGATTAGTACCAGTCAGCTTCACGCGTCGCCGCGCTTCCACATCTGGCCTATCAACGTGGTGGTCTTCCACGGCTCTCAGCGAGACCTGGTTTCGAGGGGGGCTTCCCGCTTAGATGCCTTCAGCGGTTATCCCGTCCGCACAT
>CAYPOX010000157.1:0-5359 GCA_964412525.1 uncultured Caulobacterales bacterium
GATCCAAGGCGCGGGTCTTGGAAACGACGTGGCCTTGATCACCGACGGCCGCTTCTCCGGCGCCACCTATGGCTTCATGGTCGGCCATGTTTCGCCGGAGGCCGCCGTCGGCGGACCGATCGCCGTGCTTCGCGAGGGCGATCGCATCACGATCGACGTGGAGTTGCGCCGCATCGACGTGTCGGCGGATCTCGCCGCCCGCCGCGCCGATTGGACGCCGCCGCCGCCGCGGGTCGCCTCGGGCGCGCTCGCTAAATACGCCCGCCTGGTGGGATCGGCCTCCCATGGCGCGGTCACCAGCTTCCCCTTTGACGATTGAGAGTAAGGAGCGCCCATGCCCGTCACGCTTTGGACTGACCAAGACGCCAATCCCGACGTCTTAAAGTCTGGCCCGATCGCCGTTCTCGGTTATGGCAGTCAGGGCCGCGCCCATGCGCTGAATTTGCGCGACTCCGGATTTGACGTGCTTGTCGGACTGCGCCCGGATGGCGCCAGCGCCGACAAAGCGCGCGCCGACGGCTTCGACGTGAAGCCGATGGCGGAGGCGGCCGAGCGCGGCAAGCTGATCGCGCTCCTCGCCCCGGACATGGCGCTTGAGGCGATCTTCGAAGAGGCGGTGCGTCCCAATCTTCAGGCGCATGATGCGCTGCTCTTCGCCCACGGATTCGCCATTCAATATGGCCGCGTGCGCCCCTCTGACGATATCGACGTGGTGATGGTGGCGCCCAAGGGTCCTGGGGATCTTGTTCGCCGGGAGTATGAGCGGGGGCAGGGCGTGCCCGCGCTGCGCGCCGTGCACCAAGACGCCTCCGGCAAAGCGGGCGACAAAGCGTTGGCCTATGCGTGGGGCCTTGGCGGCACCCGCGCCGGCGTGATCGACACGACGTTTCAAGAGGAGACGGAGACCGATCTTTTCGGCGAGCAGGCGGTGCTGTGCGGCGGCCTCTCCGAACTGATCTTGGCTGGTTATGAGACTCTAATCGAGGCGGGCTACCAGCCGGAGGTCGCCTATTTTGAGTGCTTGCACGAAGTGAAGCTGATCGTGGACCTGCTCCATGAGGGCGGGCTCGCCAAGATGCATGAGTTCATCTCGGAGACCGCAAAATATGGCGACTTCGTTTCGGGTCCGCGGGTCGTCAACGCAGAGACCAAGGCGCGTATGAAAGAGGTCCTGACCGACATTCAGAACGGCGGGTTCGCCCGCGACTGGATCTTGGAGAACCAAGCCGGTCGGCCGCGCTATATGCAAATGTGGGCCCAGGACGAGAACCATCCGATCGAAAAGGTGGGGCGTGAGTTGCGCGCCCGCATGCCGTGGCTCAATCCCGGCGGCGCCAACCGATGAGGCGAACATGACCCAGGCGACGGCGGACGCCGAGTCGGAGGCGTCTTTGGACGCCCATCCCCCACACGGTTCGAATCGACTGACCGGCGCGCAGCTATTGATCCGCGCGCTCGAAGCGGAGGGCGTGACGACGCTCTTCGGGTATCCGGGCGGGGCGATCATGCCGGTCTATGACGCGCTGGTCGGGTCTGGATTGACGCATATTCTGACCCGCCATGAGCAAGGGGCCGCTTTGTCCGCCGACGGTTGGGCCCGTGTTTCGGGCAAGCCGGGCGTGTGCATGGCGACGTCGGGACCGGGCGCGACCAACCTCATCACGGGTTTGGCCAACGCCTATGCCGACTCCGTGCCCATGGTCGCGATCACCGGGCAAGTGGCCACCGCCGTGATGGGAACGGACGCGTTCCAAGAGGTCGACACCATGGGCCTCACCATGCCGATCGTGAAGCACTCCTATGTGGTGCGCGACCCGGCGGACATTCCGGCCGTGGTGGCGGAGGCTTTCGACATCGCCGCGTCCGGGCGGCCGGGGCCTGTGCTGATCGACCTTCCGAAGGACATCGCTGCGGCGGCGGTGGGCCCGACGGCCCCCCATCGCGTTCGCCAACCGCGCCCGCCCGCGCCGCCTGAGGACGCACTCGCGGCGGCGGACGCTCTCATACGACAAGCACGCCAGCCGATTCTCTATATCGGTGGCGGCGTGATGATCGCCGACGCAGCGGACGAGTTGAGGGACTTCGTCGCCCGTACGGAAATTCCCTCCGTGGCGACCTTGAAGGGCCTCGGCGCACTGCCGACGGACCATCCGAATTTCATCGGCATGCTCGGCATGCATGGGACGAAAGCCGCCAATATGGCGGTGCAGGACAGCGATCTCTTGATCGTGTGCGGCGCGCGCTTCGACGATCGCGCCACAGGCCGACTCGCCGGCTTCGCGCCCAAGGCCAAGGTCGTGCATATGGATGCTGATCCAGCGGAGATCGGAAAACTGCGCACGGCGGACGCCGGATTGCCCGGCGACCTTAAGGCCGCCTTGGGGGCGCTGGGCCAGGATCGTCTCGACATTGATCCCTGGCGCGAGCTGACGAGCAACTGGAAGGCGGAGCATGCCTGGCCCTATGACGCGCCGGGGTCCGGCATTTACGCGCCCGCTTTGTTGAAAGAATTGTCGGAGCGGGCTGGCGACAGCTTCATCGCTGCGTGCGACGTCGGCCAGCATCAAATGTGGACGGCCCAGCACTGTCGGTTCGCCCGGCCGCAGGCCCATTTGACCTCGGGCGGGCTGGGCGCCATGGGCTACGGCATTCCGGCCGGCATCGGCGCGAAGATGGCCGAACCGGACGCCACCGTCGTCACGGTCACGGGCGACGGCTCCATCATGATGAACATCCAGGAATTGGCGACTCTGAAGCGCTACAACGTCGCGCTCAAAATCTTGCTGCTCGACAACTCCAGCCTCGGCATGGTGCGTCAGTGGCAAGAATTGTTCTATGACGGGACCTATTCCGAGATCGACCTCTCGGACAATCCGGACTTCGCCGAGCTCGCCCGGGCGTTCGGCGTCGCCGCGGCGACAATCGATCGTCGCGATCAAGTCTCCGAGGGCGTGCGACAGCTCTTGGAGGCGGACGGGCCGTTTTTGCTGCACGTGCGGATCGATCCGCGAGAGAATGTTTGGCCGCTCGTGCCGCCAGGAAAGTCCAACAGCGACATGATGGACGACGAGCGCAGGGAGGCGCGACCATGACTTGCACGCTGACGATCGACCTCGCATGCGCCGAAGGGGCGCTGCAACGCGTCCTCGGCACGATCGAGCGCCGCGGCTACGCCATTGAGGCGTTGGACATGCCGCCGTCGCAAAACGGCTCTTGGACGCTGTCCGTCACCGCGCGTCCGCGCGCCGACGAAAGGCCCAACGAGGTCTTGGTCCGTCAAATCGAACGATTGATCGACGTGCGCGCCGCCCGTGTCGAAACGTCGATTGAGGAGCCGGTATCATGACGACCACCGGCGATCGGCCTGTCTTGGGCGCGGACGACTGCGTCCGCATCTTCGACACCACCCTGCGCGACGGCGAGCAAGCGCCCGGCTTCTCCATGACCGTGGGCCAGAAGCTGCGCTTGGCCCGGGCGTTGGCGGAGCTGCAAGTCGACATCATCGAAGCCGGCTTCGCGGCCGCCTCGCCCGGCGACGCCGAAGCCGTGCGTCGCATCGCGGAAGAGATCGAAGGCCCGACGATTTGCAGCCTGGCGCGCACCCGACCCGGAGACATCGCCGCCGCGGGCGAGGCGTTGGCTCCCGCGAAGAGCAAACGGGTGCACACCTTCATCGCGACGAGCCCGATCCATCGGGAACACAAGCTTCGCATGTCGACCGATCAGGTGCTTAAGGAGATCGAACAGGGCGTGCGCCATGCCCGGCAATGGACCGACGACGTGGAGTTTTCGGCCGAAGACGCCATTCGTACGGAGCGGCCCTTTCTGATCGAAGCCTTGGCCTGCGCCATTGAATCGGGCGCGACCACGGTGAATGTTCCCGACACCGTGGGCTATGCGACGCCGGAAGAAATCTATGACCTCTTCACGTTCTTGATCCGGGAGACGCCTGGGGCCGACGGCGTCATTTTCAGCGCCCATTGCCATGATGATTTGGGACTGGCGGTGGCCAACAGCTTGGCGGCCGTGCGCGCCGGCGCGCGCCAGATCGAAGGCGCGATCAACGGCATCGGCGAGCGCGCCGGCAACTGCGCCGTGGAAGAGGCGGTGATGGCGTTGCGCACCCGCGCGGACCATTTCGGATTGGACACCGGCGTCGAAGCGCGCCGGTTGGCGCCGACGTCGAAACTCCTTGGGGTGCTCACGGGCAATGTGCCGCCACGCAATAAGGCGATCGTCGGAAAGAACGCCTTCGCCCACGAGGCCGGCATCCACCAGCACGGCATGCTCGCCCATGCGGAAACCTATGAGATCATGCGTCCCGAAGACGTCGGGGTCGCCCGGTCGTCATTGGTTTTGGGCAAGCATTCCGGCAAGCACGCTTTGGCCGAACGGGCGCGGGAGCTGGGTTTCGATCTTGGAGACAACCAACTCCAATCGATCTTCGTCGCCTTCAAATCGCTCGCCGACAAAAAGTCCGAAGTCTTGGACAGCGATCTCGAAGCCCTGATCCTGAACCAAACCTCGGGAACGATCGGTCCCTGGTCGCTGGAAGGGCTGCATGTGTCGTCGGGCTTCGGCGCGCAAGCGCTGCCCTATGCGGCGGTCGAGCTTGCGCACGCCTATGGCGAGCGCCGGCGCGAGGCGGCGACCGGCGACGGGCCGCTGGACGCGGTGTTCAACGCGATCCAGCGCATCACCGGCGTCATGCTCCAGCTTGAAAGCTTCGAGCTGCGTTCCGTGACGGGCGGTGAAGACGCCCAAGGGCAAGCCGACGTGCGCGCGCTCGTCAACGGGCGCAGTTGGCACGGCACCGGCGTGTCGACCGACGTCGTGGCGGCGGGGGCCTATGCGTTTCTCGATGTGATCAATCGGGTGGAGCGGCACGCCTCCCGCATGGCCGCGCGCGCGGAGAACCAAGCGGCCAGCGAAACGAGGGAACAGGAGACGGCGACGGTCTGACCGTCAGAACGAGGACGAGGACGATGGCGATACAAGAAACCGATTGGATTTGGCGCAATGGCCGCATGGTGCCCTGGAAAGAGGCGACGGTGCACGTCCTCACCCACGCCTTGCATTACGGCACCGGCTTCTTCGAGGGCGTCCGGGTCTATGAGACGCCGGACGGGCCGCATGCTTTCCGTTTGCGTGATCACATACGCCGCCTTCGGGACAGCATGAAGATCTACGGGCTGGAACTGCCGCATAGCGTGGACGTCGTGGTGGACGCTTGCCTTGAAACAGTGCGGATCAACGGTCTGAACAGCGCTTACATCCGCCCCTATGCGTGGATCGGATATGGCGGCATCGGGGTGACGCCGACCCCGTCCATGCCGATCGAAGTGATGGTGGCCGCGTT
>CAYPOX010000158.1:0-5350 GCA_964412525.1 uncultured Caulobacterales bacterium
AGCGTTTTTGACTTGCGGTAAGTCTGATCTCGACATCTCATTTCAACGGCCCTCCACCCCCGACATGTGCGATAAAATTTGGTTCTCCGCCAATCACCCATCGGGTGCGCATGTGGTGCGCATTGAACGGCGGAGCACATCTGCCCGACTCGCAATGCAAGTATTGTAAATGAAAATGGATCATATGGACGCATCTTAAACATCTCAAAAGTCTTTTAGAAGCGCCAAAAACGGGATTGAAGGCGTGCAGAATGGCGTCGACTTGGCGACAGAGACTTTCGTGTCGAAACATTCTGCAGGGTTAAAATTTTCAGAATATCAAATGCAATTTCGGTGAAATCTTGCGCTGAACTTGTATAGATAAGTTTCTGTTGAAGTATTACTTCGTCAGTCGTACCTCATGCGGCGTGAAGGGCGGCGATGTCGCCGACCCCAACGCAGGAGGGGCGTTGTTATGAAAACCTTGGTGCTGGCGGCGGTCGCCGCGATATCGATTGGGGCCACGGCGCAAGCGGCGAACTGCGAACTCCCGGCGCTGCCGTCGGTCGATCTCAACCCGAGCGACGCGAACGAGCGGGACGTGTTCGAAACTTATCGCTCTGTGAAAAATTTCCAGCGCGAAGTCGCGGCCTATCGTGAATGCTTGGCGGAAACGGGCATGAACTTGTCCCGCCGTTCGTCGCTGCACAATGCGTCCATCGACCAGGAAGAAGAGTTGGTTCGAGACTTCAACCAGGTGCTGACCGCGTTCCGGAAGCGCCAGGGCGACGCGCAGGCGCGCTGAGCTTCCATATGACATGAAGACGGTTCGGTCAGGGTCCCGCCGCTGCGGCGGGGCCCGGCCGCCGCGTGTTCTCCGCCGATCCGAGCCTGCGCATCCACGCGCGCGGCGTATCGCGCGTCCGGCGCGTCGATGACGCCGGGCGCTTCAAACCGACGCATCGTTTCGGCGATCAACGTCCTTACGTGAGAATGCTTAAGGCAGACCTTAAGGAGCATGCATGTCCGATTCCGTGATGGACGCTCTCGACAGCGCCGTTTTGGATCGCGCGACAATCGCGGACCTTCGCACTGATCACGCCGGTGAGACGGGAGCCGTTTGGATTTACCGCGGCGTTCTACAGGTGACGAAGGATGCGGAACTGCGCGCATTCGCCGAGGCGCATATGGCGACCGAACAGCGGCATCTTGAGTTGGTCGAAGCTGTGCTGCCTGCGAGTCGCCGATCCATTCTGACGCCGCTTTGGCGGGTGATGGGCTGGATCACGGGCGCCTTACCCGCGCTTTTTGGGCCGCGCGCGGTCTATGCGACCGTCGACGCTGTCGAGACCTTTGTCGATCGGCACTATCAGGAACAGATCGATCGCTTGTCCGCCCAATCCGAACATGGGGTGCTGCGCGCCCTGTTGGAAAGCTGTCAGCAGGACGAGATTGATCACCGGGATGAGGCGCGCGCGAAAGCGGGCGCGCGGCGGCCGATGCTCCTGAAATTGTGGACCATGATGGTGCAGGGCGGTTCGATCGCCGCGGTGTCGGTCGCCCGCCGGATCTGATGATCCTTAGGACGTGCGCACGCGGAACAGGGCGGCCGCCCCGGTCAAACTGACGACGGCGATCGCCGCCAAGGGCCAAGCGTTGCGGAAGGCCTCCTCAGCGGGCAACGCTTTGAGAAACAGTCCCCGCGACAAGACCAAGAAATGCTTCAACGGATCGGCCTCCGCGAAGACTTGAAGCCAGGCCGGCATGTTTTCGACCGGCGTGGCTAAGCCGGATAAGGTCACGGCCGGCACGAGGAACACCATCACCCCCAAAATCGCCTGCTGTTGGGTGGTGGCGAGGGCGGATACGAACAGCCCGACACCAACAGCGGCGAGCAGGAACACCGCGGCGCAGGCCATGTAGATGGTGAGGCTCCCGGTGAAGGGAATCCCGAACACGAAGACCGCAAGCGCCACCATCAGCCCGGCCTCTGCATAGGCGAGCGCGAAGGCCGGCAAGGTTTTGCCGATCAAAGTTTCGGTCGCAGAGACCGGCGACACCAGCAATTGGTCGAACGTGCCGAGCTCCCGCTCCCGCGCCACGGAAAGGGACGTGATCACGATCGCGATCAACATGGGAAGCGTCCCGCAAAGAGCGGGAATGATGAACCAAAGATACAAGCGGTTAGGATTGAAAAGTGTGCGCGGAATCAGCTCTGTGTCCCCAATGGTCGCCGCCGACGCCGACTCGGCGTTCAGGGTGTCGACGATACGCTCCAGATAGCCGGACACGATCTGGGCGGCGTTCGCCCGGCGGCCGTCGAGAACGGCTTGCAGCGGGGCTTGGCGGCCCGCAGCCAGATCAGCGGAAAAGCCTTCCTGGATATGAAGCGCGACCAGAAGACGACGTTCGTCGATGGCGCGGCGAAGATGCGCCGGGCTCTCCAAATGCACGATCTCGGTGAAAGTCGGCGACCCGCCGATCCTTTGAACGAGCTCGATCGCAGCCGCGCCGCCGTCGCGATCGAGCACGCCGACACGGACGTTCGACGCTTCCAGAGTTGCAGCGAAGGAGAAGATCACAAGCTGAACGAAAGGCGGTCCGATTAACACCAAACGGCTGCGCGGATCGCGCAACACGGCGAGCGCTTCTTTACGGGCCAAGGCGAGTATGCGGCGAAGCGCGCTCATGCGATCCGCGTTTGCGTGTTGCGCAAGGTCAGGGCGATCAAGACTGCGCCGACCGCAGCCATGGCGGCCATGTCCCGCAAAAAGACCGGCCAGACGTCGCCCACCAGAAACACGGTCTGAAGGCTGGACACGAAATAGCGCGCCGGGATCACCGCTGTGATGATCTGGATCCAACCGGGCATGGAGCGGATCTCAAAGATGAAACCCGAGAGCAGAAACGCCGGCAGAAACGCGGACAGCACGGCGATTTGGCTCGCGACGAACTGGTTCTTCGCGACTGTCGAGATCAACAGGCCCTGTCCCAGCCCGGCCAAGAGGAAGGCGGAGGACAGGGCGACCAATGCGAAGGGTGAGCCCCGAAAGGGAACATCGAAAATCGTGACGCCCGCGATCGCGCAAACGGTCATCGCGCCCAAGCCCAGCGCGAAATAGGGTCCGAACTTGCCGATCAACAGATCGATCGCGCCGACCGGCGTCGACAGCAGCGCCTCCATCGTGCCGCGCTCCCATTCGCGCGCCACGACAAGGGCGGTCAGAAAGGCGCCGGTCACCGTCATCACGATGGCGACCGCGCCGGGAACCAAAAAGCGCCGGCTCTCCAGCTCCGGATTGAACCAGAAGCGAGGCTCCAGCCGCGCCGCGGCGGGCTCGGCGGGATAGCGCGCATCCGCCTCGTCGATCCGCTGCGCCTTGCGCCACGCGCCGCGCACGTAATTCTCGCCCAGGGCCGCCTCGTTCGGGTTGGCCCCATCGGTCAACACCTGGATGGCCGCCGGCAGACCGCCTTCCATGCGTTCCGCGGAAAAGCGCCCGTCAAACGCGATCACCGCGTCGACGTCGCCAGCGATCAGAGCGTCCCGCGCCGCGGCGCGGCGAGAGAAGATCCGCGGGGCGAAGCTGGGGGACGCGACGAGGCTTTCGACCAGGTCCTTCGTCGCGTCGTCGGGCGCCGATTCGATGACGGCCGCGACCTTCAATTCGTCCAGATCCAACGAGACCCCGAACCCGAAAACGATCAGAAGCAAGATGGGAAGACCGAAGGCGATCAACACGCTCGACGGATCACGCACGATCTGGCGCGACTCCTTGCGCCACAACGCTAGGATCCGGCGGAGCCGCGCCTTCATGCGGCCCGCGCCTCCAATTTGGCGTCCGCGCGCGCGATCATGGCGACGAAGGCGTCCTCAAGAGAGGGGTCCGGGAGGTCCGGCGAAACGGCGTCGCGTTTGAGCGCGTCCGGCGTGTCGAGCGCGATCATTCGGCCACGGTCGATGAGCCCGATTCGGTCGCAATTCTCCGCCTCGTCCATGAAATGGGTGGTGACCAAGACGGCGACGCCCTTCCGCACGAGGCCGTTGATATGGGTCCAGAATTCGCGGCGGGTGACGGGATCGACCCCCGATGTGGGCTCGTCCAGAAACAGGACGTCCGGCTCATGCATCACGGCGCAGGCCAAGGCCAATCTCTGCTTGAAACCGAGCGGCAGGTCCCCGGCGGCGACCGCGCGCCGTGCGCCCAAATCGAAGATTTCGCTCATCCGTTTGACGGCGTCGCGTTTGCGCGCCCCGGTCAATCCGTAAACTGACGCGAAGAAATCCAGGTTCTGCGCCACGGACAGCTGTCCGTAGAGTGAAAACTTCTGAGCCATGTAGCCGAGGCGCGCCCGCGCGGCGGAACCGGAGCGGCGAAGGTCGCGCCCGGCCACCCATCCGCGTCCCGCCGTCGGTTTCAGCAGGCCGCACAGCATCCGGAACGTGGTCGATTTTCCGGCGCCGTTGGGGCCGAGCAGGCCGAAGATCTCACCGCGCGGGATTTCGAAACGGATGTCGCCCGCCGCGACGAAGTCGCCGAAGCGCTTGGTCAAGCCGTCCGCACGGACGGCGGGCGCTGCGTTCTGCGGCTTGTCTTGAAAGGCCTCGGCCAAGGGGGAGCGCCCGCCCGGATGGCCGCCCAGACGATCGACGAAGGCGTCCTCAAAACGGGGCGCGGCCGGTATGATCTCGGCCGCACGCTCTAAGCCCATGGCGGCGGCGTCGGCGCCGGCGGCTTCGCGCGTCTTGAGAATTCGGATTCGGCGGCCTTGGATCACCCCGTCGCGCACAGCCGGCATGTCGAGCGCGCGCGACAGCGCGGCGCGCTTATCCTCGGCGCCGGGGTCGACCGAAACGACCCGTCCTTCGGCTTCCCGCGCCAAATCGGCCGGCCGCCCATCAAACAGGGCGCGCCCTTCGTTCAACAGCAGAACCGCATCGCATTGCTCCGCCTCGTCGAGATAGGCCGTGGACCAGACGACCGCCGACTCGCCCTCGACCAGTTCCCGCACCATCGCCCAAAGTTCACGGCGGGAAACGGGATCGACCCCGACGCTGGGTTCGTCGAGAAGCAAGAGCCGAGGGCGGCGCAGAAGCGCGCAGGCGAGACCCAGCTTCTGTTTCATGCCCCCGGAAAGCCGCCCCGCGAGCCGGCCGGTGAAGCGCTTGAGATCGGTGAACTCCATCAACCGATCGAAGGTCACGGCGCGCGCGCCCATCGGCAGATCGCGCAGATCCGCGTAGAGATTCAAGTTCTCCTGGACAGTGAGGTCCTCATAGAGGCCGAAGCGTTGCGGCATGTAGCCCGTGTCGCCGCGGGCGGCGACGCGTTTCGGATCGTCTCCGTCCACGGTCGCGGGCGCGCGCGGC
>CAYPOX010000159.1:0-5311 GCA_964412525.1 uncultured Caulobacterales bacterium
GACGTCGCGCGTGATCCATCGGGTCGCCGACGCGCCAAAGGCGGCGGAAGATCTGCGCTTTCCCGTGCTTGTCAAAGCCAATGTCGGCGGCGCCGGCGCGGGGATCACGTCCTATCCAGACATGAACGCCTTGCGCGCCGCCGCGGCGGACGGCGAGGTCCAATTGGGCGTCGATGGCGTGGCCTTGGTGCAAGAGCAGGCGCCGAAACGCGGCGGCGTGATCACGCGCGTGGAGACGATCGGCGGCGAGGTGCTTTACGCGGTTGAGGTCACGGCGGCCGACGGCGTGTTCGATTTGTGCCCGGCGGATGTTTGTCAGATCGATGGGCCGGCGGATGGGCCGCAATTTCGAGCGGTCGACCTTCCCGAAGATCGGGCCGAGGAGGTTCTCCGGATCGTACGGGCTGCGGAGATCGACGTCGGCGGTGTTGAGTTTCTTGTCGATGACCGCGATGGCCGCGTTCTCTATTACGACGTGAATGCGGTTTCCAACTTCGTTGCAGGGCCCGAGGCCGTGCTCGGATACGATCCCCACGAGGCTTTGGCTGATTTTCTAATGACGGTTGTCGCGGCGACGTGCGGCGAATGACGGAAAAGCGCTTGCCAAGTCGTGGCGCTTCAGCAATTTTCCGTTCATGTCGTTGATCGCAAAACGAATGGTCGTCGTCCTTCCGTACCGCCGCCTTCCGCGCGGCGCGTCCGGGCGTGCGTCGTCGGCGATTTCGTAAGCTGACGATACGCGTCGCTCGGACCGTTCGGGGCCGGGCGACGATGCGCCGAGGTCCCAACCACTTAAGGGACCCTTCATGCGCCACTTCCTCACAACGGAGACCTGGGACCAGCCGGAGCTTCAAGCGGTGTTGGAGCACGCGCGCACTCTGAAAGCCGGGGCGCGCTGCGACGCCATGGCGGGAAAAGCCGCCGCGCTGTTGTTCTTCAATCGGTCGACACGCACGCGGACATCTTTCGAGGTCGGCGTCCGACGGCTTGGCGGACACCCGGTCACGATCGACATGGGCGCGGCCGCGTGGCCCATGGAGATCGGCGACGGCGTCGTCATGGATGGCGACGCCGAAGAGCATGTCGCCGAAGCCGCGCCCGTCCTTTCCCGTTATGTGGATGCGATCGGCGTCCGGGCCTTTCCGAAATTCGAGGACTGGAGAACTGAGCGCGAAGATCCTCTGCTGAGCGCGTTCGCGCGGCATGCGGACGTTCCCGTGTTCAACATGGAGACCATCGTCCACCCATGCCAAGAGCTCGCATTCATGCTGATGCTGCAGGAGCGGTTGGGCGACGTGCGCGGCAAAACCCTGGCCTTGAGCTGGGTTTGGCACCCCAAACCGCTGAACACGGCGGTGGCGAACTCGGCTTTGTTGATCGCGTCGAAATTTGGGATGAACGTCCGGATCGTGCGTCCGAGCGACGCCTATGATCTCGATCCGCGCTACATGGACGCCGCCAAGGCGCAAGGGATCGAGGTGGTCGCCACGGAGGATCGCCGAGGCGCCTTTGACGGGGCGGACGCGGTCTATGCGAAGAGTTGGGGCGCGCTGCCATTCTATGGCCAGTGGGATGCGGAAGCGCCGATCCGCGCTGGTTTGCGCGACTGGATCGTGGACGAGGCGGCCATGGCCCGAACGAATGGCGCGGTCGTCAGCCACTGCCTGCCGATGCGGCGCAATGTGAAGATAACGGACGCCGTTGCGGATTCGCCGGCCTTCGCCGCGGTTCAAGAAGCGGAAAACAGGCTGTATGTTCAAATGGCGATGCTCGCCGCCCTGATGAAGGAGGCCGCGTGATGGCCCAGCGTTGCGTTCTCGCATTTTCCGGCGGTCTCGACACCTCCTTCTGCGTGCCCTGGCTGGTGGAACGCGGCTGGGAGGTCGTCGCATATTTCGTCGACACCGGCGGCGCAGAGAGTGACGGCGGTGCAGACGCCATCCTGACGCGGGCGAGAGAACTTGGCGCCGCAGACGCCGTGGCCGTCGACGCGCGCGCCAAGCTTTGGGAGACCATCGTCGCGCCGATGCTTTGGGCGGGCGAGAAACGCCAAGGCGTCTATCCCCTTTTGTGCTCCGACCGATATCTCATCGTGGAGGAGGGCGTCGCCTTGGCGAAACGGCTGGGGGCGGCGGCGATCGCCCATGGTTGCACCGCAATGGGCAATGACCAAGCGCGTTTCGACATCGCCGTTCAAGCCCTTTCCGAGCTTGAAATCTTGGCGCCGATCCGGGCCCTCCAAGACGGCGGCGGGCCGGTGCGTCCGCGCGAGATCGCGTTTCTTCAAGAACGCGGCCACACGGTTTCAGCTCAGGCCAAACGCTACACCGTGAATCTCAACGCTCTCGGCGCGACCTTGTCCGGCGGTGAGATCGACGCCTGGGGCGCGCCCTCCGAGGACGCCCGCATCCTATGCGCGCCACGTGCCGATTGGCCGAGCACGCCTCTTCGGGCGCGCATCACCTTTGAGAGGGGACGCCCTGTCGCTCTGGACGGTGCTCCGATGTGTGCCGACATGCTGTCTGCATTGAACGAGCGTTTCGGGGCCTATGGGGTTGGCCGGGACCTCTATGCGGGCGATGTGGCGGTCGGGTTGAAGGGGCGAATTCTGTTTGAGGCGCCCGGTCTTGAGACGCTCATGACCGCGCACCGCGCGTTGTCGGAGGCGACTTTGACCCGATCGCAAATCGGCTTTCGTCCGATTGTGGGCCGTGCATGGGCCGATCTTGTCTATGACGGTCGCTATTTCGATCCGCTCCGCGCGGATCTTGAAGCGTTTTTGGAATCGAGTCAGGCGCGGGTGTCCGGCGACGTGATCGTGGAGACCGACGGCGGCGCCGTGAGGCCGGTCGCCATCGAGTCGCCCCATGTTTTGGAGATGGAGGGCGCGACCTACGCCCAAGAATCGCCCTGGACCGGCTCGGAGGCGGAGGCCTTCCTGAAGCTGTCCGGGCTCGGATTGACCATTTGGCGTGCAAAAGGAGAGACGGCATGACGGATCGGCTCGAGAGCATTCTGGATCGCTTGGAGCGCCTTGTCGCCGCGGACACACGCAATCCGCCGCGGGCGATCGCTGTGGACCACCCGATCGTTCAGGCCGCCACGGCGGATCTCGCGGGCTTTGACGTGTCGGTCGAAGATTTGGGCGAGGGCTCGCTTTGCATCCTGGCGGTCCGCGGCCGTCCCGAAACCTTGATCAACGTTCATCTCGACACGGTGCCGGACGCGCCCGGTTGGACCGATGATCCATTCCGCTTGCGGCGTGAGGCCGAAAGCGCCATCGGTCTCGGGGCCTGTGACGTGAAAGGCGCCGCGGCGGCGGCCATCGAGGCGGCCGTGGCGACCGATGCGGAGGCGGCGTTTCTCTTCACCACTGACGAGGAACACGGCACAGGGCGTTGCGTTCGCAGCTATCTCAAAACCCCGTCGCCCTTCGCCCGTGTGGTCGTGTGCGAGCCGACCAAGGCCGAAGCTCTGCTCGCCCACCGGGGCGTCGTCAGCTTTCGGCTCACCTTTCGGGGTCAAGCGGGGCACGCCTCCCAGGGCGGCGCGAAAAGTGCGGTCCACCGCGCGGCCCAGTGGATCGCCGACGCCTGCGCTCTCGACGCCGATTTGACGAAAGCGTCCGATCCCTTGTCCGGGCTTCGTCTCAATGTCGGAAAGATCGAAGGGGGCGAGAAGGCGAACATGGTCGCGGCGAAATGCATGTTGCAGGTGGGCTGCCGTCCGGGACCGGATTGGGACGTGCCCAATCTCGCCGAACGCCTCGGCAAACTCGCGCCTGCGGACCATCTGGACCGTATCGAGACCGCGTTCGCCGGCCCGGCCTTGCCGCCAAATCCGGACATGCGCGCCTTTGCGCGCCGCGCCGACCTGCCGATCGCAGACGGGGCGGCGTTCTGGACGGAGGCCGCATTGTTCGCGCAAGCCGGATTGCCCGCCATGGTCTATGGGCCAGGCGACATCGCCCAAGCCCACGCCGCCGACGAACATGTCTCCCACGCCCATTTGCTGCAGGCTTTCGAGGGATACGCCGCGATTCTTGAGCGGACGCCATGACTGGATTCGACGGGGCCACGGTTGACCGCACCCGTTACGCCGTGCGGCGGTTGCTGGACGGCATGGCCGAGGGCAAAGAGGTCCGCGCCTATCTGAAGCGCTTCAGCGAGTTGGAGCGGCCGCGCTTCGCCATCATCAAGATTGGCGGCGGAGTACTCGCCCAATCTCGGGCCGAAGTCGCCTCGTCTTTGGCGTTTCTTCAAATGCTAGGGCTGACGCCGATCGTGGTGCATGGGGCCGGTCCCCAATTGGACGACGCGCTCGGCGCGGCGGGGGTGGCGTCGGAGCGGGTGGACGGGCTGCGAGTCACGCCGGACGCCGCCATGCGTGTGGTGGCGGAAGTGACCCGTGCCGAGAGCTTGTCGCTCGCCCGCGCGGTCGAGGCGGAGGGCGGCGCGGCCTGGCCCGTGTTGAACGGGGCGATACGCGCCGCGGCGGTCGATGGAGAACGATTGGGCCGCGTGGGACACCCTGTGGGCGCGGACCGCGCCGCGATCGACGCCGCCATCGCCAGCGGACGGATCCCGATCATTCCGAGCCTTGGCGAGACGGAGGACGGCCGTCTCCTGAACGTCAACGCCGATGCAGCGGTGCAAGCGTTGGCCCAGGCGTTTCAGCCGAGCAAAGTGATCTTTCTGACGCCGACCGGCGGGTTGCTGGACGCAGACGGAGACATCGTGTCCGTGATCCATCTCGCGGTCGATTATGACGCGTTGATGGGCGCCGATTGGGTGCAGGGCGGCATGCGACTCAAGCTTCGGGAGATTGCGCGGCTTTTGGATTGTTTGCCTGCCGCCGCTTCGGTCGCGATCACGCGGCCGGAGGATCTGGCGCGCGAACTCTTCACCCATGGCGGCTCCGGGACGCTGATCCGCCGGGGTGAACCTCTCGCTGAATCGACCTCCAAGGACGGGCTCGACGCCGGGGCGTTCCAAGACTTGATCGAGACAGCTTTCGCCAGGCCTTTGCGGCCCGATTGGTGGCGATCGCTCGACGTGGCGCGCGTCGTCTACGGCGTGTCCATGCGCGCGGCGGCGGTCCTGACACGGTTTGACGGCGACCTGCTCTACCTGGATAAGTTCGCAGTGCTGGACGAAGCGCGGGGCGAAGGTTTGGGCAAGGCGGTCTGGAATCGCGTCGCAGCGGTGGCTCCCGAACTGATCTGGCGGGCGCGCGCAGGGAACGGCTTCAACAGCTTCTATTGGCGAGAGGCGGACGACTGCGCCCATGTGGGGCCATGGACGGTGTTTGT
>CAYPOX010000160.1:0-5304 GCA_964412525.1 uncultured Caulobacterales bacterium
GCGAAAGTGACGTCCCGAATGGTGAGATTCCGCGGATCTACGTCCGGCGCTAGGATGAGAATGTCCGTGAGATTGGCCAGCGTAACACTGTCGATAAGTCCGACCCCTTGGCGCGGCGCGGCGACGCCGACCTCAAAGCCCTGGATCGTCGAATTGCTCAGGGTCAGGCTGTGTTGGTTGGCGAAGTGGTCGAGCGCCACGCCAAAACTGCCCTCTTGACCCGTTCCTGTCAGATCCAGCCCGTCAAAGACAACCCGAGACGTGTATGGCGCATCAACGCCGGACAAATTCACGTTCCAGATCGTCAGGTCCGAGAAGGTCGAAAGAAGCTGGTCTTCATAGGTTTGCGGGACCTCCGCCAAGATGCCCTCCGCCGCAAATTGGCGGTCTTGGCTGTCACGATGGTCAGTGTGCAGGTAGTGAATCTGCAGACCCTTCGCAGCGTTGTAGGCTTCGTTTCCGTCAAAGCTGGGAACCGGAACGTGCTTAGTGCGCACCAAGGTTCCGTCCGGGCCGATCAGGTCGCCATTGGGCAATTGGGCGACGTCGACGAGCGCTTCGCCAAGATTCTCTTCAACCAGCCCCAGCGTCCAATAGATGTAGGCATGGCCGCTCGCGCCGGCGACGACATTGTCGTCTACCGTGACGCCGGCCCCGTGAAGCCAGAAGCCGTCGCCCTGAAAGCCGTAATCTTGCGTGGCCGCCCGCGCGTCCGGCTCGCGTTCCGGCTCGACCTCGACGCGCGTCGGGTTGAGCTGCGCCTCAGGGTTCACCGTCCGCAGCGCGATGTTGCCGACGAAGGAGCCGACCTCGTCGCCGGCCTCGGTCACATACGCGGCGCCGCCGATATTGTGGCTGACATTGTTGGTGAAGTTGACGTTGGATGAGTGGTTGGTGAACGCCCAACTCGGATCGTCCGTCACCACCGCGCCATTGACGGTTGCGGCTGGGCCTTCCGCCCCGCCGCGGTGAAAGTGGACGGAGTAGCGGCCTCGAACATTGGTTCCGCCGAGATCCGAAACCTCGACATTGTCCGAGCCGATTGAGTCCTCCGACCCGCTCTCCAGCACCCAATCATCAAGGCCGACAACCTTATCCGAACGACCTAGATCGTCGAAACTGACATAGTGCACGTCAACGTTGTTGGTGTGCATGAACATGACGTGGCCGCGCTGTAGGGCGCCGTCATTCGCCGAGGTGAACTGCACGTTGCGCGTCAGATTTGCGACATGGACGTCGAGATCCGCGCGGGGCGCGGCGTGATCGCGCTTAAGCGCCTGATCGAGCGTCACCAAATTTCCGTCGATCGCCGCAATCGTGACGACCTCATCGGTCGTGGGATCGCTCGGATCGACGCCTGCGACGACCAACGTGTCGCCGACATTCCAACCTGACGGCGCGGAGGCCAGCGTCAGCGTCGTGTCGCCGGCCAAGGGGAACGTCTCGACCGTCGTGAACGCCGTCGTCTCCGCTCCATAAATCGTGGTCTGACCGTGCAGCAATGCGCCACGGCTTAGCAGATTGGGATCCCAAGTCGGATCGATGGGGCCGTCGTCAGCGAAGGTGACCACGGCCGTCACGCCCGCGGCGATCGGGTTCTCCGCCGTGCCGATCTCCAAAACCCCCGTCGTCGATGAAACCAAGGTGTCGACGTTCAGGGCGGTGTCCACATCCGTCCGAAACGTCAAAACCCCGTCGATCCTGACGGTTTTGAGCGCCGGCTCCAACGCGCCGTCCACACGGACGGTCAGTCCCTCCGGAATGACGATCCGCGCGCCATCCGTCGGGACGGCGCCGTCCGCCCAAGTGCTCGGATCGCTCCAATCACCGGACGCGACCGCCATATGGGTCGCCGCGTCCAAGGGGACCAGCGCCATCGCTGGACCCGAACCGTGCATACCGCCAAGAGCGCCCATGACGTCCATCGACGTTCCATTCATCATGTCGTGCATCCATTCCTCCATCAGCCGTTCCCCTGGAGCGGACAGATAACCGCACGAGGCTGACGGGAAGCTGACGACACAATTGCAACGGAATTCGCATGGCGCGTCAGCCGATCGTCAGCATGGACGCGCTAGATCCCGGCGCCGAAGTCGGGAAAGACAGAAGTAGATGACGAGAAACGGATCAGAACTGCCTAAGGCCGCTGGGTCCTCCCGGAAGGTCCGCGACTTGTTGCAGCGGCGCATCGCGCGCACCTACGCCGTTCTCTTATTCCTGGCGTTGCTCGCGGGGTCAGCCGCGGCGGTCCAAGACGCGCCGCGCATCGCGGGCTTCGAAGAATTGGCCAGGCGCCTGCGCGACATTGACGGCCTCGGCGAGGCGACCGTTTTAGGCGCAGAGCTGTTCACCAATCCGGAACGTCCGGACAGCACAGTTTGGATCGTCGACGTGCTGACGGAAGACGGCGACGTTGAGGTGTTTGTCTTCGACGCCCGCACGCTTGAAGAACGCCGCGACCGTGCAGAGGACCTGGCCGCGCTGCGAGACGCGTTGGACGACGACGGCGCGGAGTTTGAGATTTTCCCGATTTGGACCGTGATGTTCGGACATGACGACTCCGATTGGCTGGAGGGGCAGTGGTCGGACGACATCAGCACAGGCGGGGACGGTCGCGATTTGTTCGTTCTCACGCCTGGGAACGACGTGATCATGGACTTTAATCCGAACGAAGACGTGCTCGACGTCGGCGACTTCGCCAGACCCGAATTCGGCTTCAGCATATTGCGCAGCCTGCGCGCCATCGCCCGACGCGCGGATGAGGGCGAAGCGTTCGATCGCCCAGCATTGATCCTGGATGTGGACGGCGAGGCGGGCGAATGGACGACGGCGCTGATAGGAGTGGACATCGACGACCTTACCGAAAACAACATCTTTTTCGGACTCGACCACGACGGGCCGCCCGTCGACCTCGAGTTCCTGCCCGAACGCACGATCGTCGCGTCGAACGGGGCCGTCGTCGTCATACCCGCCCATCATATCGACGACCGGCCGGACGATCCGCACCTCATCGTCGGAGACGAAGACACGCTTGAGTTCATTTATGAAGAGTATCCCTGGTATCATGACGAGGAACGTTGATGCGCCTGCTCCTTGTCGAGGATGATCGCGATTTGGCGGCCGCCCTGTCGAAACGCTTGGAGGACGCTCAATACCTCGTCGATCGAGCGGCGAACGGCGAAGACGGCATGCATTTGGGAGGTACGGGCGACTACGCCGCCGTGATTCTGGATATCGGGCTCCCGCTGGTGGACGGTCTTTCGGTCCTCGAGACTTGGCGGAGCAACGGGGTTGCGACACCGGTGATCTTGCTGACCGCGCGGGACGGCTGGCGGGACAAGGTCTTGGGGCTCCGAAGCGGGGCCGACGACTACTTGGCCAAGCCCTTCGAAACCGAAGAGCTGCTGGCGCGTTTGGAGGCCTTAATCCGCCGGTCCGGCGGACATGGCGACTCAGTTTTGAAGGTGGGGCTGTTGGAGTTGGACCTGGCGCGGCGCCACGTACAGATCGAAGGGCGGCCTGTCGATTTGACGCCAAGCGAGTATCGAGCCTTGGCGCATCTTGCGGTGAACCGCGGTCGTGCCGTGTCGAAGACCGAACTGACCGAGCACATCTATGGTGATGAAGGCGAGCGCGACTCAAACGTCATCGAAGCGGTCATTGCACGTTTGCGCAAAAAGGTGGGGGCCGCGCGGATCCAAACGCGCCGCGGGCACGGATATCTTGTCGATTAGGCGGACCCGCCTTTCATTAATCGCCCGGCTTTCGATCGCCGCGGCGGTTTGGTGCGTGTTGGCGGTCGCCACGTCAGCCGTGGTGCTCGACCGACTATTTCGCGATCACTTGATCTCGGAGGCGGACGCGGAGCTCAAAAACCAAATGGTGCAGCTGATCGCGCTGACCCGGCCGACCCGTTCCGGGAGTGTGGACATGATCGGCCAGCTTGCCGACCCACGCTACGCCCGTCCGTTTTCGGGCTGGGCATGGCAGATTCGAAAGGGCGACGAGGTGCTGTTCCAATCCGGATCGCTTGGTCCGCTGATTGCAGGCGGCGTCCCCATTTTGAACGCGCCGCCCTTCGAGGCAGGCGTGTTCGCCGGCCCTTTCGGCCAAAAGAGCCGAGGCCTTGCGCGGGACATCGCGCCACCGCTTCAGGTTGAGAAACTGACATTCGCAGTGGCAAGACCTCAAGCCGAGATCGACGACGCGCTCGCAAGGTTCGGCGCGGCGATCGTCGGCTCGATCAGCGTATTGGGGGCTGGCCTTGGAGCCACCATCGCCGCGCTCATCCATGGCGGTCTCAAACCGCTTCTGGACTTGCGGGCTCGGGTCACGGCGCTTCGATACGGTGCGGCGACGCCTGAGCGCGCATGGCCACAGGAGATCGCACCGGTCGTCGAAGAATTGGATGCACTTGGCGATCACGTTGCGCGACTCGTTCAACGGGCGCGGACGGGCGCGGCGGATTTGGCGCACGCCATCAAAACGCCCTTGGCCGTTATCCAACAGCAGTGCGAAATCCTGCCAAACGAGGCAGCTGAGCCGATACGACGCCAAAGCGAACGCATTCGCGTCTTTCTAGAGCGCCATCTCAGTCTCAGCCGCTCTAGCGGCGTCGCAATCGGATTGGTGGACGTGGCCCGTTGCGTGAATGAGGTGCGTTTCGCCTTGGCAAGCGATTTAGCGCGCCGCGACGTGACTCTGGAATTGGATGTCAGTTACGGCGCGGCTTTCATCGGCGACGAGTCCGATTTCTATGAATTGATCGGCAATCCGCTACAAAACGTGACAAAATGGGCGCGACGTCATGTTCAACTCTGCGCGCGCGTTGCGGACGGGCGTTTGGCGATCTCCATCTCGGACGACGGGCCCGGCATTCCGGCGGATCGTCGCGCGGACCTGTTGCAACGCGGACGGCGGTTGGACGAGCACGCTCCCGGCCACGGTCTGGGACTGGCGATCGTCGATGACCTAGTCGCCCTTTATGGCGGCGCTTGGTCTTTAAGGGAAAGCGCCGAGGGGGGCCTGTTGGTGGCGCTGTCCTTACCCGGCCTATCGCGCCAGGAGATTGATCCCGCCTAGCTCGTGAGCGTCCCACAGTCGTCACTGGGTATCCGCTCGACCAACACCGCCCTGGCGCTACGCTTGTAAGCGTTCGGCGGTCACCACCGGGCGTGTGTGGACGCCCCCTTTGATGCAAGCGGAAACTTGGGCGTATCCGATGGGGTGGACGCCCCCCGGCGGCATCGATGTGCCAAGTTGTCGGGTGTTGAAGCACCGCTACGGAGAAGAGCGTCCATGGGA
>CAYPOX010000161.1:0-5274 GCA_964412525.1 uncultured Caulobacterales bacterium
GTCGTCGGCCTCATAGCCGGGCGCCTCCACGGAGGGCAGGCCGAAGGCGCGGGTGGCGTCGCGCACCAGGGGAAATTGCGGTTTCAAATCCTCCGGCGGCGGCGGACGATTCGCCTTGTAATCCGCGTAGATGTCCTGACGGAACGTCTGTTCGGAATGGTCGAAGATCACGGCTAGATGGGTCGGCTTCTCGCCCTTCTCCAGATCCGTCAACAGCTTGTAGATCATGTTGCAGAACCCGGAGACGGCTCCGATCGGCAGTCCGTCCGAGGCGCGCGACAGGGGCGGCAAAGCGTGGAACGCGCGAAAGATATAGGCGGAGCCGTCAATCAGATAGAGCCGGTCGCCCTCTTTCAGCGCGTGCGACATAGGACCCTCAAGGCGCGCACGGCGCGGATCGGGACGTCACGTCGATGAGGGATCAACGGGCTCAGTCCTCGGCGTCCGCATCAAAAATGAAGCGTCGATCGCAATAGCGGCAATCGACGAACCCTTCCGGGCCGATGGTGTAAAAGACGAGCGGATGTCCGAGCGGGCCGCCGCCGCCATCGCAGGACACGCGCCGCTTCGAGGTGCGGATCACCTCCGGTGGATCGATCGCCTGCGGGTTCTCCATGGAACGCCCCCGATTCTCCCCTTAAGGGTCATTTGACCCCGCGCTGCCGCACCGCATATTCACGAGGCGTGCGCTGCGCACAAGTCCCGAGCCGACGGCCATGTTCCAATCCAAAGTTGATTCCGATTTCGCCCTAGAGACGCGCGGGCTTCGAAAAGTCTACGGCGCGCGCAAGAAAAGCCCGGCCAAGGAGGCGTTGAAGGGGCTCGACCTCGCCGTGGAGAAAGGCACGATCTTCGGTCTTCTCGGCCCGAACGGGGCGGGAAAATCGACCATGATCAACATTCTCGCGGGTCTGGTGCGCAAGACCGAGGGCGCGGCGAGGATTTGGGGCTATGACATCGACAAGAATCCGCGCCAGGCGCGCGCGGCGATCGGCGTCGTGCCCCAGGAAATTTCGATCGATCCCTTCTTCACGCCGCGCGAGTGCCTCGAGATTCAGGCGGGGCTCTATGGCGTCCGGAAGGCCGAACGCCGCACGGACGAGATCCTGGATTTGGTGGACCTGACCGACAAAGCGGGCACCTATGTGCGCCAATTGTCCGGCGGCATGAAGCGTCGGCTGCTGGTCGCCAAGGCCATGGTCCATGATCCGCCGATCCTGGTGCTCGACGAACCGACCGCCGGGGTCGACATCGAACTTCGCCGCCAGCTTTGGGCGGCGGTGCGCCGGCTCAACGAACGGGGCGTCACGATCATTTTGACGACGCACTATTTGGAGGAGGCGGAGCAACTCTGCGACCGCGTGGCCATCATCCATCACGGACGATTGGTGGCGGACGCGGCCACGCCGGACCTCATCGGCGAGCTCGACCGGAAAACCCTGTTGATCACGCCCTGCGAACCGCTGACGGCGTTGCCGAGCGGGCTGGAGAGCCTCGATGCGCGCGTGACGCCGGGCGGGCGCCTGGAGGTCGATTACCGGCCCAGCGCGACCCAAGCCCATGCGATTTTGGCGCAGCTCCACGAGGCGGGGGTCAAGATCCACGACCTGTCGACGCGGGAGGCCGATTTGGAGGACGTCTTCTTAGAGTTGACCTATGGAACCGCGCCGCAGGATGGGTGACGGCGCGGGGCCTGATCGCGGGCCCTGATCGCGGGCCCTGGGCGCGGGCCTGATCGCGGGCCAGGGCGCGGCCCGCATTGATCCTGGGGTGCGGAACGCGTATGCGAAACGCCGAAGCACCCGTAGCTCAGCTGGATAGAGCGCTGCCCTCCGAAGGCAGAGGTCATAGGTTCGAATCCTATCGGGTGCGCCATGGCGTCGTGGTCGATCATTGCGCCGGTCGAGTGGCCCGTGACGGGGCCAGCCTCCGCAGGCGTGCATCCGGCCTCGATCAAACGGACCGCCATAAGCCTCCGCAGACCGTGGCTTGAGCAGTTCGCAAGCCCGGCGGCGTCGCACGCACGCCTCATCAAATTGCCTAACACTGTTGCGCGTTCGGTGCAGTGGGGCGGCTGAGTTGGCTGAGATTTCCGCATCAACATCCTGAAACGGCGGTGCGTCATGCGTTGCGTGTTCGCGATGGCGCCCGTTTCGATTGTGATCGCCTCGCGATCCTCGGCGGCGCGAGCCCCATCCGCCCGTCCCATCCCCGCGTTTTCACGGCGACGCGTCGCCCGGTCGCCGGGGCTCAGACCACGTTGATGGGGATCTTCAGATATTGGCGTCCATGGGCGTCGACCGGGCCGAAATCGCCCACCCGCAGATTCGTTTGGATCGACGGCAAAAGCAGGCGCGGCACGGCCAGGGTGGCGTCCCTCGCCTCTCTTTTGGCGACGAAGGCGTCCTCCGTCATGGCGCCGTCAAGCATCACGTTGCGGGCCTTCTGTTCGCCCACGGTGACGCGGATGAGCGGCGCCGCGTCGTCCTTCGGATAGTCGTGGCACAGATAAAGAACGGTCTCATCGGGAAGGGCGTAGATCTTCCGAATCGATTGGTAGAGCCGCCGCGCGGAGCCGCCCGGAAAATCGCACCGGGCCGTCCCGAGACCGGGGTTGAACAGGGTGTCGCCCACAAAGGCGGCCCCCTCGATCAGATAGGTCGCGCAGGCGGGCGTATGGCCGGGCGTGTGCATGACGCGTCCCTCAAGCTCGCCGATCCGAAAGGTCTCGCCGTCTTCGAACATGGCGTCGAATTGCTCGCCGGTGAGCGGCGTGTCCTCTAAGGCGTCGAAAATCGGCACCCAAGCGTCCAAGACCTGACGGATCCCTGTCCCGATCCCAATCCGCCCGCCGATTCGCTTTTTAAGATAGAAGGCGGCGGTAATGTGGTCCGCATGGATATGGGTCTCCAAGAGCCACTGATTGGTCAGGCCGTTGCGCTCCACATAGTCGATCACGCGATCCGCGCAGGCGGTCGTGATCCGGGCCGCGTCCTGGTCGAAATCCAAAACCGAATCGATCACCGCGCACGCCTTCGCCGCAGGGTCGACGACCACATGGGTCAGGGTGCACGTGTCGGGATCGAAAAAGCTCTCCACATGCATGGGGTCATCCTCCCTGGCTTCGACGCCCGCCGGGATCCGCGGGTTCATGCAAGCTCTTTCACGAATATGACTGCGGCCACGACAAGCGTGAAGTAGGCGAACCCCTGTTGCAGGGCCCGTCCGTCGATGCTGTGGGCGATGCGCGTCGCGGCGAACATGCCGGCGAAGGTCGCCGCGAAAAAGGCCGCCAACATGGGAAGTTGAAGCTGAATGCCCGCCTGGACGTCGCCCAGAAATCCGATCAGCGATTTCAACGCGATGATCAGCAGAGAGGCGCCCACCGCCTCCCGCATGGGCATGCCCATCAAGAGGACGAGCGCCGGGATGATCAAAAAGCCGCCGCCGGCGCCCAAAAGGCCGGTGGCGACGCCGACCACCGCGCCCTCTAAGACGACAAGCACGCCGTGGTGATCCTGGTTCGAAGGCGGCGCGAGACTGCGGCTGTTGCGCAGCATCATGATGGCGGCCGCCGTCATCAGCACGGCGAACAACACCATGATGGCCGCATCCTTTGTGACGAGAAGAGGCGCGTGAAGAAGCGTCTCCGGGATGGCCGGCACCAGAAAGGCGCGCGTGAGATAGACCGCGACGATGGACGGAACCGCGAAGGTAAGCGCCGCCTTCACGCGGATCAGGCCTTGGCGATGATATTGGAACGCCCCGAAGCCCGCCGCAGAACCCACGATGAGAAGGGAGTAGCCTGTCGCCGTCACCGGCGCGACACCCATTAGATAAACGAGAATCGGCACGGTCAGGATAGACCCGCCGCCGCCGAGGGTGCCCAAGGTCAGACCCATCAGGAACGCGGCCGCGTAGCCGACAAACTCCAACACTCTGCGCGCCCCCTTTGTCGGGCGCGCTGGTCTGGCTTCGCCGCACGCCGCGGCTGGCTCCTAGCGGAAGCGCGCGTGTCGGGAAACCCGTCCCGCCCTCTCCGTGGTTCCGGAAGACGGTCGGCGCGCGCGTTCGAACGTCAGCGCGTTTTTGCGCGAGACAGGAACGCCGCCAAAGCCGCCGACATTTGTCCGGTCTCATCGGCGAGCGATCCGGCGAGGCCCTCGACGTCGACGGCGGTGCGCAAGTTCTCCTCCAAGCCGCCGCGAATCGCCGTGATGCGACGCATGGCGGAGTCCGTGTCGACCGCCAATTGCCGCGCGACCCCGGCGATCTCTTCCGTCGACGCGGTTTGTTGGTCCACCGCCGCGGCGATGGAGGAGGACGCCTCGTCGAATTGGCGCACCATGGACGTGATGGACTGCAAGGCGTCGACGGCGGTGTCGGTTGCGGCGCGAATCTCGGCGATCTGATCGGTGATGCCCTCCGTCGCCTCGGCAGTCTCGCGGGCCAGAGACTTCACTTCCGAGGCCACGATGGCGAACCCGGCCCCGGCCTGGCCTGCGCGTGCGGCTTCGATCGTGGCGTTCAGGGCGAGCAAATTGGTTTGCTTGGCGATCTTGTTGATGAGCGCGATCACCTCGCGGATTTCACCGCCCGCACGCTGGAGATCCCCGACCGCGCTCTCAATGTCTTGGGCGCGCGCCGCGCCGCGCTCGGCGATCGCGTTGGAGCGCGCCGCCGACCCGGCGATCTCGCGGGAGGCGCTGGACAGTTCCTCCGCGCTGGCGGCGATGCTCTTAACCTGCGCCAACAACTCCGCGCCATGAGTCTCGATAAGGCCCGCGTCCTCGCGGCTGTGATCCGCGCGCCGCCGGAGATCCGCCGCAACGTCGCGCAGGCCGCCGACCGCCGCATCGACGCGGCGTCCCGCATCGCCGACGGTCGCCTCCACGTCGCTGGCGAAACGCTCGCGCTCCTCCTCCAAACGCTTGTTCTGCGCTTCCGCGAAATAATTCACGTTGAAGGCCATGTCCTGAAGCATCACCGATAGGAGCGTGTCCACTTGGGCGCGAACCGCTTTCGGCGCCCGTCCGTTCATGGCGCCCAGACCGTCCACCAATTGGCGGATCAGACGGCCATAGGACTCCAGATACACGTTCATCGTCATGCCGCCGGCGACGTTATTTTGGATGATCCGTCGGGTTTCCGTTTGATAACGCTCGGAGAAGTCGCCTTCGAACAACAAATCGAAGCGCCCGCGGACGGTGGCGTACCAGGCTTCGAAGGCGTCGCCCTTTATCTCGACGGCCTCGCCATTCTTGTCATTGCTCG
>CAYPOX010000162.1:0-5234 GCA_964412525.1 uncultured Caulobacterales bacterium
GAGTTTGCGCTTTTGGACCAAGGCGCGCGGATCGACGACGGCATGTTTCTCAACAACGCCCATGTCACCGGCTGTTGCAGCATCAACAACGCACGCATCGGATATCAGTTCTCCGCTGTAGCCGCCAAATTCGAAAATCGGGGCGGCAACGCTATCGACGCCCAAGGCGCGCGGATCGACGCCAGCATGTTTCTCCGCAACGCCCATGTCACCGGCTGTTGCGTTATCCACAGCGCTGAAATCGGCGGACAATTCTCAAACGAGAGCGCCACGTTTGAAAGTAAGTGCGGCGACGCCATCCGCGCCCAAGACGCCAAAATCCAAGGCGGGGTCTATCTGCGCGCCCTCGCCGAGGCGCGGGGCCGCCTCGATTTCGTGAATGTCGAGACTCCCTTTTTCGAAATGACCGCACCCGACGGCGCGATGGCCGGCGTCTTGGATTTGACCCGGTCCGACATTCGCCACTGCAGTTTGTCCGAGGCCGCCCTGGCGGGGGACGGCGCAAACTGGGAAGGCGTGGCCCTCGACCTGACGAACGCCCAGATCGGCCGCTTGATGCTCTCGAAGGCGCCCATCCAGGGCCGCGCGATCTTTTGCCAGGCGCATGTCGAGCATTTCGATGACCACAAAACCGGCTGGCCGCCGGAAAATGCGGATGAAAATCGCCGATGGGACCTTGTCGGCCTCACCTATGACCATCTCGTCCGCCCGAACGGGACGGACACGGGCGGGGATGCGGCCGCGGCGCGCCTGCGCTGGCTTTCCGGCCAAGGGCCGCAGCCGGACGGCGATGAGTTCAGACCCCAGCCCTATGAAGCCCTGGCGGAGGCCTTCAAACGCGCCGGCCTCGAACCCGCCGCCCGGCGCATCCGCGCGGAACGCCGGCGGAAGCTGAAGACCGGCCGGTTCGAACGGTGGGCGGACAAAGCCATTCAAGGCATCTACGCTGCGACCAGCGACAGCGGCAATTCGCCAGGGCGGATCACGGCCGTGTTCTTTGGCGCGTACTCAGTTCTTGCGGCGGTGGGCGTGGTCTTTGCCCTGTGTGGCGCGCTGGCGCCGACCCAAGGCCCGGCATCAAGCGTGATCGCCGGGGTTGGCGCCGTCCTCGGCTATACGGCGGACGTTTATCTCTTACTGTTCCGTCTTGGCTTCATCGACGCGATGAGCCCAGCGCCGAACTGGCTCGGCACGATCGGGGCCGCATGGCTGGTCCTCACCGCCCTCACCGGCACGATTCTCAACGCGATCCTCATCGTCACCTTCACCGGCCTCACCCGCAGCGAGTGAGCCGCGCCAGGCGGTTCATTGGACGTCTGGAATTGGCCAAGATCAAAAAGTGGTGCCCAGGGGCGGATTCGAACCACCGACACGCGGATTTTCAGTCCGCTGCTCTACCAACTGAGCTACCTGGGCCCACGCCGCATCAAGGCGGTTGCACATGGCGGCGTTTGAGAGCGCGCCTTATAGGTTCCCCGCCACCGGGTGTCCAGCCGGAACGATCATCCGCCCGCTTCGTCAATGGCCTCGTCGGCGTCCACGGTCGAACCCGGGACCGCATATTGCTCCGACAACCAACGATGAAGATCGATCTGCGCGCATCGCTTCGAGCAAAAGGGACGATGATCGGGATGGACTTCGGAGTTGCAGATCGGACACCGCCCGATCCTGGACATCCTATCGCCCATGACAGATCCTTTCTTAGCCGCCATGCGTATGCACATAACAATCGTCAAAGATCGCGACTAGGGAGCTTGCATGACCGCGCCGCCACGGACGCCTGAGAAACCCGCCGATCACCCGATCACGCCGCCCTCAAAGGTCGGCGTGCTGCTGGTGAATCTCGGGACGCCGGACGCGCTCGACCGGAAAGCCATCCGGCGATATCTGCGCGAGTTCCTTTCCGATCGGCGCGTCATCGAATTGCCGCGCATCCTTTGGCTGCCGATCCTCTATCTGTTTGTGCTCACATTCCGGCCGCGGCGCACGCTCAAAGCCTATGCGAAGATTTGGGACCATGAGAAAGACGAATCGCCGATCCGCACCCACACGCGCGATCAGGCGGAGCGTCTGCAGGCGCGTCTGGGCGACGCGGCGCATGTGGATTGGGCCATGCGCTACGGCAACCCGTCCATCCGCGCGCGCCTGAACGCGATGAAGGCGGCGGGGTGCGACCGCATTCTTTTGATCCCGCTTTATCCGCAATATGGCGCGCCGACGACGGCGACCGTCGTGGACGAGGCGTTTCGAGCGCTGGAGGACATGCGTTGGCAGCCCGCGCTTCGCGTGGCCCCGCCCTTTTTCGACGAGCCCGCCTTTGTGGATGCGATCGCACGTTCCTTGACCGACGCCGCGGCAAAACTGACCTGGACGCCGGACGAGATCCTACTCTCCTATCACGGCGTTCCGGAAAGCTATCTGATGAAGGGCGATCCCTATCATTGCCATTGCGCCGTCACGACGCGACTCGTTCAAGAACGCCTGCCCCGCGACCTCGCCGGCAAGTTGCGCATGAGCTTTCAGTCTCGATTCGGTCCCGAGGAATGGCTAAAGCCCTACACGGACGAGACCTTGGAGGAGCTGGCCGCGGACGGACGACGCAATGTGATGGTGGCCGCGCCGGCCTTCGTCGCCGATTGCGTGGAGACGCTTGAAGAAATCGCGATCGAAGGCAAAGAGGCCTTCCTGGAGTCGGGCGGTGAGAATTTCGTCTATGTGCCGTGCCTCAACGCAGAACGCGGCATGATCGACGTCTTGGAGGCGATCGCCACCCGTGAATTGGGGGGATGGGTGGCGCAGGACGTCGCCGTCACGCGCTCCCGCGCTGCTTGACCTGCACCTGATCGCCGGCTTCGATTGCGAATCTTGGCCCCCGCGCCGCTCTCAACCGCGCCGTCGCCTCCCCGCCATATCGATCGATCCAGTCGTGCGCCAGCTTTGGAACGGTGAGGACGAACGCCTCGGCACGCTCATTCGCCAAGGTCGTATCCAAGGCCCGCAAGGCCGCGGCGGCCTCGCTCCGCGACGTTTGGATGCGTTCGACGACAGCCGGCCCATCCTTCCGACGTGCGATCGTCGCCAAGCCGAAGGGATTGATCGGCGCGGTTCGGCACGGCGTCGGATCGGCCTTCAGCGCGGACGCCAAGGTTTGCTCCAAGGCCTTGGCCGCAGGACCCCGCGGCGCGCCGACCAGATCCACCACAATCAGGCCGCCAGCGTCCGCCAGCCTCAAAATGCGCGGAAGAGCCTTAAGCGCTGAGCGATTGACCGCGCGCGCGGCGTCCGAACCGAAACCGGCCCCCGCCCCGCCCGCGTCCACATCCGCCGCCCACAGACCCCGGGTTTTCTCAAGCGCGACAGACCCGCCGCCGTCGAGGGAAAAAACGGTCTGAACCGCTTGCTCCACGGCCTCGTCGACCGCCCAACGGGTCGAGTCCAGCTCGACCTCAATCACCGCGTCCGCCAGAAGCGCCCGCAGGCTTTGTCGCGCGTCCGGCGCATTGAGGCGCACCGACTCGAGGCGTCGGTCCGCGAGCGCCGCCACCGCCCGCAGGACAGGATCCTCGATGGGATCAAGGCGTTGCGGCGCATCGCCTTCGCGCGACATTCGCTCGAGAACGTCGCCCAAGCGCGCCGCCCGCGCCTCGATCGCCTCATCGGAGAGGCCCGCGCCAAGCCCGCGCGGCCAAGCCTTGCGCGCCTCGTCGTGCCGTTCGACCTCCACGAACGGATCCGACCGCCGAATCCGCTCGGTCAGAAGCGCGCCTTTGCCCTCCTCCGGGTCGCGGCGCACCTGCACCAGCCGGGTTTCCCCCTCTTGGGGCGGCGCGCCCTGATCCAGATTCAGAAAGCCGGGCTGCTCCGAGCCAATGTCCACAAAGGCGGCCTTGCGCGCCTTGTCGACCGCCGTGACGCGTCCCCGAAACACGGCCCCCGTCAGATCGCGCTCCGCAGACGTCGCGCCGCGCGGCTCGGCAAAGGCGATCGCCAACGGACCGCGCTCGTCGGCGAGGACGGCGCGGGTTTCGCTGGGGCAGGCGTCGATGATGATCGCGGTCATGTCCAGCTCGCGCGCGCATGGACGGGAAAGCCGGCCCCCTGGAGCGCGTTCCATGTCTCGCGCAAGGGAAGACCCACAACCGCCGAATAGGAGCCGACGAGACGTTCTACAAACAGCTCCGCCACCCCTTGGATAGCGTATCCTCCCGCTTTGCCGCGCCATTCGCCGCTGTCGAGATAGGCGGCGGTCTCCTGGGCGGAGAGCCGTTTGAACGAGACGCGGGTCTCCACAAGGCGCGCAACCCCGCGCGCGTCTGGAGCCAAGACACAAACGCCGGTGAAGACGCGGTGGCCACGTCCGGAAAGCAGGGCCAGGCACCGCTCGGCGGCCGCGCGATCCTCCGTCTTGGGCAAGATCCGCCGCCCGCACGCCACGACTGTGTCCGCGGCCAGGGTGAACGCGCCTGTCTCATGGGCTGCGGCCGCCTTTTCTTCCGCAAGACGCAAGGCGTGCGATCGGGGCGTCTCGCCCTGGGACGGCGTTTCGTCGATGTCAGCGGGCCGGACGGCGTCGGGCTCCAGGCCGATCCGGCGAAGAAGATCAAGGCGGCGCGGCGATGCGCTGGCGAGCACCAAGGCCGGCCGCGCGGTCACGCGTGACTGCTCACATGAAGCGGTAGGTGATGCGCCCTATCGTCAAATCATAGGGCGTCATCTCGACGAGGACTTTGTCGCCGACCAGGACGCGGATGCGGTTCTTGCGCATCTTGCCGGCGGTGTGGGCGATGATTTCATGTTCGTTTTCGAGCTTCACCCGAAAGGTCGCGTTGGGAAGAAGCTCCGTCACGACGCCCGGAAACTCGAGCAATTCCTCTTTGGCCATACGCCTCCTCAATAGAGCGCGCGGACCCTGCCGTGCGGGGGCTGCGGAATCAAGTCAGCCCACAGCCGCCGGCGCATCGCCGAACCGGGCTTGGATGCGCGTCCAAAGCGCTTCGCGAAGCGACCGATAGGCGTCCAAAATGGCGTCTCGGGTTTCGGGCGCACCATTCTCCATCGGATCCGGGGTCGGCCAATACTCGATGTCCGCAGCAAGATGACGCGTCAGTGTCGCGGCGCGGTGATGGGCTTCCGGCGTGAAGGACACGACCAGATCAAAACCCGTTTCCTCCAAATCCTCGAACCCGATTGGTCGATGGTCCGCAATGTCGATGTCCAGTTCGCGCATGATCTGC
>CAYPOX010000163.1:0-5194 GCA_964412525.1 uncultured Caulobacterales bacterium
TTTCTTCCTCAATTCGCTCCTTCTATTACCCGCCGCCCAACCGGGCGCCGCCGCGGACTAGGACGAGTAAAACTCGACGACGAGGTTCGGTTCCATCACCGTTGGATAGGGCACGTCGGACAGTTCGGGAATCCGCGTGAAGGTCGCCGTCATTTTCTGCGGGTCCACCTCGACGTAATCCGCCCAGTCGCGCTCCGCGCTGTCCAGCGCCTCCAGCACCAAAGCCATATTGCGGGACCGCTCGCGCACTTGGACCACGTCGCCGGGCTTGCAGCGGAAGCTCGGAATGTTGGTCTTCACGCCGTTCACGAGAACATGGCCGTGATTCACGAACTGGCGCGCGGAAAACACGGTCGGAACAAATTTCGCACGGTACACGACCGCGTCGAGCCGGCTTTCCAGCAAACCGATCAGGTTCTCGGCCGTGTTGCCCTTCCGGCGATCCGCCTCGTCATAGGTGCGGCGGAACTGCTTCTCAGTGATGTTGCCGTAATAGCCCTTCAGCTTTTGCTTCGCCATGAGCTGGAGGCCGAAGTCCGACATCTTGCTCTGGCGTCGCTGACCGTGAAGGCCCGGCCGATAATCGCGCTTGTTGAAGGGGCTCTTCGGACGGCCCCAGATGTTGTCGCCGACCCTTCGGTCGATCTTGTACTTGGCGGAAATCCGCTTCGACATTGGTCACCCATATTCGACGCGAGCCGGCCTCCGGGACCATCCCGGCGGCGATTGCAACGGCGGCTTTCACGTCACCCGTCATTTTTTGCGGCGCATGTCCGCGAAAGCCGCGGAACATACGGAGCGCGCCCCCGAAGTCAACGCACATCGCCGCATGACGCGGACCACGACACCGAGCGGAGCACGAACTCCGAATGGTCCGGGCCCCAAGGGGGGTCGCTGGCGCGCCATTCAGGCCCACGGGGACCGTCCACCGGCGTGAATCGCAGGCTGCGGATCGCCTCTCCCGGCGGCGCGGCGTAGGCGAAGCTCACGACGCCCGGCTCGCCGTCGCCGGATCTCAGTTTGCGCGGATGCTCGGGCGCGCGGCCGCGACCCTCAAGCCGGATCTTCGCGACATCGCGACCGTCCCGACCGACCATGCGGATTTCTGCGTCTTCGCGCACCACCTCACCCTCAGCGAACAAAAGCGCCACGTGACCTGCGACCGCGCAGGCGTCGACCGGAAAGCTGAGGCTCAGCGTCTCCGCCGCGCCGTTCGGCATGATCTCGATTTCCGCCAACCGATCCTCGGACGCGTCGCTGCGCACGCCAAGACCATGACGGGTCCACGCCACCGCCGCCGGACGGCCGACCGCTATTGCAGCAAGGTCAAGGCCGAATCCCGCGAGCGCCTCAGGCCCGTCGCGAAAATCCACGAAGGCGTATCCGTCATCAGCGGCTAGAGCGAGGGCGACAAGAACGGCGTTCAGCATGTTAAAACTATGTCAGCGACGCTGAAACTGCGTCAACGCTTTCACGACGCCGCGCAGGGTGCGCACCTCCTGAACCGAGTATTCGGCGCGGGCCAGCATGGCCCGAAGATTGCGCATCATGACCGGCTTTTTGTCTGCAGTGCGCCAGTAATTCCGGGCGTCGAGTTCGTCCTCCAAATGCGCCATCAGCCCCTCGAAATCCGCCTCTGGCGCGGGCGGGTCGAGCGGCTCCACGGGCGTTTCGCCGCAAAGCGCCCGGCGCATCTCATAGGCCTGCAGCAACACCGCCTGCGCGAGGTTAAGCGAGGCGAAGGTCGGATCGGCGGGAAAGGTGACGATCGCGTCGCACGCCGCCACCTCGTCATTGGTCAGCCCTGTGCGCTCCGCCCCGAAAACCAGCCCGACCGCCGTCCCGCCGGCGATCCGGGCCGCCGCCTGGTCCGCCGCCTCGGCCGGTCCCAGGACGGGCAGAGGCATGCCGCGACCACGGGCGGTGGCGGCGTACAGATAATTGAGATCGGAGACTGCGCGCTCAAACGTGTCGAAGACCTCCGTCGCGTCTATCACGTCATCGGCGCCGGCGGCCATGGCGCGGGCCGGTTCGCTCGGCCACCCGTCACGCGGCGCGACAAGGCGCAATCGCGTCAGGCCGAAATTGCGCATCGCCCGGGCCGCAGCGCCGATGTTCTCCCCCATTTGCGGGCGAACCAAAATGACGGCCATGGCGCGGAGGCCGGACGGATCAGTCAATGTCATGCTCGCGCGGTTAGAGCGTGGCGTGGAGACGCGCAACCGGTTCGCCGATCGCAGTCCCGAAAGACCCCCTCGGCTTTTACCATGCGTCCATACAAGCGCTTTATCAGATGGTTCTCAGGATTGATTGTGCGACGCGCGAAGGCGTCACGCGGCCAATTTGGGGGTGTCCATGTACACGCATCCGTTCCGAGCCGCTCTTGTCGCCGGCCTTTTCGGGGCCGGGTCCGCATGCGCGCAAAGCACGGACAGCGATTTCCAGGCCTGGAACGCGCTGGCGATCGCCGGGCCGGTGACCGATGACAGCCGGTTTCTCTTGTGGTTCGACGGGCACGCACGTTTCCGCGACGACGCCTCGGATTTAGGCGTGTCGATCATACGACCGGCCCTGGGCTGGCGTGCGACGGACAAACTCGATCTTTGGGCCGGCTACGCGCGGGTCGTCTCCCGCGCCGACGGCCGGGCCAACATTGAGGAAGACCGGTTTTGGCAACAGGCCACCTTTCCCATGCCGCGCTTCCTCGGCGGCGGGATGGGCGGGCGCTCCCGGTTGGAGCAACGCTTCCGCGGCGCCGGCGAAGGCGTCGGCTGGCGCTTTCCACAGTTTGTGCGGTGGAGCCGCCCACTTCCTGCGCCAAAATTCTCCGCCGTCGTTTGGGACGAGCTGTTCGTCAATCTGAACGACTCAGAATGGGGCCAGCGCAGCGGCTTCGATCAGAACCGCCTGTTCATCGGCGCGGCCTGGCATGTGGCCCCATCGGCGCGTTTTGAAACCGGCTACCTGAACAACGTTCTCGACACCGCGACGTCCGCCGTCCAGGTGAACCACATCCTTTCGTTGGCCTTCTTTTGGAGCCTCTAGTGGCGAGCTCCGCACTTAGGCGTCGGCGCGACGCGTGATCTCAGCGAAGCGCTGGCCATTGTTCCGCAATTAAACTGAAGGCCCTTCGTCAAGCACGACGACCAAGCGCGCGTCGCCAGCATGTTCGATCGGCGGGGAGCGATGCACGATGGTGCGTGGCGGAGTCGTCGGCCACAGCTTGCCCTTCATCACGATCGGGCTTCCGGTCGGAACGGTTTGAACGTCTCGCAGCGCGCCGCCGTCATCAACGATCCCAAATTCGGTCCCTGGGCCGCTATAGGTGCAAATCAGGCGCGCCCGGAGCGCATCACGATGAAACTTGCGGCACGCATCGCTGCGCACCAGCTCGACCCGCACGCTGAGATGGCGCACGGAGAGGATTGTCGCGAATCGGTCCGCAAGCGCGCCCACATCCTCAGCGAGCCAACGCTGCGCATCTCCGATCCCCCAATCGCAGTGACGAAACGTGTCGATGATGCGTTGAGACAAATCGCGCGTTGCGACATGAAATCGTGCATTGGCGACGTCATGGCGCGGCAAGGCGTTGAGACTCGTCTTGAGATCCGACGAGAGTTCGCGAGTCCAAATCACGCCATCAACGATGTTGCGGCGTATCTGATCCAGTTCGGACAAGGAAAAGACTTCGAGGACGGGATGTGGCGCTTCGGCCTTCAAAGATGTTGCTTGGTCCATGACTCTCACCTTTTAGGAGATTTCGAAGCGCCAAACGTTTGATCCAGTCGAACGTCTTGTCGCCATTGGCGGTTTCTTGCTTGAACCGGTCATCCCCTTGCGTGACGCGACGCCCACCGCCCCATATGGGTCGTCGCCAACAAAAGAGCGCCGGCGACCGTCAGCTGCGTCTCGAACGCGTGCAGCGGCTCGGCAAACGCCGCCGCCAGCAAAAGAGAAAGACCAAGACACGCCGGAGCGATGAAGACTAAGCGCATTGGCGCATCGCGATGCCGCATGATCGCGAAGGCGGTGATTGGCAGCGCCATGAGAACAAGGACGCGATGGACCCACTCCGCCTCCGCCAACGCCCCAGCCAGTGGGAGTGCGGCGCTGGCGACGGGCAAAAGAAGGCAGTGCACAAGGCACAAGCTTGAAAGGCCAACGGCGGATACGTCCAGAGCGGACGCTCTGGCGTTCATCCCGGTGCGCCCAAGCGAGTCCGATTGAGGGTCACGCCGCAGCGTCAGCCCGGCGCCAGCGCGGAAAGGGATCGGGAAGATCGGGCGGCGACTCCACCGCGTAATGATCCGTCTCAGGAAGCAGGGCGGCGTCGAGACGGGCCTTCAGCGCTGGCCAATCGATTCCGGCGCCGATGAACACGATCTCTTGACGACGGTCCCCAAGCGGTTCTTGCCAACGTTCCGCAAGGTACTCCTCGATCTCTTGGCCTTGGGGCCACCTTTCGCGCGGCACGCTCGCCCACCAAGTTCCTAGCGGCGTCATGCTCGACAAGGAACCTGCAAGCGAAAACTCGACCACCCAGTCGGGCCGGGTCGCCACCCAGAAATGGCCCTTCGCACGGATGACGCCGGGCAAGGGGCCGTTCAGCAATGCGTGGATCGCCTGGGGCTGAAACGGACGCCGTGCGCGATAAACATAGGAGGCGACGCCATACTCCTCCGTTTCCGGCGTATGGTCCGCAAAGCCGTAAAGCTCCTTCGCCCACATCGGATGTTCATGGGCCTTTTCGAAATCAAACAGACCGGTGTCCAGGATCGCGCCCGCCGGCACGTCCGAATAATTCGTTTCGATGATCTCCACATCGGCGTTGAGGCTGCGGATAATCTTGCGCGCCGCGTCGACCTGTTCCGGACGCGCGTCATCCACCTTGTTGAGGATGACCACGTCCGCGAATTCGATTTGATCGGTCAGCAAATGGACGAGCGTGCGATCGTCCTCCTCGCCCATGACCTCGCCGCGATCGCGCAGGAAATCGTGGCTGGCGAAATCGCGTAGCAGGTTCACCGCGTCGACGACCGTGACCATCGTGTCGATCCGGGCGACGTCTGAGAGCGACTCGCCGTCGACATCGCGGAAATCGAAGGTGGCCGCGACCGGCAGGGGCTCCGAAATCCCCGTCGATTCGATCAGCAAGTAGTCAAAGCGACCCTCGGCGGCGAGGCGTCGCACTTCG
>CAYPOX010000164.1:0-5106 GCA_964412525.1 uncultured Caulobacterales bacterium
TAGAGACCCTCGCCGATCCGGCCGACCCCTTCGATCGACACGGCCCCGGTCATGAGAAGCCGGCCGCCGGTGGCGAGGTAAATCTCCAAGGAGCCGCCATCCAACCCCACCTGCACCCACCGGCTGACGCGACCGGCGCGATAGAGCGCCGCCACCGCAGCGCAGGCGCCCGTCCCGCAAGCCTTGGTGAGCCCGGCGCCGCGCTCCCAAACCCGTAGGCGTAACGCGTCCGGTCCGCGCACTTCGGCGAAGCCCACATTCACGCGTTGGGGAAAGAGGGAAGCCGTTTCGATGGCCGCGCCGGCGGTGCGGACGGCGACACGATCAACATCCGCCACTTCGAACACGACATGGGGATTGCCCACATTCACGGCGTGCGCCGCGCCCAAACCATGCGTCTCGGCTTCCGGGACGACGAACCCGTTCGTGTCGACCGGCTTCGCGAGCGGGATTTCGGCCCAATCGAAGCGCGGCGCGCCCATATCGACGGACACAAGCAGCGAGCCCGCGCGCCGCGCGTGCAAATGTCCGCCTCTTGTCTCGATCGACGCTTCGTCCGCGCCGGCGTCGTCCATGACGATCCAACCCACGCAACGCGCGGCGTTGCCGCAGGTCTCCACCTCGCCGCCATCCGCGTTCCAAGTGCGCATCCGCGCGTCGGCTTGGTCCGAGCGCTCCACCACGATCACTTGGTCGCAGCCGAAGGGGCCGTCGCGATCAGCGAGCGTGCGAACCTGGTCCTCCAAAAGGTCGATCGGCTCCCGTCGCGCATCAAAAACGAGGAAATCGTTTCCGAGCCCGTTCATTTTGAGGAAGCTGCGCCCGACCAGCGCGTGCAGCGGCGTGTCGCTCATGCCGTCCGATATAAGTGCGGCGACGCGAATAGGGAGGTCTTATCGCGCGCTGTGGGCGTTTCGCCGACATACGCTTGGCGACGCGGCGCCGCCCCGATAGCGTTACGCCAAATCGATATGCAAAAGGGATTGTCATATGCGCCGCTTCGCACTTGTCGCGGGATTGGTCGCGCCGCTCGCTTTAGGAGCCTTCATGCAAGCGAATGAGCCGAACGATCCATATATCTGGCTTGAGGATGTGGAAGGCGAAAGGTCGCTTGGCTGGGCGACCGAGGCGAGCGAGCGGACCCTGACGCATCTGCAAACCCGTTCCGATTTTCAGAAGCTGCAAGCGGAGGCCTTGGAGGTTCTCACCTCGGACGACCGCATCGCATACGCGACCTTCCGCGGCGATCGCGCCTACAACTTCTGGCAGGACAAAGACAATCCGAAAGGCCTTTGGCGACGATCCCCCGTCAAAGCCTATCTCGACGGCGAGCCGGAATGGGAGACCGTTCTCGACATTGACAAGCTGGCCGAGGACGAGGGCGTTTCCTGGGTGTTCAACGGATCCGTTTGTCTTCCGGGCGAAGAGGATCGCTGCATCCTCCGGCTCTCCGACGGCGGCAAGGACGCCGTTCATCTGCGAGAGTTCTCTCTCAAAACAAAAACCTTCATTGACGACGGCTTCGTCGCGCCAGAAGGCAAACAATGGTTCGCTTGGGTCGACGCAGACACGGTCTTCATCGCGCGTGATTGGGGCGAGGGCACGCTCACCAAGTCGGGCTACCCGAACACGGTGAAGTTTTGGCGGCGCGGCGAGGCGCTGAGCGATGCGCAAACGGTGTATGAAGGCGCGGTCGAAGACGTCTTCGTCTTCCCCGTCGCGCACCACACGCCGGACGGCGTGACCTTGTTGGTGAGCCGCGGCGAAACCTTTTTCGAGTTTTCCACTTACCTTGTCGATCGCGACACCGGTGAGACGACCGCTTTGCCGTTGCCGCGCAAACTCGACATCGCCGGCGTTTTCGAAGGCGCTTTGATCGTGAAGCCGAACGAGCTTTGGAGCCATGGCGGCGCCGACGTGCCCGCGGGGGCGGTGGTCGCTCTTGATCTCAGCGCTGTCGACGCGGCGCCCGAGGTGATCTACGCGCCGGGCCCGCGCGACGCCGTCACCGATGTGGAAGTGTCGAGGGATCGCTTGGTGATCGCGGCGACCGAAAATGTGATCGGCCGGCTTTATCAAGCCAAACGGAAGCGACGCGGCTGGGATCTGGACCGTGTCGACTTGCCGGACGGCGGCTCGGTGCGGATCGCGGAAGCTGACCCTTTCGACAAACGAACGCTTCTCTTGTTTGAAGGCTACGACCAGCCCGAGACGTTGTTCGTCCATGGCGGGCGCGGCGATCCCGATGTGGTGCAAGCTTTGCCGGCGATGTTCGACGCCAAGGGCGTGGACGTGGAACAGCGTATGGCGACGAGCGCCGATGGAACCGAGATCCCCTATTTCGTGGTCGGGCGCGATCTCGCCGCCGCAGGGCCTCGGCCAACCTTGCTCTATGGCTATGGCGGGTTCGAGATTCCGATTCTTCCCAATTACAGTCCGGTGGTCGGGCGCTTATGGCTTGAGCGCGGCGGGATCTATGTGGTCGCCAACATCCGCGGCGGCGGCGAATTCGGCCCGGAATGGCACCAGGCCGCGTTGAAGCTGAACCGGCAGCGCGCCTATGACGATTTCATCGCCGTGGCCCAGGATTTGATCAATGGCGGCGTGGCGTCGCCGGCGACCCTCGGCGTGATGGGCGGGTCCAATGGCGGCCTTCTCACCGGCAATATGCTGGTGCAGGCGCCGGAGCTGATCAATGCGGCGGTGATCGAAGTGCCGCTGCTCGACATGATCCGCTATGTGGATCTGCCTCCCGGCGCGAGTTGGGCGGCGGAATATGGCCATCCATCCAATCCGGAAGAACGCGCCAATCTCTTGAAGATCTCGCCTTATCACAATGTGGATGCGGCGGCGGATTACCCGATACCGCTCTTTTTCACCAACACCCATGACGATCGGGTGCATCCGGGCCATGCGCGGAAAATGGCGAAGAAGATGCTCGATCAAGGGCACGCCATGTATTTTTATGAGGAGACGGAAGGCGGACACGGCCGCGCCGCCGATCCGATCATTCGCGCCAAGGTGCGCGCGATCGAGTTCTCCTACCTTGCCGAGCGGCTGATGGATGGAGGCGAAGGATGAAAGCGGACGTTTTGCGCGCCGACGAAAATGGCGCGGACATTTGGTTGGACCTGAAGGTCGACAAATGCGTGCTGCGGTGGCGGCCCGGCTGGTTGGCCGACGACGTGTTCATTGACGGCAAGATGGTTGAGAGACGCGGCGGTTTGGCGAACCGCGACCGCACCTTCGCTTTCGCCGTCGAGGATGGCGACGAGAAGCGCAAACTCCTCTTCATCGTGGATCGGGCGAGTTGGGGGACGCGGGAAGACGACTGGAACGATTGGGACGCGATGCTGACCGGCAAATCGTTTCGCGGCCTTCTCGTTAGTGTGGACGGCGAGACCCTTGTGGCGACCGGTTCCCTGGACCCCTCCGGTAAGGAATCGACCGGCAAAAAGCTGCGCCGCTTTTTGGAGGAGGTCGGCGTGGTGGAGGCGCGCCCGGGCGCGCGGAGCGAGAACGACGCCGTCTGATCGCTTGCGTCCCGCCGGGTCGCCGTTACGGTCGCGAGGATGACCGAACCTTCCGCCCACGCGCCCTCGGTGGCGAGCCCCCTCCGTTTTTGGTTTCAAACGCCGCTTTGGATGCGCATTCTGGGCGGTTTGGCGCTGGGCGCGATCGCCGGCGCGCTGCTGGGTGAGAACGCCGGAGCGATCCGATGGATCGGCGATCTCTTCATCAACGCCATCAAAATGCTGGTCGCGCCTCTGGTCTTGGCCAGTCTTGTCGCCGGCGTGACCGCGCTCGACAAACCCTCGGAAATGGGACGTCTCGGCGGAAAGGCGTTTGCGCTGTACTTGGCGACGACCGGCGTCGCGATCTCTTTCGGCTTGATCGTGGCCAATCTGTTCGGGCCAGGCCGCGGCGTCACCCTCGCCGGGACGGAGACCGCGCCTGAACAAGGCTCCTTCTCGTTGGTTCAGCGGATCATCGACATCGTGCCGACCAATCCGTTCCAAGCTCTGGCGGAAGGCAAGGCGCTTCAGATCATCTTTTTCGCGCTTCTTCTGGGCGCTGCGATCGTGGCCCTCGGCGAGCCGGCAAAGCCGGTGAAGCGCTTTTTCGAGAGCTTCGCTGAGGTGATGTATAAGATCACCGAATATATCATGGAATTCGCGCCGTTCGGCGTATTCGCGCTCATCGCCAGCGTGGTCGGCACCCAGGGCGCCGCGATCTTGTCCGATCTCGCCGTGCTGGGGGCGGCGGCCTATGCGGCGATGCTTTTGCACGCCTTCATCACCTATGGCGCGATGATCCGCTTCGTGGCGGGTCTCCCGATCCGGCGCTTCATTTACGGCATCGCCGACGCGCTCGCTGTCGCCTACTCCACCTCGACAAGTTCCGGAACATTGCCCGTGACGATCCGTTGCGCCCGCGAAAATTTGGGGGTCGACAACACGACCGCGAGCTTCGTCTTACCCCTCGGCGCCACCATCAATATGGACGGCACGGCGCTTTATCAGGGGGTCATTTGCGTCTTCGCGGCCCAGATCGCCGGGGTGGACCTGACCCTCGCCCAATATGGAACGATCATCGTGACCGCGTCATTGGTCTCGATCGGAACGGCGGGAATCCCGTCGGCGAGCCTGGTGCTTTCAACGATCACCTTGTCCTCTGTGGGCCTACCTTTGGAGGTGATCGCCATCGTCGCCGGCGTGGACCGGCTCATCGACATGGCGCGGACGGTCACCAATGTCACGGGCGATTCGATGGTGGCGACCTTGGTGGCGAAGTCGGAAGGCACGTTGGACGAGGCCGTATTCCGGGCGCCGTCACGTGCGTGACGGTTGAACCGGCGCGAGCGCTGAAACGTAGGTCGAGTATGTGGATGCGCATCTTATTCGTTCTTGGGGCGGTCACGTTGGGCGCCGCGATCATCTGGGCGAGCTTTGTCGGTGAGCCGCTGTTCACCGAAGGCGCGGCCATCGCGGCGTTGCCCTGGGGGTTGGTCACCCTGATCGACCTTTATCTCGGCTTCGCTCTGTCGATCGCCGTCATCGCCGCGGTGGAGCGCAATGTGGTCCGGGCCTTGCTTTGGGCCGCGCC
>CAYPOX010000165.1:0-5089 GCA_964412525.1 uncultured Caulobacterales bacterium
TCCGGCAAATGGTCGAACTTATCCTCCACCGGCAGGTCGACCTCGACGGCGCCGCCCTCCGCGCGCTCGGCTTTCAAGACCAATTCCGGCAAGCGATGATAGGTTTGCGGTCCGAGAACGAAATCCGCCACGGGCGCACGCCGCCGGACCTCCTCGCCTTCGGCCTGGGCGACGCAACCGGTGACCGCGACCAGCATCTTATCCCCGCGCGCGGCCTTCTCATCTTTCAAGCGCCGGATCCAACCAAGTTCGGTGTAGACCTTCTCCGCCGCCTTTTCGCGAATGTGGCAGGTGTTCAGGATGACGAGATCCGCATCCTCCGCCGTCTCGACCGCATGATAGCCAAGCAGGCGCAACGATTCCGACATCCGCTCGGAATCATAGACGTTCATTTGGCAACCAAAAGTCTTAACGTAGAGTTTGCGGGTCATCGGGTCCTTAGGTGACGCATTTCGAGGGCCCGCTCATAACGCCGATCGCGCGTGACGCAAAGCGCGGCTTCACAAGACAGCCCAGCGCCTTCACCCTTCGTCCGCACCGCGAAGCGGAACGCCGTAAAGCTCCAGCCGGTGACCAACCAGCTCGAAGCCGAGCTCGTTCGCCACACGCTCTTTCAGCGCCTCAAGCTCTTCATTCACAAATTCGAACACGCGCCCGGACCGCATGTCGATCAGATGGTCGTGATGCTCGTCCGTCGCCTCTTCATAACGCGACCGTCCGCCCTGAAACTCATGGCGCTGGATGACCCCGGCCTCCTCGAAAAGTTTCACCGTCCGATAGACCGTGGCGATGGAGATGGCGGCGTCTAACGCGCTCGCGCGTCGATAGATTTCCTCCACGTCCGGATGATCTTCGGCGTCCGACAAGACCTGCGCGATGACGCGGCGCTGGTCCGTCATGCGGAGACCGTGGTCGGCGCAGAGCTTTTCGATCCGGTTCATACGATCCCCCCGTCGTCGTGACGTTCACCGTCAAGATAATGCGCGGCATGGCCGACGTCACGGGCGTAGATCACGCGTAAGCGCCACCGCGTCCTGTCCGTCGCGATAATATCCCGGTCGAAGACCAGATTCTTGAAAGTCGAGAGCCGCGTAAAGCGCGCGCGCGGCTTGATTGTTCGCCGCGACCTCCAGATGCACGCACCGGTCGCCGCGGGCCGACGCCGCGCGAACGCCAGCTTCGACCAAGGCTCGTCCAACGCCCTTTCGGCGCGCATGGGGGGCCACGGCGAGCGTGAGAACTTCCGATTCGCCGCCAGCTTGCTGCAATAGAATCACGCCGTCATAGCCGGAAATGAAGCCGTAACCGGTGTTGAGCAGGAACCGACGGAAGTCGTCCGCAGTCCATGGATTGCGCTCGAACGCGCCATTGTGGATGGCGGCCGCGGCGGGTGCGTCCACCTCACGGAGCGGCCGAGGATGGGGCCGGGTCACGCGGCCCGCGGCGCAAACGGCGCCGGTCCTTGTTCCTTCGCATCGGGTGGTCGAAGATAAAGCGGCGTCGGCGGCCTCAACATATCCTCAACATTCGCGAGCGCAGCCGCCGCCTCGGCGTTCGGTTGCGTCACGTCTTCCAGCGCCCGCGCGGCGTAATACCCCCCGACCAATGCGGCCCCAGAGCCGACTGAGACATATTCTCGTCCCGCGAGCGCCTCGGTGAGATATGCGCGCGCCTCTTCAAGTCCAAGGACCGCCGGCTCATTGAGTTCGGCGCCGCCCGGCGCGAAGGCCTGCGCATAGACTTGGCCGCGGCGGGCGTCCATGAGCGCGGCCACGGCGACGTTCGGCGCGCCGCGACGCGCCGCCCAAGCCAAGCACGCCAGCGTGGTGACCCCAAACACGGGCGGCCGCGCATCCGGCGGGCCCAGCGCCGCGGCGAAGGCCCGTGCGAAGGCGACGCCGGTGCGCACGCCCGTGAAACTTCCGGGACCGATGGTGGTCACGACGCGCCTCACGTCTTTGGGCCTCCAACCGGTTTCCGCAAAGATCTCTTGCACTTGAACCGGCAATCGCTCCGCATGGCCGCGCGCGCGCGCTTCTGTGCGCAAAACGCTGGTGACGCCGCCCGCACGCAGACAGGCCGAGCAGGCCCCTGCGGCGGCGTCCACCGCCAGCACCAGATCGGTCACGCGATCCTGCACGCCTCGTCAAAGTCGAGGCGCGGTCCCCGAGGATAGAGCTTTTCGGGATCACCATGGCCAAGATTGCATAGGAAATTGGACTTCCAGCGCCCGTCCTGGAAGAACGCCGCATCGACGCCCTTTTGATCGAAGCCGGACATGGGGCCGCAATCCAAACCCATCGCCCGCGCCGCAAGCATCAAATAAGCGCCTTGCAAGGAGGCGTTGCGGACGCCGTGTTCGAAGTGTCCCTCGCCGACGAACCAGTTTTTGGCCTCGGGCATGTGCGGAAACAGCTTAGGAACTTCATCCTCGAAACGACTGTCCCACGCTGCGATCACCGTGCAGGGCGCGGCCATCGTCTTGTCGACATTTGAGCCCAGCAAAAACGGCTTCAGCTTCTCCTTACCGCTTTCGGACGTGATGAAGATGAAACGGGCCGGGCAACAATTCGCGCTCGTCGGACCCCATTTCAGCGTGTCGTAGAGGGCGCGGATCGTTGCTTCATCGAGCGGTTCCGACGAGCGCCAGCCATTATGGGTCCGTGCGTCGTCGAACAGCGTCGCGCGCGCCGTCGCCTCGATTCCGGTCATGCCGCTCCCCCGACTAAAGCGTCTGTTCGACGCGCTGCACCTCCGGCACATAGTGCCGCAACATGTTCTCCACGCCTTGTTTCAGCGTCATGGTGGAGGCTGGGCAACCTGCGCACGCGCCCCGCATGTTGAGATAGACTGTTCCGTCCCCTGAGTCCCAACGATCGAAGAGAATATCGCCGCCGTCTTGGGCGACCGCGGGTCGGATCCGCGTGTCCAAGAGATCTTTGATTTGATCCACGATCTCCGCATCCTCGCCGTCATAGACGCCCGTCCCATGTTCCTGGGCCGCCCCGCCCGCCGCGAGCGCGGGCTCGCCGGACGCGTAATGATCCATGAGAACGCCGATCACGCCCGTACGCAGATCCGCCCAATCGGCGCCTGAGGCCCGCGTGACGGAAACGAAATCCGGCCCCAAAAACACGTGCTTGACGTCGGCCAAGGCGAACAAGCGCATAGCCAAAGGCGAAAGGTTTGCACTTTCCGCATCGCGAAACTCCATCGCGCCGGAATCGAGAACCGCACGACCGGGAAGAAATTTCAGCACGTCGGGATTCGGCGTGGTTTCTGTTTCGATGAACATGAACGGATCCTTCATTTGCGGCTCCGGAGGAGATGGGCACCGCCGTCTTGAAAACAAGCCGATCGCGGCTCTCAACTCAACTGCCGAATGTCCTCATAGGTCAGTTGATCCGGCACCACGGTCACCGGGACGGCGATCGGCGCGGAGGGATCATGTTGATTGATGATCGCCGCCGTCAGAGCGCCCGGCCCGTCCGGTCCGACGGCCCCGCCCAACACCAGTCCGTGAATCGCTCGATCTTCATTCATGAGAGACCGCAACTCCCGCTTGGGATCGCCTTCGCGGATCAAGCATTCGGCGATGCGTTCGCCAGACTCGCGATAGGCGTCCTCCGCCCATTGGGCGAAGAGTTCGTGGGCCGCGGCGTAAGCTTCCCGACGCATCGTTTCCTTCACCGTTTTCCAGTGGGATTGGTCCGGCGTCTCGATCACATAGAGCATGGTGACCCGACCTTTCGCATGTTTGGCCCGGCGCGCGGCGAAATAAAGCGCCTTACGCCCGGCCGACGTGCCGTCGGCCATGACGAGAAACTTCCGAACCGGAACGTCCGGCGGGGCCGCCTCGCTCATGGGCCTATGGTGCGACGGCGCGCGCCGGGCGTCCAGCGTTTCATGATCCAATCGCTTCGCCGAAAGGCGAAGAAACGATTCGACTCGGGCTTAAAGGGTGAGTCACGCTTTCAAAGCGATTCGAACAGTCCTGAAATGGCGCGACGTCATCCAAATACTCAAGGCCCACGGTTTCGAGGGCCAAATTCAAAGCGGCGGGAGTCATCGAAAATGGGTCAAAACGGATAACGAGCGTAAGTACATTGTGGTTGTCGCGCCGCATCTTCCTTCGGATGACGTGCCCAAATGAACCCTAAGCAGCATCATTCGACAAAGCGGACTGCCGAAAGCGGTCTTCAAACGCTGAGTTTGACCTCACGCGGCGCTGGAAAGCTCTCGCGCGCCCATAGCTCGGTCACTTCGCGCGTCAGTCGCGAAAACTAAAAACGTACTTTGAGCGACAACTGAAGGGACAGAGGCGCCTTCACTTTCAGCAATCGCGCCTGCTCGCTGGGCTGAGAGGCCAACGCTTCATCCACATAGATTGTGATGTTTTCGCCAAGCCGCAAACGGGCTTCTTCCAAATTCAGCGCGTCGACCCGCAAATCGAACGACATGGAATGCCCGACCCAGGCGTCGCCATCCTTCCAAAAGTAACACTCAATGACGAATGGCTCGCGTCGCATCACATCCCCCAGCGGCCTAAAATAGAGTCATACTGACTCTGTTCGTCAAGCCTGCAAACCGACGATGCGCTTCGTCTCCGCCACAATCGGCGCGGACAGCGCGCGCGCCTTTTCGGCGCCTTTGGCGAGAAGGGCGTCCAGTTCGGCGGCGTCGGCGATCAAGCGATTCATCTCATCACGGATCGGCGCCATGCGCGCGACCATCACCTCGGCGAGGGCCGGCTTAAAATCGCCGAAGCCGCGGCCTCCCCACTCACGGAGCACATGATCGTCTGCGGCGCCGCTCAGCGCGGCGTAAAGACCAACCAGATTCTTCGCCTCCGGCCGGCCCTCCAAGCCTTCCGGCGTCTCAGGCAGCGGCTCGGAATCCGTCTTCGCCTTTCGAATTTTGAGCGCAATCGCGTCATTATCGTCGGAAAGGTCGATCCGGCTCATCTCCGAGGGATCGGACTTCGACATTTTTTTCGTGCCGTCGCGCAAACTCATCACGCGGGCGCCCGGGCCTTCGATCAAAGGCTCAGGCATCGGAAACCAGCCCGGCCGCTCGTAGTCCGAGTTGA
>CAYPOX010000166.1:0-4936 GCA_964412525.1 uncultured Caulobacterales bacterium
CGCGTCCGTGCGAACACCGCCACCGGCCGCTCAACGGCGCGTTCGGCTCCAAAGACCAACTCTTCGTCGTGCACGAGCGCCTCCACCTCCGCGCGCGCTCCCTTATAATGGCTGAGACGCGCCGCCGCGCGGCGCTTTTCCGCCGCGTGCGGTTTCGGAAGATCGAGGGGGTCGGCGAGAAACGGCGCGACCACCGTCGGCAAACCAAGGCGTGCGGCCCAAACGCCGCCGGTCAAGAAGCGGGCGAAGGTTCGCGCCAATCGGCGTCCGCGTTCCCCATTCAATGCGCGCGGACGAACCGCGTCGACGAAGATGAGGCCGGCCACCTCATTCAAATGAAGATTGGCGAAGGCGTGGAGGCGAAGACCCGCCATCGAATGTCCGATGAGAAGAAAGGGCGGCGGCAGCGCCAGCGCTTGGGCCAAGCGACGCATGTCCGCGACATGGAAGGCTGGCGTCGGACGAATGTTGGTCGGCGGCGCATCGCTGCGGCCAAGCCCGGCGCGATCGAAAAGCAGCACGTTGTGATCGCCGCGCAGCGCTTGGGCCACATGCCAGCCATCCGCGTAGAGGCCGAACGCGCCGGCGTCATAGATCACGGAAGGCGCGCCGGGCGTTCCGATCAATCCGCCATGCAGCCTCCGTCCCGGCTCAACCTCCGACATCGCCAAAGGCGGTTTCGAGTGCACCATATCGCGGGTCTCATTTTCGCTGATTGCGCACAGATAGGCTGGTGAAATCGATCGTGCGTCGCGACATTTTGTCTGTTACGTTTTGCACGGCGCAGAGAAAAAAGGGGGCGACGCGATGACGGATCAGGTGGTGGAGCAAGATCGTCGGGTGACGATTCCACAGGTCGCGACGGGTCTTGCTTGGTCGGATCTGAAAGAGGCGTTGCGGCGCGGCATGACCGACTTTCGCGCGACGCCGACACATTTGCTTTTTCTGGGTCTTTTCTATCCGCTGGCCATGGTGATTGGCGTGTGGGCGGCGCTGAATCGGGATCTGCTGCCGCTGATTTTTCCAATCTTCAGCGGCGCCGCCCTGTTGGGTCCGGGCGCCGCGATCATCCTTTATGAGATCAGCCGCCGCAGGGAGCGAGGGGAGCCGATCGCCTGGTGGAACGCGCTCACGGTTCTCAGGTCCCCGCAGATCGTCAGCATCATTCTGCTGGGCTTGGCGCTGGTCGCCGTGTTTCTGGTCTGGCTTTGGGCGGCCTCGGCCATCTACGCCTGGGCGTTCGCCGGCGCGCCGCCGCCGGAGGGAATTGGCGGGTTCTTGCGACAGGTGACCACCGGCGGCCCGGCCATGAAGCTGATCCTCGTGGGCAACGCCGTCGGCTTCGTTTTCGCGACCGTGGTGTTTTCCTTGAGCGTGGTGTCGTTCCCCATGCTGCTCGACCGGGCCGTTTCGCCGGTCACCGCGGCGGTGACGTCGTTGCGATTGGTGTTGTCAAATCCCGGTGCGATGGCCCTATGGGCGACGACCATCGTCGGCCTTCTTTTGGCGACCGTGGCGACCCTGTTCGTCGGTCTCGCCGTGGCGCTGCCGGTGCTGGGCCATGCGAGCTGGCACCTCTATCGGCGCGCCGTCACCTAACGGCGCCCGATCATCACCCCTCGGTCGACGAGGTTTGCGCCCGCAGGCCGGTTTCGATCATGGCGCCGACGCTGCGCAGAGCTTGCTCGAAATCAAGCGGATACATGGCGGATCCGCCAAGCAGGTTCTGGTGGATCGCGCCGAGCAAGAGCGACCCCAAGATCGCCAGCGCCGCCGAGCGAAGCGTGACGCTGTTGGCCTGCGCGCCGCCCGCATGCGTCCGCAAGCGCGCTTCGATCGCGGATAGGGACGGCTCCAACAACGTGCCGAGATAAGCACGCCCAAGGGTTTCGTTGTTTAGTCCCTCCGAAAGACCGAAGGCGTGGGCGCGCGCAAAGCCGCCATGGGCGACGCCAGCAAGGGCGATGTCCAGATATTCCTGGATGGAGCGCTCCAGCGTATCCGCGGGTTGGGACGCCAGCTCAATGAAAGGCCGGCCGCGTTCCGCAATATGGTTCATCACCGCTTCGACGACCTGTTCACGGTCGCCGAAATAATGGCGAATCGTAGGCTCTGAGACGCCCGCCGCCATCGCGAATTGGCGGAGGCTCGCGGCGCGGATGTCGGTGTCGAGCGCATGCTGCGTAAGCGCCGCAAGCAGATCCGCGCGCTTCTGAGAAAATGCGGCGTTTCGCACGCCTTGGGGTCGGGCCATGTCCTTTCCTCCGTTTTTTTTCCTTTGTCATAGGCGTGTTCCGCCTCTGAGACAAAAGTTAGAAATTTACTGTTGTAAATTATCGCAGTTCAAATACGACAATTTCTGCGAGGACGCTGACATTCATGAACTATGTCATGAATATTCAAACGGCGTTTCATATCGACAAAGATGCACCGGCTTGACGCGCCTGGCGACGAGGGAGCTGGCGTCCTCTGCAGCTCGATGCGACGGATATCTTGATCTGGCTCGTTGGATGGGCGGAGGGTGCGCCTCCGCTCTTTCGACTCTCACCGCAAGGTGATAGAAAACTACTGAACATAAATTTGCTGGATAACTGCTGTGCTCGACATGGATGAGGTCGTTGCGACCGTCGCCGCTCTGTTTGATGAAGACTTCTACCTCGCCGAAAATCCGGACGTCGCCGAGGCCGGCGTGGACGCCTTGGAACATTACCTCACCTTCGGCGCGGTTGAGGGACGCGACCCAAGTCCGCTGTTCTCCTCAGCGCTCTACCTCGGGCAGCGACCGGACGTGGCTGCGGACGTCGCCGAGGGCGGAACGACTCCGCTCGACCATTATGTGCGGTTCGGCGCTCTCGAAGATGTGCCGGGGCTTGGGGTGGGATCCGACCCGAACAGCCTGTTCGACAGCGCCGCCTATCTGGCGGCGAATCCGGACGTGGCCGAGGCGGGCGCGAACCCGCTTTTGCACTATCTTCAATTCGGCGACGCGGAGATCGCGGCGGGCCTGCGCACCACAAACGGAATCGGTTTCGATTTGACCGACTACGCCGCAACGGAGGCGGCGGTGGCGCAGGCCGTCGCAGATGGGGTGTTCGGCACGTTTCTCGAGCAACGCCTGCGCATCGAGAATGCGGCGGCGTTTGGGGTCGAACATCTTGAACTCGTGAACTTGCACCATTTCCAAGCGGATCCGCGCTTCGCCGGCATAGACGGCTCGGGCGTGGCGGTCGCCATCATCGACACGGGAATTGATCTGGACGAGCGAAGCTTCGGCGAGGATGCGGACCGCAACGGCGTCGCCGACAAAATCGTGTTTCACGACGACTTCTTCTTCCGCGACGGGTCCGGCGACGATCAATCCGGGCACGGCACTGCGGTCGCGGCGGTGATCGGGTCCGAGGATCCGCGCACGTTGGGCGTGGCCACTGGCGCGGATCTCATCGCACTGTCCACCTCGAACCGAAGCGACGCGCATCCATTCGCCGTTCTTTCCGACGCCATTGAGTGGTTGACCGAAAATGGCGAGTCGTTTGGCGTCGTGGCGTTGAATCTGTCGCTTGGATCGGGATTGACCGACGGCGATGATCCCGAGGACGCCAACGCCGGCCTGGAGACGTTTGACGAATTGACGGCGTTGGCGGCCACCGGCGTGACGATCGTGGCGGCCTCCGGCAACGATTATCAGTCGGTCGAGGCGCCGGGTGTCCAATATCCCTCGGCCCATCCGGACGTGCTGAGCATCGGGGCCGTGGAGTATCAACTCAACACCCGTCTCGGAGACTTCAATGACGACGACGTCATCGCCGTCTTCAGCCAACGGGATCCGGCGTTGACGACGGCCTTTGCGCCCGGCGTGCAAATCCCGGTTCCCAACTTCGTCGACGGACCGCAGTCGCTGCGCGATCGCATCTTTGAGAATCAGGTCGATCCCATCGCGCTGGTGAACGGCACGAGCTTCGCCTCGCCGATGGTGACCGGCGCAATCGCCTTGGTGCAGCAATTGGCGCTCCAAGAAATGGGGCGAGAGCTGACCCCCGACGAGGTGGAGACGCTGCTGACGGAGACCGCCGAGATCATTTTTGACGGCGACGACGAGCCCGAGACCGTTCCGGCCACTGGGGCGGCTTACGCCCGTTTGGACATCTACGCGCTCGGCCAAGCGGTGTGGAATTTGGCGCAGGCGGAGGCGTCTCCGGTCGGCTGACCTGCGACGGACCTCCGTGACGGCGGGACGAGGGACCTGGAACGCTCGCCGCGCGCAGCCTAGCGTGATCCTTGTCACGCTTGCGTTTGTGCGATGAGGGATCCATGCGCGCTTTCTCGTCCATTTGTCCGCCGACCGTCGTTGGGATGTTTTGCGTCATGTTTCCCAGCGCGCCGAACGTTGCGCCGGAAGCCTTGATCGAGGATGCGCGACGGCTGGCGCCCCAGGTGGAGGCGTCGATCTGGCCGGGCTTCGCCGACGGTCCTTTCCGCGTGCTGTTGGTCGGGGAGACGGTCGAACGCCTCTATTGCGCGGACGGACGGACACCGGACGGCTTCGCGCCGACCGACCCCCACCCACAGCTGGACTGCGACGCCCATGTGCGGCCCCGCCAATTTGACCCAACGTTTTTAGCCATGTTCCCGCTTCAAGACGGCGTGCCGACCATCCTGATCGGGACGCCTTCAGCGACCGGCAAAACGCCCAAGGAATGGGTCGTCACTGTCCTCCATGAACATTTGCACCAGCAGCAATTCGCATGGCCGTCATATTTTGAGACCGCGATGGCCCTGGACCTGCATGGCGGGGACGACACCGGCATGTGGCAGCTCAACTATCCGTTTCCCTATGAGGAGCCGGCGGTGGCAGCCGCGGCGCGCGCCATGGCGGAAGCCGCGGCCGACGCGGTGGAGGCGCGCGGGACCTCCAATTTCGAGGCGGCTCTCCAACGTC
>CAYPOX010000167.1:0-4883 GCA_964412525.1 uncultured Caulobacterales bacterium
CCGTCCCTCATGACCACGACGCAACGCGCGATGACGCCCCGGACGAAGGCCTATCGCATCTATGTCCTGGCGATCCTCGTCCTCGTCTACACGTTCAATTTCATTGACCGTCAGATCCTCGCGATTCTTTCGGTTCCGATTCAATCCGAACTCGGCCTCAACGACACGCAATTGAGCCTGATGCGCGGGGTGTCCTTCGCGCTCTTTTACTCCACGCTCGGGGTGCCGATCGCCTGGTTGGCGGATCGTCGAAACCGCGTCTGGATCATGACGATCGCGCTGACGCTTTGGAGTCTGATGACCGCCGTGTGCGGCGTCGCGCAAAACTTCTGGCAGCTTTTTCTCGCCCGATTGGGCGTCGGCGTGGGGGAGGCGGGCGGCGTCGCCCCGGCCTATTCGATTGTCGCGGACTATTTCGAGCCCGAGAAGCGGGCCAGGGCGCTCGCCGCCTATTCCTTCGGCATTCCGATCGGCTCGGCCTTCGGCATCGTGTTCGGCGGCGTCGCGGCGACACTGTTCGACTGGCGGACGGCCTTCATCATCATCGGACTGGCCGGGGTGGCGTTGGCCCCGCTCTTCGTGCTCACCGTGCGCGAGCCGGCCCGCGGCGGATTTGACCCCGTTCACGCGAAGAAAGAACCGGCGCCCATCGGCGAGGTGATTAGAACTCTTCGCAAGAAGCCGTCCTTCTTCACCCTGGCGTTTGGCGCGGCGTGCTCCTCCATGATGGGGTATGGGCTATTCGCCTGGCTCCCGGCCTTTTTCGTGCGCAGCTATCCGGAGGAATTGGCGAGCTTCGCCGCCGTGGTCCCTCCGGCGCTGATGCCGGAAGGCGCCGGCACCTTGCTGCATGCGGCCTACTTTTACGGATGCATCGTCCTCGTCGGCGGAACCCTCGGCATTTGGCTGGGCGGGCAGTTCGCCGACACCTTCGGCAAGCGCTCCAAAGCGGCCTATGCGCTTGTGCCCGGCGTCGCGTTTCTCTTCACCTTTCCCTTTTTCGTGGTGGGCGTTCTTTCCCCGTCGCTGGCCTTGTCGTTTTTCATCTTTCTGATTCCGACGGCGCTCGCGCTCGCATGGCTTGGCCCTGTCGTCGCTGCGGTGCAGCAAATCGTGCCGCCGAATATGCGCACCACGGCCTCCGCCTTGTTCCTTTTGATCAACAATCTGATCGGGCTCGGGGCCGGCGATTTGATCATCGGAGCCATGTCCGACGGCATGCGCGCCGTCCATGGCGAGGAGTCGCTGCGCTACGCGATCCTGTTCGGCAGCGGATTTTATCTGATTGCTGCGGGGTTTCTGATCGTCAGCGCATTTTTGCTGAAGCGTGATTGGGAAGGCTAAGCCGCGCGCATTTCGCTGTCGCAAAAAATTCACGCACGTTCGATTGAAGCCACATGGACACTTCATCTGTAATACGAACTTGACAGGTGGGGCGAGGCGTCGCACGCAGCGCCTTCATTGCGTTTGGTCAGCGTGTTGGAGTCAGCGTTATGGCGGACAACGAAACGGGTTCTGGCGAGCTTCACGCCGCCTCTCTTCACCCAAGCGCCTTAGACAGCGCGGCGCGCGGCCAGGTGGCCAAGCTCTTCCCCTTATCCCCCATCGCCATGACGGAAGTGATGTTCGATTGGGCGGCGCATTTCTGGATGTCGCCAGGCAAGCAGCAAGAACTGCTGCAACATGGCATGAAGAACGCCATGCTGCTCAGCCAATATGTCGTCGATCAAGCGTCGAATGGCGGTCAGGCGGACCCGGCGATCAAGCCCGCGCGCGGCGATCGGCGGTTCACGGCTGAAGACTGGCAGCACTTTCCCTTCAACGTTCTGTCCCAAGCCTTCCTACTGAATCAGGAATGGTGGCAGCACGCGACCCACGGCATCAACGGCGTCTCCAAACAGAATGAGCGGGCGATCCAGTTTTTCTTCCGCCAAGCGCTCGACCGTTGGTCTCCCTCCAATTTTGCCTGGACCAATCCGGAAGTGATCTCGGCGACCATGGCGTCGGCCGGCCGCAACCTGACCGAGGGCGCTCGCAACTTTCTGGAAGATAGCCAACGCCAAGCGCGCGGCGAGCCGCCAGTGGGGGTGGAGGCGTTCAAGGTCGGCGAACACATCGCCCGTACGCCGGGCGAGGTGGTGTTCCGCAACGATCTGTTCGAGTTGATCCAATACGCGCCGCAAACGAAGGACGTGCGGCCGGAGCCGGTGCTGATCGTGCCGGCCTGGATCATGAAATACTACATCCTGGACCTTTCCGAACATAACTCGCTGATCAATTGGCTGGTCGGGCAGGGCCACACGGTGTTCTGCATCTCGTGGCAGAACCCGACCACGGAAGATCGCAATCGCGGCCTGGACGATTACCGTCGCTTGGGCGTGATGGAGGCGATCCGAACCATTGAGACGATCAAACCGAAGACCAAGATCCACGCCATGGGATACTGCCTCGGCGGCACCATCCTCGCCATTGCGGCGAGCGCCATGGCGCGTGAGGGCGACGATCGTTTGGCGAGCATGATCATGCTCGCCGCGCAGACCGATTTCACCGAGGCCGGCGAATTGATGCTGTTCATCCATGAGGCCCAGGTGGCCCATATGGAGGCGGCGATGCGTGATCGCGGCTATCTGGACGGCAAGGAGATGGCCGGTGCGTTCCAATATCTGCGCTCGAATGATCTGATCTATTCGCGCCTCGTCCGCGAGTATCTTCTGGGCGAGCGCTCGCCGATCAATGACTTGATGGCTTGGAACGCGGATCTCACCCGGATGCCTTACCGCATGCATTCGGAATATCTCCGCAAGCTCTTCTTGAACAATGATTTCGCCGCGGGCCGCTTCGAAGTCGACGGTCGGCCGATCAATTTCGCAGACGTGCGCGTGCCGATCTTCGCCGTCGGCACCGAACAAGATCACGTGGCCCCCTGGCGGTCGGTCTATAAGCTGACCTTCCACCCGGCGACGGACGTGACCTTCATCTTGACCAATGGCGGGCACAATGCCGGCATCGTCAGCGAACCCGGCCACAAGCGCCGTCGTTACCGCAAGCTTCTGGATAAAGCCGGCGCCGTCTATGTGGATCCGGACACCTGGTTCGAACGTTGCGCGCCCCAGGAGGGGTCCTGGTGGCCGGAATTGAAGGCCTTTCTCGACGAGTATTCGGGCGAGGCGACCGCGCCGCCGACCATGGGCGCGCCGAAGCAAGGCGTGCACCCGCTCGGGCCTGCGCCGGGAACCTACGTCCTACAACGCTGACGAGGCTGACATGAATGAGCGCGTCCACGATGTGATCGAGAACAAGACGTTTGCGGAGATCGCCGTGGGCGACTCGGCGTCGATCGAACGCACCCTGACGATCGAGGACATTTCTCTCTTCGCCGTCGTGTCCGGCGACGTGAATCCGGCCCATCTGGATCAGGAGTTCGCCGCCAGTTCGCGCTTTCACGGCGTGATCGCCCACGGCATGTGGGGCGGCGCGCTGATCTCTGCGGTTTTGGGAACCAAACTGCCCGGACCTGGGACGATCTATCTCGGACAGGATTTGCGTTTCCGCCGGCCCGTGCGGCCGGGCGACCGCGTGGTGGCAAGCGTCACCGCCAAGGACAAGGATGACGACAAGAACGTCATCGTGTTCGACTGCGCGGTGCGCAATCAGGACGGAGACGAGGTGATCGTCGGCAGCGCGCGGGTCATCGCGCCGTCGGACAAGGTCAGCCGTCCCTCCTCCGAACTGCCCGAAGTGATGATGCGCCGGCATGATTGCTTCAACGACATGATCGATCGGGCTGCGGCGGAGCCGCCCATGCCCACCGCAATCTGCCATCCCTGCAGCCGGGGCGCCTTGGTCGGAGCGATCGAGGCCTATGAGTCGCAGTTGATCATTCCGATTTTGGTCGGGCCGGAGGCTAAGATTCGCGCCGTGGCGGCGGAAAGCGGTCTCGACGTGAACGGTTTTCGCATCGTGGATGTGGAGCATAGCCACGCCTCCGCCGAGTCCAGCGTCAAGCTCGTGCGGGACGGCGAGGCGGAGGCCCTGATGAAGGGCAGTCTTCATACGGACGAAATCATGCACGCCGTGCTCGACAAGGTGCACGGCCTTCGCACCGGACGGCGCCTGAGCCACGTGTTCTATATGGACGTGCCCAGCTATCCGCGCCCGCTCGCCATCACCGACGCGGCGATCAACATCGCTCCGGATCTCGCCACCAAGAGGGACATTTGCCAGAACGCCATCGACCTGATGCGGGCGTTGGACGTGGATCAGCCGAAGGTGGCGATCCTTGCGGCCGTCGAAACGGTCGCCTTCGACATGCAGGCCACGCTGGACGCCGCGGCGCTTTGCAAAATGTCCGATCGCGGCCAAATCACCGGCGGCCGATTGGACGGGCCGCTCGCCTTTGACAATGCGGTCAGCCTGAAAGCGGCGGAGACCAAGGGCATCGTGTCCGATGTGGCGGGCCAGGCCGACATTCTTGTCGCGCCGGATCTGGAGGCTGGGAACATTCTCGCCAAGCAGCTTACCTTTTTAAGCGGCGCGGATGCGGCAGGTTTGGTCCTGGGCGCGCGGGCCCCGATCATTTTGACGAGCCGCGCGGACTCCGAGCGCGCGCGAATGGCCTCCTGCGCCATCGCCGTCATGTACGCGAAGGCGCGGCGCGAGCGGCCGCATCTGTTCAAATGACCGCGCCTTTGGTTCTCGTTCTCAACGCCGGGTACACGGGCGTCAAATTCGCGCTCAAAGAAACGGGCGGGGCAGACCTGAAGCTGCACGAGGTGAACGCTGCGTCGGTCTCCATCGCGGAAGCGGCGCACGAGGCCGCCAACATCATCTTCGGGTCGGTCGTGGATCCCGACGCGGGCGAGGATGTCCGGATCACGGTGATC
>CAYPOX010000168.1:0-4785 GCA_964412525.1 uncultured Caulobacterales bacterium
GGAAGAGACGGCTCCTGGAAACGGAGGGGACTAGTCGGGTGCGGCCGCTTTGAGCGGGAAGCCCAAAGCGGCCCTTGCGTCCCTTAAGCCGTCGCGTCGACCAGGACCGCCTCCGCACCATCGGGACCGGCCAGAACCTCAATTCGGTCCACGTCGCGTATCGCCGCGCCGTCCCGGGCGTTCAGCGACACGCCATTGACGGTGGCCGCGCCGCTGGAGAGCACCAGATAGGCGCGCCGCGATGCGGAGAGGTCATGGCTCGCGCGTGCGCCCGCTCCAAGGCCTGCACCGAGGACCCGCGCGTCTTGGCGGATCATGAGACCGCCATCCGCCTCCGGCGCGCCGGACGCCAAAACCTGGAAACCGTCTGAACGACCCGCCTTCGGAAAGGCGCGCGCATCCCAACGGGGCGCTCCGCCCGAGCGCGACGGCAGGATCCAGATCTGGAAGATCCGGGTCGGTTCGTCCTCCTCGTTCCATTCCATGTGGCGCAGGCCGGAGCCGGCCGACATCACCTGCACGTCCCCGGCTTCGGTCCGGCCACGATTGCCCAGACTGTCCTGGTGCGTGATCGCGCCGTCGCGGACATAGGTGATGATCTCCATGTCGTGGTGCGGGTGCATGGGGAATCCGGATTGCGGGGCGATCTCGTCGTCGTTCCAAACCCGAAGCGCGCCCCAACTCATACGCGACGGATCGTGATAGCTCGCAAAACTGAAATGGTGGCGCGCCTTCAGCCAACCGTGATTGGCGTGGCCCAAGCCTTCAAAGCGTCTCACATCGATCATGGCGTCTCTCCTTGTCGACCTTTCGAGAGGGGAGATGCGCACGCCGGGACGTGAAAGGAATGGCGGATTCGTGAACGGTGCGTTCGCGTTGCGGAAACTTTAGCGGCTTTCGAGCCGCCAGGCGACCGCGATCAGCGCAAAGATCAGCGGCAGCGCCGCCCACCAAGGAAAGGCCGGCGTCTCCGAAACGTCGCGGACGCGAAATCGATCATGGCGGACCAAACCGATCCAGTCGCCTCCAGACGCCACGCGGTCGGGCGCGACCCGTCGAATATTGGGCGAACGGCCCGAGCGGTCTCCGACAAAGAACGCGCCGCCGCCGGAAGCCGTGACGGCCGGCGCCACACGCGCGGCCGTCGCCCGAATATCCATAAACTCTTTCGGGTTGAGCGGGCCGGCGGCCGCCACGGTCGTCAACTCTCCAGACGCCGCGCGATGGAGCCCTTGCGCCGTCACCGGGGTTTGCCCCCGCCACAGACCGGATTCGATCTGCGTCATTTGGATCGTGCGCGCGACGCCGCTGGGATCGGTGACCACGGTTTCCGGAGGCGCATCGGCCATGGTGCGCCGTTCGGCGACCAGTTCTCCGTCCCGCGCCTCCAAACGAAGCGCCTCTTCTTCAAGCTCCGGTTCGCCCATGAGCCAATGGGCCAGCCGGCGCAGTATTTGTGGCTGAGGGCCGCCTCCTTCTTAGCGGCGCGCCAAAAGCAAATTGTGGTCGGACAACAATTCAGCTACACGACCCTCGCCGACCCGGTCCACCATCAGCAGAGGGCGCTGATCCTCGTCCGTCATCAGCACCCGTCCGGCGATCGGGCGCACGTCGATCACGCGAAACCAACGTCCCCAATTCGGACCATCCTCGTCAGCCGGCGCGCGATGGAGCGCGCCGCTGATCGGATGGCGATGACCGTCGTCGCTCAATTGAGGTCGAAAGCCGGCTTCCGCGATGCCGCCGGTCGGGCGCGCAGGCAAGACCGCTGCGAGCGGCGTGCGATAGAGACTGTACACCCCGGCGAAGGCCGGCCCGGCGGCCACCAGAAGCGCGCCGCCGTTTTCGACGTAGCGCGCCACATTGTCGAGATAGGCCTGGCTCAAAACGCCGGCGCGACGGCGATATCGGTCGAAAATGATCAGATCAAATTCATCCAGTTTTTCACGGAACAGCTCTTCGGCGGGAAACGCGATCAGCGCCAATTCGTTGGTCGGCGTCGCATCCAGTTTGGAGAGCGGCCGTAAAATGGTGAAATGAACAAGATCCACGGATGGATCCGCCTTCAGAAGATCGCGCCATGTTCGTTCGCCGGGATGGGGTTCGCCGGATACGAGCAAAACACGCAGCCGATCTCGGACCGCCGTCAGCGACACGGCGCTTTGGTTGTTCGATAGGGTCAGCTCTTCCGGGCCGGCGTCGACGCGAAACTCCATCACGGCCGCGCCGGAGCGCTCGATCGGCGCCTCGATTTTGACGGGCGCGCCGGGCCGCACCAGCCGATCGAAAAGAGGAACCCCGTCGAACTGCGCGGTGAGGCGCGCCGGCGTTCCCGTCGGGTCGATCACGGCGACCTCGAACGTCGCGGTTTCGCCGACCACGGCGAAATTGGGCGCCACCGACACCTCCAGGCGTCGGTCGCGGGCTTGCGGATCGCCGACAATGACGGCGTGAACCGGTCCGGGGGCTCGGGCCGCGCCGTCCGGGGCGTCATGCGCCAAGCCGTCGGTGATGAGGATCGCGCCCGCGAAGCGATCCGCCGGCACATCCGCCGCCGCGCGTTCCAAAGCCTCAAACAGACGGGTTTCCCCATCGCCGCGGGTCTCCGCCGTGACGAGGTCGAGGGTCGGGTCGTTCTCCGCCGCCTGGCGAAGGCGGGACAGGGCCGCGTCCGCCGCGCCCCTCCGGTCGCCGACGGTCATGCTCGCGCTGCGATCCGTCACGGCGACGACGATATCGGGCAGGGCGTCGCGATCTTCCCGCATCAAGGCCGGGTTCAACAACAGGACGCCGAGCACCGCGAGAGCTGCGCCGCGCGCCGGAAGGCTCGCCGGACGCGCGAAGCCGGCCGCCGCCGCGCCGAGCGCCGCAGCGGCCATGACCGCCGCGAGCGCCCAGATGGGCAAAAGAGGGTCCAGCGCCAGGGCGTAGTTCATCCTTCACTCGCCCAGACGTTGGAGGAGCGGTCCCACATGAACCAAGTCCTTCTTGTAGTTGCCGGTGAGCGTGTACATCACCAAATTGACGCCGAACCGATAGGCGTATTCGCGCTGTCGATAGCCGCCGGGGACAACCGCGTAGAGCGGCCGGCCAGAGGCGTCCTCCGCCCAAGCGGCGGCCCAATCATGCCCGCCGATCAGGATGGACGCGACGTCGTCCTTGCGGATCGCGCCGCCGGCCGGCGGCGTGACGCCGTCCAACCAGACGCGCCCGCCGGTCCAGCGGCCCGGAAACTCTCGCGCCGGCAGCAGGTAGAACGACCGCGTGAGAACGTGATCTTCCGGCGCCGGGGCGAGGGGCGGCACGTCGAGCCCGGCGAGCAATTCCCGCAGGGCGCGACCTTCCGGCGTTTCGCCGCCGCGGCGGACCGTCCCCTCGTCGCGGGTGTCGAACAGGACCGCGCCGCCGGTCTTAAGATAGGCGTCGACGCGCGCCGCGCCTTCCGGGCTCAATGGCTGCAGGGTCGGCGTGACCGGCCAATACAACAAGGGATAGAAGACCAACTCGTCCCGCTCCGGATCGACCCCGACCGGGTCGGCCACCTCGGCGGCGGTTCGGGCGCGCAACCGACGCGACAATCCGTAGAGACCGGCTCGACTGACATCGTCCACTTGCCGATCGCCGGTTCGGACATAGGCGAGCCGCGTTTCGGACGCGCCTTCCAGCGCGCGCGTCTCCGCCACGTCCGCCGCGCGGACCGGCGCGGGCGCGACGGCTGCGAAGACGGCGAACCCAAGGGCGGCGGCCGACGCGGCCGGTCGGAGTTTGAGATGCGGCAGGCGTCCGCTCATGGCGGCCGCGGCGACGCCTTCGATGGCGAAGAGGAGCAGGGCGGCGGTCAGGAGCGCGCCGCGCAAGGATCTCGGCGCGCCGCGCTCAAACTCACGGATGGGGACCGACACCGCGTCCCGCAAAAGCGCGTAAGGCTCGGCGGCGGCGGCGTTGACCGCCACGGTGCGGCTCTCCCCGCCATACAATCCGGGCGGGGTCTCCGGCGTGGGGCGCGGCGTTTCATCCGGCGCCAGGGCGCGCACGCCCGGTTCGGGCGGTTGCAGCGCGCCGAAGCCGTCCAGTGCGCGGAGCGGCGGCGCCGGCTCCCGCCCAGCGTCGCGATCGGCGCGGGGACCGCCTTGAGCCAGGGGAATCACGCGTTGCAGCATCTGGGGAAAGACGCCGGATAACGGAATGTCCGACCAAGACGGATCCGCCGTGACATGAAACAACACGATCCAACCTTGTCCCCGAGGCGCGGCGGTGACGAGCGGCGTGCCGTCCTCCAGCCGTGCCCATGTCTTCTCCGCCAGATCAAGCGAGGGCTCGGCGAGCACTTGGCGGCGAATGCGCGCATCCTCGGGCGACCGCAAGCCGGCGAAGGGGCTGGATTCGGGAAATGGGGCGATCCGCTGCGGCTCTCCCCAGGACAAGGCCCCGCCCAACGATCGGTCGCCGCGGCGGAGCCGCGCGGGCACGAAGTCGTCCGCCGACGTCGCCATGCGCGGTCCGGCGAAGCGCACGAGAAGGCCGCCGCCTTCAACCCAACGACCCAGACGTTCCGCGTCCGGTCCGACGACGCGGCCGACATCCGGCATCAAAAGCACGTCCGCTTCCTGAGCGAGAAGCGCGCCCAGATCGCCCTCCACGATCTCCGCGATCGGGTCGAGCGCCCGGTTGAGATAATAGGGGCCAGCCAAGAGCGGTTGATTGGCGTCGTCGCGACCGGCCACGACGCCGAGAAGACGGCGACGGTTGGATTCGTCCATCAAGGCCACCGACCCCGTCGCGGCG
>CAYPOX010000169.1:0-4674 GCA_964412525.1 uncultured Caulobacterales bacterium
TGAACGTTTTCATCTCCTGATGCCGCTCTATGAATGCCGGCATTGGGTCGGGACGCCGCGATCGCTGGAGGGACAAGGCCTTGCATGGGTCGCGGCGGACGAGCTGGACCGCTTCCCCATGCCTCCGGCGGACGGGCCTTTGATCCCGCGCATACGAAGCGCGATGACCGTGGACCTTAGGGCCTAGTCTTCGTCTTCGACGTCCACAAAAGCGTCGAGTCCGGACTCCAAATGTTCGGCGAGCATGGGGACGCCGGTCAGATAGGCGGACGTTTTGTTGACCCGTTCCGCACGCGCCTGGGCCACGGCTTCATCCCAGTCGTCCGGCTCATAGGTGCCGCGTCCGACCCAGACCAAAGCGACGAGCGCGGCCTGTTCGTCGTCATTGAGATCGTCGATCGCCGCGCGAACCTCCGCCAAGGCTTCGGCGCGAGGGGTCGATTCCTCGTCCGGCCAGTGCGGCGCTTCGTCGCGGGCGCGATCCGACCGCGGATCCTCATCCGGATCGCGCGGAAGATCCGACGCCTCCCGAGCCTTGTCGATGATGAAACGGACGGTGCGTTCGGAAAGTCCCTTCATGAGTCACGCGCTCCCTCGTCATGGCGCGGCGGTCCCGCGCTCTCTCCCGTGGATCTTTCCTCCACGCCGAGGGCGTCGGCAAGCCGCATCCGCGCCGAGCCGGGCCGCAGCGGCTTCTGTTGGCTCTCATGGGGCGCCCATCCGGCGAGATGGACAATCTCGAAGGTCGCACGGACGCGGCCGTCCGAGTCCGCCTCGCGATCTGCGTAAATTTCGAGGGCCCGCGCCAACACCGAGGGAGACAAGGGGCGGCGCTCCCGAGCCGCAAGGACGTTCGTTTCGCCCATGGCGCGCAGATCGTCGATCAAAGCTTCAGGGCGGGCGTAGCGCACGGTCACCCGGTCGACATCGGTGACCGGCAGGGCGAAGCCTGCGCGCTGGAGCAGAGCGCCGCCGTCGCGCACGTCGATGAAGGGGTGCACGCGCGGGCCGGCGCCGCCGCGGATCTCCGCTTCGGCGCTGACCAAGGCTCGTCGGAGTTCGGACAGGGTGGCGGGTCCCGGCAGAGCCGCCAGGAACAGGCCGTCCGGCTTCAGAGCGTATCGGATCTGCACGAGCGCGCCTGGCAGATCGTTCACGTCATGAAGGCCGAAGACGCTCACGGCCAAATCGAAGGCTTGCGGGGCGGCGGGCGAGAGTTCCGGTTCGCCGACGACGTCGCCCCATTGGGCCGCGTCCGACACGCGGAGCCAGCCGTCATGGCCGACATCGGATGGAAAGCGCGCGCGCAGGCGATCGCCGCGCGCCCCAATTTCAAGGACCCGGCTGAAGCCACGACGCGCCACGGCGACGCGCTCGGCGACGTCCTCGGCGACGCGCGCGTAAAGAAAGTCGGGTTGATGGGCGGATCGGGCCGCGCGTCGCCGGCGCAGGCGTGCGGCGGCGCGGTCAAAAATGCGAGGCGGGGACGTCATCACGGGCCGTTTGGCCCATCGACGCCGTAAAGGCTAGCGTCATCTCATGACGGATTGGTCTTTCGCCCTCAGGTCATGCGCGCGCTTGGCGGCCGACGCGGTTTGGCCGCCCCATTGCCCGATCGCGCACACCCGTGTGGCCGCGCATGGCGATTTGTCCGCCGACGCATGGCGCGCGCTGACGTTTTTATCCGCGCCGTGGTGCGACCTGTGCGGCCGTCCGTTCGAAACGGCGACGCCGGACGGCGCCCTGTGCGGCGGTTGCCAGGCGGCGCGACCGGCCTTCGACCATGCGCGGGCTGCGCTCGCCTATGACGACGCCAGCCGGCCGCTCGTGCTCGGCTTCAAGCGGGGCGATCGCCAGGACCTGTCGCCCCGATTCGCCCAATGGATGGCGCGCGCCGGCGGCGTTTGGCTCGATGACGCAGACGTGATCACGCCGACGCCGCTTCACTATCGGCGTTTGGTCGCACGACGATTCAATCAGGCCGCGGAACTGGCGCGCGCCTTGGCGCATCGCTTGGCCCGACCCTATGAGCCCGACCTATTGGTGCGGGTGCGGGCCACGCGAAGCCAGGGCGGATTGAGCGCCTATCAGCGTCGACGCAATGTGGCCGGCGCCTTTCGCGTGAACCGGCGCGGGCGTGCGCGCCTTGAATCGGCGAACATCGTGCTCATAGACGATGTGGTCACCACAGGCGCGACTGCGGAGGCGTGCGCGCGCGCTCTGAAGGCGGCGGGCGCGGCTCGCGTCGACGTTTTGGCCTTGGCGCGCCGCCTATGATGGAAAAGGATGCAACACGACCATGCCCTCGATCGACATCTACACCACGTCCACATGCCCGTATTGCCGGGACGCCAAGGCGCTTCTGAACAAAAAGGGAGCCGCCTTTCATGAGATCGATGTCGGGGCGGAGCCGGACCGTCGCGCGGAGATGATCGGTCGCGCAGGCGGTCGCCGCACGGTGCCGCAAATCTTCATCGACGACCGGCATGTGGGCGGTTGCGATGATTTGTACGCTCTGGACCGTAAAGGCGGCCTCGATCCCCTTTTGGAGACTGCGTGAAAGCTGAAGAACCCTTGAACGTCGCACTCGTTCAAATGCGGTCCGGATTAGATCCGGCCGCAAATGTGGAGGCGGCGAAGTTCTGGATCCGTCGGGCGGTGTCCGAGCATCAGACGCAGTTCGTCTGCACGCCGGAAATGACCAATTTGGTGGATCGCAACCGAACGCGCCTTTTGAAATCAGTGAAACGCGAGCCGGGCGATCCCACCTTGGCGGCCATGCGCGCCCTGGCGGTGGAGCTGCGCATCTGGATATCCGTCGGATCGCTCGCCGTGTCGGCGCCGAACGACGATCGGGCCGTGAATCGCGGCTTCCTGATTGATCCCAAGGGCGCGATCGTTGCGCGCTACGACAAGATTCACCTCTTCGACGTCGAATTGGACGGCGGCGAGACCTACCGAGAGTCGGGCACGTTCCTCGCTGGCAAGAAGCTATCGATCGCGACCACGCCCTGGGGCGTCGTCGGTTTGTCGGTATGCTACGATTTGCGGTTTCCCGAGCTCTACCGAAGGTTGGCGCGTCGTGGGGCCAATTTTCTCCTCGTCCCCTCGGCGTTCACCGTGCCGACCGGTTCGGCCCATTGGGAGGTGCTTCTGCGCGCGCGGGCCATCGAAACCGGGGCGTTCGTATTGGCGGCCGCCCAGGGCGGCAAACATGAGGACGGGCGGACGACCTGGGGGCGCTCAATGATCGTGGCCCCCTGGGGCGACGTGGTGGCGGCCGCCGCGGACGATGAGCCGCAAATCGTGACCGCGGCGCTTGATCTCCAGGAGATCACGCGCGCGCGCAAACGTATTCCAGCCTGGAACATCGCCAAAACATTCGAGGCGGCATGATTCGTTACGCGCTTCGCTGCGGCGAAGGTCATGAGTTTGAAGGCTGGTTCCGCAACAGCGGCGACTTCGACGCGCAAAAGGCCGACGGCGCATTAACCTGCCCGCATTGCGGCGATCGGAACATTCAGAAGGCGGTGATGGCGCCTTCCGTTCGGCGCGGCGCCCAACCTTCCTCACCCGTCGACGCGCTCCGTCGCGCGATCCAAGAAACTCACGATTATCTCGGCCCGGACTTCGCGTCGGAGGTTCGCCGCATGCAAGATGGCGAGCGACCCGAGCGCGCGATTTACGGGGAAGCGAGCGTCGACGACGCGAAGGCGCTTGCTGAGGAGGGCGCGCCCGTCGCGCCGATTCCGTTCCCGATCGGTCCGCCCAAATCCCGTCTCAATTGATCGGCTTCGTCGCCGCCACCAAATAGTTCACGGACACGTCTTGGCTGAGCGTCCACTCGGCGCGCAGCGGTCGATAGGTCATCCCGACGGGATCTTCAGGCTTCAGGCCAGCCGCCGAGATCGCGTCGGCGAGTTCCGGCGGACGCACGAAGCGGCGGGGATCATGGGCGCCGCGCGGGGCCCAGCGCAGCACATACTCCGCCACGGCCTTCGCAAGCGCGAACGCTTTCAGCGTGCGGTTGATGGTCGAGAAGACGACCAAGCCGCCCGGACGCACGAGCGCGCAAACCTGTCCCACAAACTCGGAGACATCGGGGACGTGCTCGATGATCTCCATCGCCGTCACCACGTCGAATTGCGCCCCTTCCGCCAGAAGATCCGCAACCTCGCCATGGCGGTACGCGATCGTGAGCCCCATGTCGCCAGCATGGGTCGCCGCCGCGTCGATCGCGGTGGCTTCCGCGTCGACGCCGGTCACGCCCGCGCCGAGCCGCGCCAACGGTTCGCTCAAAATCCCGCCGCCGCAGCCGACATCCAGAAATGCAAGTTTTTCAAAAGGTTTGCGGGCGTGCGGATCGCGCCCCCCATGGACGCAGACCCGATCGCGGATGAATCCGATTCGCGCAGGGTTCATTCGGTGCAACGCCGCGAATGCGCCTTCGGGGCGCCACCATTCGCCGGCGTCCCGCGCAAACTTCGCCAATTCTTCGTGGTCCGCTGACGCGGCGCGCTGGGTTACGGTAGTTTCGGACATGGACGCTCCCTTCGGACATCCCTAAGACCACGGGTCGCGTCCGAAAAGAGGAGAGGGACCTTGCAGCAACCCGCGCGGCCGCGGCGGATCGTCATGAAGTTAGGCGGCACGTCCGTGGCGGACATCACGCGG
>CAYPOX010000170.1:0-4664 GCA_964412525.1 uncultured Caulobacterales bacterium
AAAGAAGAGCCCCGTTTGATCTTGACGTATACAAGAAAACGCTTGCAGAAAATTCTAATCGAACCGGATTCGATCAAGAAACAGGTCAGTACAATCCTGATCTGCTCAAAAAACCTCTTCAATCAATTTTTGGTGGATCGTTCTGGATTCCTAGCCTTCGCTACGTTGAACGTAACCTCCTAAATACAGGAACGCGAACGCCGTGCGAGGCAGGACGAGAGCCGCCAAGGCCCGATGAATACGTGGTGACCTTTACAATCCGATGGCCTTTTCTTCCAGAAAGTGAAAAGTCTTGGCAAGCACAAAGATTCATAAACAATGCCAAAAGTTTTGAAAAAACGGGACGACCGTTAGTAAATATTATAAACCATGAGCAAAATATTGACGGGCCGATAAGTGGAGAAAAACCTTACAATATAGATCACAATGGATCGAACTTGGCGGTCATGATCAATTGCACCGCCTACAAAGGAGATCGGGCGCCGCCAAAGCCTGGCTGCCACGGCTACTCTTGGCACAAACAGAAAGATTTGATCATGTATCTTCGATTTGACGCAGATCGCGGTCAAAGAGGAACGGAAGAGCTTTGGCGAGAGAACGTGGATGCCGCGGCCAAATTGGCCGAAATGTGGAAACTCGAAGGAGAACCGAACAATGCCCAATAGCCGGGAGCCGTAGACCGCATGGAGGCCAAAAGCAGAGTTGGGATCTGAGGGGGCTCTGGCTGAAGTTCCCGGCGCATTGTGGAGGTGAGGTCATGAGACGATGGATGTGGATGGCGGCGGCTGCCAGGCCGCCGAAATTTCGGGTGATTCTTCACGCGGAACTCGCTCGCGACCCGGCGCTTCGCATCGAAATCCCGGTCGGCCGAAAGCAATCAAAGGCCCGTCACAAGACGGCCTTTCACAGCAACTCAATCGTCACAGTGGCGCGTAACGTCCCGCAACAGGGGGCGTCATCATGCTCGGACCAATGAGTGCAGCTGAAATCCTATCGGCCCCGGGCCTTTTCGGCTTTGCAATTTCCGGCGATTGCTTGCCCTGCTTCAGCATGGAGTTGCGGCTTTCCGGGTTACCTTTCGACCAAGACATGTCGCGTTTTTTTGATGGGCGACAACCGTCAATGAATTTGACTCCGAAAGATCTTGTGATTTTTCTGCTTTTTTGGCCGGTTTTTATATTTCTTGGCCTACCGACTGCATTGTATGTAATTTCGCGATACTGGCGATTTTATAATTCCGATGATTTTGAAGAAGAAAGAATAAAACACAAAACACTCTTCAGATACCGTATGTCGACAATAAGACCTTTTTATCCATGGTGGCTTCTGGTAATCCAGTGTTTTTGGTTTTTAGCTATGACTAGGGGCTTGAAGATGACTTTGGGCTTTGAACCGACTGATTTGCTCTTGAGGGACTAAAATGAAACAACCGCATGAATTGACGAACGAAGAGATTCTCGCGATCGCAGAGGAAGTCGGGCCAGATCTTCCAAACTATCGAATACGCGGTTTCTATACAGAAGCAGAACTTTCGTTTGGACAACTTGTTTCCGGCGGTGGTGAAGGCGTCGCATTTTTTGGTGTTGACACCCACACCGGTGAACGTGTCGAGGCTTACTATGCAGGTATGACTGTATCCCTCGGCGTATCAACGCCACTTCTTCAAGGAGGGGCGGGCGGCTTCGCATTTTCAGGCGCTCCCGAAGATTTCGGCGATGACTGGGCCGCGGAAATATGCAGTCGAACCGGTCTCGTTTTTTTCGACGAGGATCAAGAAGGGGCTAAGCAATGAACGATCGAATCATCATTGTGGATGCGACGTGGTTTAGGGACGCCAAAGTTCTGGACCAGAACGGCCGAGCAAGGAGACCAAGCCGCGCGAGGGCCTGATCGCGACGCGGATCTCCGGCCCCTTTCAAGACACAAAGTTCAAGACCCTTCACCGGGCCGAGGACGGAACCCGGCGCATGACGCGTCCGAATTTCGGTGCGTGCTTGATTGGGGCGCCGCCCTGCATGTTTGCGCTCGGACACGCCGTGGCCGCAAAAACGCCGCTTGACCGGTCTTCGGGCCACGCCTACCGCTCAAAACATGCGCGACGAGGCGGACAATCCGGACAATGTTGAGCAGCCGGCCGGGTCGCCGCGGGGCGCGGCGGATCGCGAAGCGCGCCTCGCCGAAGCCCTGCGCGCCAATCTGCGCCGACGCAAGGCCCAAGCCCGGGGCGACGCCGACCGCGATGACGGGCGCGGCTGATGGATCGCCTGCGCATCCGCGGCGGCCGGCCGCTTCAAGGCCAGGTTCGGATCAGCGGCGCCAAGAACTCCGCCCTCAAGGTGATGGTCGCCTGCCTGCTGACCGACGAACCCCTCATCGTCGACAATCTTCCCCATCTCGCGGACACGGCCTTTCTGGCGAAACTCCTCATCGATCTGGGGGTCGGGCTTGAGATGGACGCTGGGCCCGGCGGGGAGGAGGGGGGACGCATCGCCTTTCACGCCGCCGAAATCCGCTCGGTGGAGGCGTCCTATGATCTTGTCCGCAAAATGCGCGCCACCTTCAACGTGCTCGGGCCGCTCGTGGCGCGGGAGGGGCGGGCGCGGGTCTCCCTGCCCGGCGGGTGCGCGATCGGGGCGCGGCCGGTGGATCTGCATTTGAAGGCGCTCGCGGCCCTGGGCGTCGAGATCGAGTTGGACGAAGGCTATGTGAACGCCCGTGCGCCCCACGGCCTGAAGGGCGCGCGAATCGCCTTTCCCACCGTCTCCGTCGGCGCCACGGAACACGCCATGCTCGCCGCCGTGCTGGCCGAGGGCGAGACCACCCTTGAGAACTGCGCCATGGAGCCGGAAATCGCCGATCTGGCCGATTGCCTCAACGCCATGGGCGCAAAGCTGTCCGGCGCCGGCGGCCCGATCATAAAAGTCCAGGGGGTGACGCGCCTGCATGGCGCCGCCCATCGGGTCGTGTCCGATCGGATCGAGGCGGGCGCCTTCGCGCTCGCGGTCGCTGCGGCCGGCGGCGACGTGCGGCTTCAGGAGGCGCGGGAGGATCATCTTCACGCCTTGGTGGACCATTTGACGGCGGCGGGCGTCACCGTCGAAGCCTGCGATTGCGGGCTGCGCGTGGCCAGCGACGGCGGGCGGCCGCGCCCGGTTGATGTGGTGACGAAGCCCTTTCCCGGTTTTGCGACCGATCTGCAGGCTCCCTATATGGCGTTTATGACGCGGGCCGACGGCGCCGCACGGATCACGGAGACCATTTTCGAGAACCGCTTCATGCATGCGCCGGAGCTGATGCGCCTGGGCGCGGACATCGCCATTGACGGCCGCACCGCCACCGTGCGCGGCGTTTCGGAACTGCGCGGCGCGCCGGTCATGGCGACGGATCTGCGCGCGTCGATCTCACTCGTGATCGCGGCGTTGGCGGCGAGGGGTGAAACGACGGTCAATCGGATCTATCACTTGGATCGAGGCTTTGAACGGCTGGAAGAGAAGCTGAGCCGTCTCGGGGCCGATGTGGAGCGAATCGGGGAAAACTGTCCATGACCCGACCTGTCATGCCTTGCGTGGGCGGCCTGAAGCTGCTGGCGCGCGACGGCGACGATCTCGCGATCATCTCGGCCCATTTGCAGGATGCGGTCTGCAAGGTGGGCGACATCATCTATCAAAAGAAGGAACGCCGGCTGCTGGCGGAGATGAACCGGTTTTGCTGGTTCTCCGGCCAGACCGAAGGCCCCTTTAAACGCTATCGCACCGTCCTCCATTTTGAGGGCGTGTTGAACGCCCGCGCCCGCGACATCGTCCAGGATCGGCGTGACGCGGTGCTGGAGCTTTTGTCCTTGGTGTTCGAACCAGAGTCGAACGAGCCCGAGGCCGGCGGTCTCGTGACCCTCGTCTTCGCGGGGGGCGGGGAATTGGCTTTGGAGGTCGAATGCGTCGAAGCGGCGCTGACCGACATTTTCGGCCCCTATCTGGCCGAAGGCAAACCGGAACACACGGCGTCCGATCCCGCGGACGCGGCATGAGCGGCGACAGCGAGACGACCAATCGCCTGCTCCGGGTCGATCTGGACGACGACACGCTCTCGCATCCCAATCCGGACGTGGAGCATGAGCGTAAGATCGCGATTTACGATCTTCTGGAAGAAAACGTCTTCGCGCTCGAGGCCGGGCCGAACGGTCCCTATGTGCTGCGCCTCGCCATGGTCGAAAACCGTTTGGTCTTCGACGTTCGAGACCCTGAAGAGGCGCCGCTCCAGGCGTTTCATTTCTCCATGTCGCCCTTTCGGCGGGTGGTGAAAGACTATTTTTTGCTTTGCGAGAGCTATTACGACGCCATCCGCACGGCGACGCCCGCGCAGATCGAATCGATCGATATGGGGCGGCGCGGTCTTCACAATGAAGGCTCCGAGCTGCTGGCGGAGCGGCTGAAGGGCAAGATTTCGGTCGATTTCGACACGGCGCGGCGACTTTTCACCCTGCTGTGCGCCCTGCATTGGAAGGGGTGAGGCGCGTGCGGATCGACTCCATCCTCTTCGCGTGCAACCGCAACAGCCTGCGCTCGCCCATGGCGGCGGCGTTGACGCGGCCCGCCTTCGGCGCGCGTTTTCATGTGGCGTCCTGCGGCGTGGATCCCGCGTCCCGGCCAGATCTGTTCGCCGTGCAG
>CAYPOX010000171.1:0-4651 GCA_964412525.1 uncultured Caulobacterales bacterium
TTCGGTTCGGCGACGAAGCCGACCGCCAGCTGCGCCGCGCCCTGGAGGTGATTGCGGGGCTGGCCGAAAGCGAGCTTGTGGCGATCTCCGCAGGCTGACGCGAGACGCCCATGTCCGGCGCATATCGCGAGAATGTCGGCGTCGCGCTGTTCGACGACCAGGGGCGCGTGTGGCTAGGCCGGCGCTCCGCCTCAGCCCATGAACCGAACCTCTCGGGCGGCCCGTGGCTGTGGCAAATGCCGCAGGGCGGCGTCGATCCAGGCGAGCGGCCCGGCGCAGCGGCCATGCGGGAACTCGCCGAGGAGACGGGCGTGGCGCAAGCCGAGCTGATCGGACAGGCGCCCGATTGGACCCGCTACGACTTTCCGCCCGAGGTCCGTGACCAACCCGGCGCGAAAGGATTTTGCGGCCAACGCCAATTGTGGTTCGCCTTTCGGTTTCTCGGCGAAGACGACGAATTCGTCCTTGACGGCCCGGATCAGGAATTCGACGCCTGGCGTTGGGCGGAACTTGAAGAAACGCCGGACCTCGTCGTCCCTTTCAAACGCGAAGTCTACGCCCAAGTGGTGCGCTGGTTCGCGCCGTTCGTTCAACGAATTCGCGCCGGGACGCTTTAGTCCGAGCTTTGCAGCTCCACCAAAGCGCCTGATTTGCCGTCGGACGCCAGACGCCGCGCATAGAGGGTTCGGGCCGGCAACGGCCCCTTGCGCAAATCTTCGATCAAACTGGCGAGAACGCCGTTCTCCGGCGTCGCGATCGGGGCGACGATGTCGACAATGCACGTCTTCTGGCTGGTGAGCTCCGGATTGTCCGCATCCGTGATCGGATCCGGCAGACGCTCCCCCTGGGCCGCGGCCAATCCGCCGGGACGCCAGTCGTCCGGGCGCAACAAGCCTCGGCCCTTGAGCAGATAATCTTCGGCCTCGGGCGTAAGAAACGCCCAACTGGCATAGGCGACCGGCCGGTCCTCCTCGTCGTAAAACATGCGGTACTGGCCGAGCAAAAGCGCCGGAATCACCAACCAATTCAAATCGTCCATCGCATATCGCTTATGGCTTCGCGATTGCGACATCAGCCAAACGATCTCCCCCAACATGGTGGAGATCGTTTTGCCGGACATGAGTGGATCGTCGTTCATGAACAGGGTCGCCTTTCAGGTTTTGAAGGGAGCGGTATTGGAACATCGGCTCGTGTCAAGACCTGACCTCGGCGGTCGAACGCCTTAAACCGAATAGTGGTCTGGGAGGTCGACGGATGGCGACGAAAAAGGCGAAGCGTCGTCGGAAATCACGCTTCGCGTTGTCGAAACTGGCGCTTGGATTGCTGGGCTTCGCGGCGCTGTTCGGCGCCTACGCCTTCTTTTTCCTCTACCGACAGTTCGTCGATCTGCCGCAACCCGCCCAGGACCTCTTAGACCGAGCGGATTCAGGGGCGGCGACCCCGCTCATCGCCGTTTCGATCCTGTTCATTTTCGGCCTGATGCTGGTGGCCTACACGGCGGCCGTCATGGACGGAATCCGAAACACGTCGATTCTGCGTTCCTTCGGCGCTTTCCTCGGTTTGACCACGCTCGCGACTCTGACCTTCGCCTTCATCGCCGTGTTTCTCTACCCGCAGGACCAGGTCTTTGTCGGCGGCCGCACGGTGAACGAATGGGAGATTGCGGCGCTTGAATACCGGATCGATGTGGACAGGCACTTCGCCAATCGCCCTGAAAGTTACTGGGAGCCCTATCGCGCCTTCGTCCGAGATAATGTCAGCAACGCCTTCACCCAGGAAGAACCCTTCGAGCGCGCGCCCTCGCCGATGCGCTATATGGATCTCGTGAAGTTCTTCGCCCAGGACGCCTGGCGGCTGCTGATTTTTTTTGGGGATCTGAAGATCTTCACGGTCACCGAGATGGAGCCCGAGGCGTTGGCGGCGGAAATCCTGGTTATGACCTATCGCATGGCCACCCTGGCCTTGGCGTTTCCCGTCTTGCTGGACGCCTGGCGCGCACTCCAAAAACGTTGGCGCAAGCGCCTCTATGACGTGACCCATTCCGGCGGCAATGGGGGCGGAAAGAAGAGCTGACGCCGAGCGCGTGGTCGGCGCGGCCGCTCAGCCGGACAAGGCGTCCCGCAACGCGATCAGACGCTCGCGCACGCGCCGGGCCGTCTCACGCGTTTCGTCGTCCCGCGCCTCTTTCAGGGCCGTGTCCGCAGCGGCCAACTCCGCTTCGGTCGGGGCCGCGACATTGGACAGATCTTCGGCCTCCTCCGCCAGCACCTGCACGCCGTCCGCAGCCGCCTCCGCGAAGCCGCCGCGCACGAAGACCATGGTCTCGCCTTCGGACGACGACGCCTTCGGCCGTGCGCGCACCACCCCGGCGCGAATGGTCGAAATCACGGGTTGATGGCCACGCGTGACGCCGAAATCTCCGTCGGCGCCGGGCACGTTGACGAGTTCCGCCTCGCCGGACGCCACAAGGCTTTCCGGGGAGACGACAGTGTATCGGATCGTTCCGGTCATGCCTCGCCTTCTAGACGGTTCGCCGTCGCGAGCAAGGGCGATGGAGCCTCATGGGGCCTGTCGCGCCCCCACATGAAGCCCCTCCTCATGCGTCGTCGTCGGTGGGCAGGTCGCCCTCCGGCTCCACATAGGGCGACGGCTCACGGCCGAACGCCTCATCGCCGAAATTTGGACACATGGCGACCTCGGCGAGCGGCTTATTGGTCTGCAACAGCCAACATGTCCCGTAAATCGAGCAATAGCAGATTTCGCCTTGGATGCGTACGTCGCGGAGCGCGCGGGCGAAGGCCGCCCGCATCGAGCCGCCGGTCAAACGCACGATCTCGAGCGTTTCGCCCGCCTGGATCACGCCTTCAAAGGCCTGTTGGCTCATGGCGCCTTCCCAATCGCCGCCATTGAGATCAATCGCGAGCGCGGGAAAGTCATTGTAAGGCGCGCCGTCGAGCGTGATGCGCACGCTTTGGATCAAGGCGGGCCCGATGCCTTTATTGCCGAGCGTGATAGCCACGGTGCGCTCGTCGCCCGAATTGTCGAAACTCGTGCCGGTCTCAAGCCGTGGCCAGGCGCTCGCCTCCTGCATTTTGCGGGTGGCGTCCGCTTGGACGAAGGTCGCCCACGCAACGACAATGGAGATGAAGAAGGCGGGCGCCCCGATCAGGATCTGCGCCGCCGCCATCAACGGCATGAACCGCATCCAGCGCGTGGTGGTGTCCAAGGCCCGTTCGATGCGGTCCAGCCGCGCACGGGGCGTTTGATCGTCGGTTTCGTTCGACACGTCGGCGTCCTCGCTTGGAATCGCCCCGACTCAAGCGCGAGTCGCCGGCCATCGTCCATGAGGAAAATCGCGCGCATGGTCGCAACCCATGGAGGTGACGAGAGGCGTTCCGCCAAGGCCGCAATGCGCTGGCTGTGTCCGCCAGCGCCGATCAGAAACTATTCCGACCGCTGATACTCGGTCACGAACCGGTCGGACCAGTCGGCGCGCGCGTCGTCACGCCCTTGCCAAACCCATGTGAAACCGTCGGCGGACAGGTTCCGATAGAGGATCCGGCGCGTCACCGGCGCGTCGTCGGCGGCCACCACCTCGAAGGCCGCCTGATCCGGCCCCACAAAGCCTCCACGTGCGATGTGGGTATAGCCCCGGGAATCCGTCGTCATAAGCTTCCACGTCTCCGACAGGGCGTCCCAGGCGATGACCGTGATGCTGGCGCTCTCCACCGCGCGTCCGTCGTCGAGTTTGAGCGCGAATTCCGCCTCTTCGGTGACCGCGCAAATCCGATCCGCCGCCACGGAGATGCGGCTCGATCCGGCGCCGGATCCGCCCTCGTCCACGGAGGCCTCCGTCGTCCAGCGACCGGACAGGCCCGCAAAAGCCCCCAGCCGTTCGATACATGCGTCTCCAGCCGTCGTCTGAGCGCGCGCCGCATGGGACGCCGACAGCGCGGCCGCCGCGACGGCGAGGCAGGTCAGGCGCATCATGCGGCTTCTTTCTCCATGGCCGCCGCTTTCGCCTCCACGTCCTTAATCGGCCCGCACATGTAAAACGCCGCCTCCGGCAAATGATCGAATTCGCCGGCGACCAGCGCTTTAAAACCTTGGACCGTGTCCTGAAGGTCGACGAGTTGACCCGGGAAACCCGTGAACACCTCGGCCACATGGAAAGGCTGGCTCAGGAAGCGTTCGATCTTCCGCGCGCGAGACACCGTCAGCTTGTCTTCTTCCGACAACTCGTCCATGCCGAGGATGGCGATGATGTCTTGGAGCTGTTTGTAGCGCTGCAAGGTCTGCTGCACCGCGCGCGCCGTCTGATAGTGCTCCTCGCCCACGACGCGCGGATTCAAAATCCGGGAGGTGGAGTCCAGGGGATCAACGGCCGGATAGATGCCCTTCTCGGCGATCGCCCGGTTCAGCACCGTCGTCGCGTCCAAATGGGCGAAAGAGGTGGCCGGCGCCGGGTCCGTCAGGTCGTCGGCCGGCACATAGATCGCTTGCACCGAGGTGATGGAGCCCTTGGTGGTCGTCGTGATGCGCTCCTGCAACGTGCCCATGTCCGTGGCCAGAGTCGGCTGATAGCCCACGGCGGACGGAATGCGGCCCAACAAGGCGGAAACTTCCGCGCCGGCCTGGGTGAAGCGGAAGA
>CAYPOX010000172.1:0-4641 GCA_964412525.1 uncultured Caulobacterales bacterium
CGGCGGCAGTCGGAAGGGCGCACGCCCCTCAGCGCCCGCCGCTGAAGCCGAAAAAAGCGGCGCCGTGTTTCCCCCGCGCGGCGCCGCTTGCGCCGTGATCGGCGTCGGTGGAGGCTCGGAGGATCCCGCAAGTCGTGATCCGAAGGAGCCTCCCATGCTGAATGACCGACAACGCCAGGGGCGCTCCGAAAGTCGCTGGGACTTTTCCGATCTGTCCGCCCTTTTTCTGAACCGCACGCTGAAGCGTTCGCCGGAGCTGTCGCACACGGAGGGGCTGATCCGCATCGCCCGCGCCATCTTGGAGGCGAACGGCGTGTCGACGGAGACCGTGCGCCCGGTCGACCACGCGATCGCCACGGGCGTCTATCCGGACATGACCGAACATGGCTGGACGGAGGACGCCTGGCCCGCCCTCTTCGAAAAGGTGATGGCGGCGGACATTCTGGTGATCGGCACGCCGATCTGGCTCGGGGAGAAGTCCTCCGTCTGCACCCATGTGATTGAGCGCCTCTATGGCGGTTCCGGCGAGCTCAACGCGGCCGGACAATACGCCTATTACGGACGGGTCGGCGGCTGCCTGATCACGGGCAATGAAGACGGCGCGAAGCATTGCGCGATGAACATCCTCTAATCGCTGCAGCACCTGGGCTACGTCATCCCGCCTCAGGCCGACGCCGGCTGGATCGGCGAGGCAGGGCCCGGCCCGTCGTATCTGGACGAGGGCTCGGGCGGGCCGGAGAACGACTTCACCAACCGCAACACCACCTTCATGACGTGGAATTTGATGCACATGGCGCGGATGATCAAAGATGCGGGCGGGATCCCCGCCCATGGCAATCAGCGCAGCCTTTGGGCCGCCGGCTGCCGCTTCGACCACCCCAATCCGGACTATCGCTGAGCGGCGGCCGCGCCCCGGCTCAGAGGCGCGGCGGCGCAACCCTCAGCCAAGAAATCGCCAGGACGACGGCGAAGGCTGGGACGGTGAATATTGCGCAAATGCCGCCTGGTGTATCGCAGTGGTTGTGTTTTCGAGGGGCAGAACGCCACTATCTGCTAATCAGCCTTTGATGACAAAATATTGAGGCTACATCTATTTTCCTAAAATCCTGCGCTTTGTCGGCACCGTTGCATTGAGCGAGTTGATTATGGAGGCCCCAAATTCTTTTTCAATAATTGAAGCAATTTCATGCACCGCCATTGCAAGTTTTGTTGGATTTGGAGCTTTAAATTCTGCTTTAAATTTTGGATAGCGAACTGTATTATAATTTTTGGCCCACCAATTGATCGAATATGAAACGATATCAGAAAAATCGATTTTTTTATAGAATTTTGGTTCGATACGCTTCGCTATCTTTTTTACATTATGTTCGCGTAGATTTTCGTGCGTTGAATAGAAAGGGGCCGCTTTTATATACAGTTCAAGGGCATGGCCGTACAGCGTCAACATTGGACTTATTAACTGAAATTGACTTCCAATATTGTATTGTTGCCCATCTCTTACATTTGTATGGCGATTTTCACTAAGGTCGCGCAGAAACAAATCATCGGCGCTCATGCGGAATGAATTCGCTGTTTGCCAAAGCATCCACGCGTTAAACGTCTCGTCTGTTGGTTCTTTCGTCAAATTTGATCTTTTCGACGTCATGTGTGCTAAGTCTGTTTTTACGGGTGCGTGGCCGAGATCCGACGGTTCAATTTTTCTTGTGATCTATGTATTCGATTACGAGCAATTTTAGCGGTCTTTGCCAGATCGAACAAGCACGGACCGCATCATTCGAATAAGAGCAAACGACCGCTAGCGCGGTTCCCCGGCGCGCCGGGGCGGGCGCGCAGACAGACCGGGGCCGAGAAAGCCGAAGCCGCCGAGGATCAGGGCCCACCGGGGCGTCGCCCATCGCCTGTCAGGCCGCTTCGCCTGCGGTCTGCGCCAGATGGCGGTTGCGCCGCCACAGAAAGGGCACGGCGATGCGTTCATAGAGCAGGTGGGCGAGGCCGCGGATCGGCGGAACCTTCAGAGCGGCGGCGAGCAGCCTCCAGCCCGGAAGGCGCGTCCAGATCGCCTCGAAGGTCGCGACCCCCACAAGGGTGCGCCCCGCCGCGTCGATCCCGTGAAGACGCTTCAACGACTCGGCGCGGGTGAAGGGGCAGGCCTCGGTCGCTTGGCCCACATCGACCCAGGCGATGGGCGCCTCCGTCTTGGCGGCGATGCGCTGATAATGGGCGATCTCTCGCGCGCAGAGCGGGCAGGCCCCGTTGAAATAGACGGTGAGTTCAGGCGTTGAGGGCATGATACTCCTCCTCGGTTTGAATGAGCCGGCGGCGCACATGGCCGTCCGGCAGGGCGCACAGATCGGCGCGACCGAAAATGTTCAGGCGGCGGCGCGCGATCCATCGATAGGTTTTACGGCGCGCGGGGCCAGGCAGGATCATGGCCGCGGCCATCAGCCGCCCTGCGCCGCCCAAGCGCCGACCGAGCCGCGCCATGCCCTCAAGGCCGGTATAGGCCCAGCCATCCTCCAGAAAGAGCCAGCTTTCGGGATCGTCCGGATCGAGACCGTGATCGGCGAGCAAGCGGCGGCCAAGCGGGCTTTGCGCCGGGCAGATTTTCAAGGTCCCCATCCGATCGAGCCGGGCGAAGACCCGCGCGCCGGCCGCACACAGGGCGCATTCGGCGTCCAAGACGGCGAGGGCGGTCTTCATTTCACCCCTCCATGCGTTTGGCGCTGGGCAGCACCTTCACGATCGCCGCGCCCATGGAGAGCAGGCGTTGGGCGGTGGCCGGGTCGATCGCCTTCATATCGGCGTACCAACGGTCGATCTGCTCCAAAAAGCCGAGCATCTCTTGGATGCGCTGCTTGGCGGCGCGGGGGGTTTCGCCATCGCCGTCCGCCTCGATCGCGCACATGCGCAGGGTGGTGAGCGTGGGATCGACCTCACGCTGCTTGCGCCCCTCGACGATCCGACGGGTGATCTCCCAAAGATCCTTTTCCGCCACGAAGTGATCGCGCCGATCGCCCAGAATGTGGACCAGCTCCACCAGACGCCAGGCCTGCAGCTCCTTCAAACTGGTGGAGACATTGGAGCGGGCGATGTTGAGCCCCTCTTGGATCGCTTCGGCCGTGAGCGGCTCGTCGGCCAGGAACAGCAGCGCGTGGATCTGCGCGACCGAGCGGTTCATGCCCCAGCGCGCGCCCATTTCGCCCCAATGCAGGATGAAGCGTTCCATCGGTTTGGTCAGTCGCATCGGATATCTCCGTTATTTCTGTAAGAACAGAAATAGCAGAATGAAAAGACTGGGCAAGCCTTGATGCGCGAAATTCGTCAGCGCTTGCGGGCGGCGGCGGGATCGCGCGCGAGTTAGGGCTGGGTTTGAACAGTCGCCGCGCGGTCTGTAGCGTGCCGCGCGACCAATTTCTGCAACGCGCCTTCGGCCCGCATGCGCTCCAATCCTAAGGACAAGGTCAGGAGAAGGTCGTCACAGGCGGATTCCCGCGACACGCCAAGATAGACCGGGCTGCTGAAGACCGGGTCGCCGACGGGGCCGATGCGGTCCGACATGTCCCGCCGGGCGATGTCGGCGAGACCGGCGGTCTCGCCCAACACCGTATAATCCGCCTCATTCCACGCGATCGCCGGGATCACCTCCACCGCGGGAAGATTGGTGATGTCGAGCTCCGTCGCCGCATAGCGGTCGAACGCTTCGCCGAAGGACCGGCCACGCAGCCACACCCCGCGCCGCCCTTTCAGATCGTTCAGCGTGGCGATGGGCTTGGGGTCGTCAAGTCGCGCGAAAATGCGCATGGGCTCGATGGCCAGTTGCGGACTGAACATCAGCGCCGCGTTGCGCTCCGACGTGAAATAGGCGCCGGCCAGCACGTCGATCTCACCGGCGGCCACCGCGGCGAAGGCGTCCGGCCACAGGCGCGGCGACGCCACCTCGACCGCGCGCCCGTCGGCGGTGAGGATATCCCGCGTCGTCTCGATCGCCGCGCCCGTCAATTCGCCCAGCTCGGCGTAAGAGAAAGGCGGCCAATCGGAGGCGCCGATGACGGTGATCGTGTCGCAATCGGCGAAGGCTTGCTGTCCGATCCACAACGCCGCGCACGCAGCGGCGCACGCGCTCAATCTCCTCATGGCGATCACCCCACACCGTCATCCTGAACAGGGACAAGTCCACAATGTGCGGCGGGGCGTCAACCGACGCGAACGGATTCACCACGCTCGATAACGCCGAGCCTTTCGCCCCTTCGGCGGCGGGGCGGTTTTGGGTGATCGATTGCCGTCGCCGGCGCGGCGTCCTAAGCTGATGAGCATGCGGTTGATCGCGCTCATCGCTCTCGCGTTTTCGCTCGGCCTCGCCGGAGCATCGAACCGTTGCGGCCATGGGGCCGCCGCGGACGCGCCGACCCAGGCGCCGACCCAGGCCATGGCCGATCACGCGCATCACGCCATGCATGACGCCGACCACGCCCATCCAAAGTCTTCGGACACTCATGTCTGCGACTCAGAAATCTGCGGTACGGCGTTTTGTGCGGATTGCGCCGTGATGGCCGCCATCGAAGTCGATCCAATGGGCGACGCGTTCCGCAACCGGCTACGTCCGGCACAAGAAACCCACGCACTTCACAGCGCCGTGGCGCG
>CAYPOX010000173.1:0-4634 GCA_964412525.1 uncultured Caulobacterales bacterium
TGGCGGCGCGCTCCAGGTCTTGATCCGTCACCGTTTCGGCGCGCGCCAGGGTCGGCCGACCCGTCGTCAGCGTTCCGGTCTTGTCGAAAACCGCATGGTCGACATCCGCCAGGCGCTCCAAGGCGTCGCCGGATTTGATCAAGACGCCGTCGCGATAAAGCCGCCCCGTCGCCGTGACCTGAACCGCCGGCACCGCCAAGCCAAGCGCGCACGGACAGGTGATGATCAAGACCGCGATCGACCAGGTGAGCGCGTCATGGAGGCTCGCGCCCATGGCGAGCCATCCGAGCAGCGTCGCCAGCGCCAGGCTGTGGACGAGCGGGACATAGAGCTTCGCCGCGCGATCGGCCAAACGGACATGGCGGGACCGGGACTGGGCGCCCGCCTCCACCAGCCGCGCGATCTCCGCGAGGAACGAATCCGAGGCGCGCGCGGTGGCCCGCATCTTCAGGGGCCGCGCCAAGTTCACGGCGCCGGACAAGACCCGGTCGCCTGCGCGAACCGCTTGAGGGCGCGTCTCGCCCGTGGCGAGCGAGGCGTCGAGCTCCGAAACGCCGTCCACAACCTCCCCGTCCACCGGCGCCCGCTCCCCGGCGGCCAAAACCAGAAGGTCGCCCGGCGCCACGGCTTGAGCGGCCACGGCGACCACCGCGCCGTCCGCCTCGACGCGGTTGGCGGTCGTCGCCTGCATGGCCGCCAAAGCGCGCGCCGCCTCACCGGCTTTCGCCCGCAGGCGTTGGTCCAGATAACGGCCAATGAGCAGGAAGAAGAGCAGCATGACCGCGGCGTCGAAATAGGCGTCGCGCCCGCCTTGCACGGTCTCATAGATGCTCAGTCCGCACGCAAGGACGACGGCGAGCGAAATCGGCACGTCCATGTTCACATGGCCGCCCTTCAAGGCCGTCAGCGCGCTGGTGAAAAACGGTCGACCGGCATAGGCGACGGCCGGCAAGGCGATCGCGGCGGACACCCAATGGAGCGCCGTGCGCATGGCCGGCCCCATTTCGCCATGGCCGGACCAGACCGCGATCGACAACAGCATGACATTGGCGGCGGCGAAGCCCGCGACCGCCATCGCCTTGAGCAAGCGGCGCGCTTCCGAGGCGCGCGCGTCGTCGCCGGCGGTCGGATCATAGGGCGACGCGCCATAGCCCAGATCGGCCAAACCCTTGACGAGATCGGCCGGGACGAGCGCCCCGTCCGACCATGCCAGGCTCAGCCGTCCGGTGGACAGGTTGAGCCGCGCAGAGCGCATGCCCGGCCGCGCGCGCATGGCGCCTTCGATCTTGGCGATGCAGCCGGCGCAGCGGGCGCCCCGGACCAAAAAGTCCAGATGCGCGACGCCGTCCGCCCCTTCGCGCACAAAGGCGGCGGGATCCGCCCAATTCTGGGCGTCGTGGATCGGTTCGGGGGTCGACGGGCAACCCCGAGCGTCACGTGCAGTTACGGCAACCATACGTCGGATGAGAGCGCGAATGGCGGATCGGACTCAAGGGCCTCGACCTCAAGACGCCAACGCCCCGGCGGAAGGTCCGTGCGCACGACATAAACGCCGCGCTGAACTTCGCGGAACGTCAAGGACGCGTCGCGCGACGCGTCCGCCGGGTGCTTGGCGGATCCGCGAAGGTTGAGACCGACCACAGGCGCGTCGCCACGGTCGCGCAAGGCGATCTCGATGGAGGCGCGCGCGCCGTCCCCACGCTCGGTGGTCAATTCCGCGATCCAGCCGGCCTCCGCCTGGGCGGCCCGGGCCGCGAGAACGCGGTTGTAATCGACGCCGCGCGTATAGGCCTTCGTGGCGTCCTCACCCGGCGCGCTGCGCAGCGCCATAACGACGAAGATTCCGTTGACCACGAAGGTGATCCCGAAAAAACCGAGAAGCGCGGCCAGAACGTGCCAACCCGTGAGCCGGAACGGGGCGCTCATGATCGGGACCCGGTTTGGAAAACATTGGCGCTTGTGGCGGTCTTGCCGGTCTCCGGATCCCGCAGCACGAAGGTCACCGTTTCGCTCGCCGCGCCGATCGCCGACGCGGGCAGGGTGAGAAAGACGCGAAAATCGCGCGTGCGATCGGGCTCGACCGGCAAATTCGGGGGAACGTCCTCAAAGCCCAAGACGCGCAGTCTTAGGGCTTCGGGGCCTTGAACCTCCAACACATAGGTGCGCGGACGGCTCGTCTTGTTCAGAGCCTTCACCGTGTAGCCGTTGCGGACGGAGCCGTCGGACAGGCGCACGAAATTCGGATTGCGGTCCCGCAAAACATTTACGCCGATTTCCGAGCGAAGGAGGAGCGCGGTCACCATCACCGCGGCGACCAGAGCGAGCGCGCCCGCATAAACGAGCACCCTTGGACGCAGGAGTTGATAGGAGGTCGCCTCGCCCCGCAAACGGCGATCGATATTCTCGTCCGTGTCATAGGCGATCAGGCCCTTCGGGCGGCCGATCTTGTCCATGATGTCGTCGCAGGCGTCGATGCATAGGGCGCACTGAATGCACTCCAATTGCGAGCCGTCGCGGATGTCGATCCCCATCGGGCAAGCGGCGACGCACTGATTGCAATCGATGCAGTCCCCTCGCCCATCCCAACTGGCGCCTTTCTTGTGCGGACCGCGCGGCTCCCCGCGATCGGCGCGGTAGGCCACGTTGAGCGCGTCGCGATCGGTCATGGCGGCTTGGATTCGCGGCCAAGGGCACATGTAAATGCACACCTGTTCGCGCATCATGCCGGCCAGCGTGTAGGTCGTGAAAGTCAGAACGCCGAGAAACAGATAGGCGGACCCCGGCGCCTGGCCGACGAAAAGCCCGGTCACGACCGTGGGCGCGTCATGAAAATAGAGGACGAAGGCGCCGCCCGTGGCCGCCGCGATCACCAGCCAGGCGGCGTGCTTGCCGATTTTGCGCCATGCCTTGTCAAACGACCAAGGCGCGCGGGACAGGCGGATCCGCTTGTTCCGGTCGCCTTCAAAAAGGCGTTCGACGGCGATGAAGAGATCGGTCCAAACCGTTTGCGGGCAAGCGTAGCCGCACCAAACCCGGCCGAACAACGCCGTCACCAGAAACAGGCCGAGCGCCGACATGATCAACAGGCCGGTGATGAAATAGACCTCCTGCGGCCAGATCTCGAGCCCGAAAAAGTAGAAGCGGCGACCGGCGAAGTCCGCCAGCACGGCTTGGTCCGGAGCGTCGCCGACCCGCGGCCACCGAATCCAGGGCAAGAGGTAGTAGACGCCGAGGGAGAACAGCAAAAACGCCCACTTCGCGACACGGAACTTGCCGTGCACGAGCTTGGGATAGATTTGCTCGCGCTTCTTATAGAGCTGCCGCCGATCGGCGGCGTTGACCGCCTCGGCGTCCGAGCGCGCCACGCCGGGCGCGGCCTCGCGATCATTCGCGGCGGGCGATGGGCGCTCCATGGTGGTGCCCGGCGCTTGCATGGCCTGCGTCTCCTAGCGCGCGGACGATCCCGCCGCCCTCGCCCGCGCCTGGCCGGAGCGCTCGCCGCCGCCCAAGCTGTGAACATAAACCGCGAGCGCTGCGATCGTGGCTTCGTCCAAGCGCTCGTTCCACGCCGGCATCATGCCCGCGGGACCGCGCGCAATCGTATATTGGAGCGTCTCGCGATCGCCGCCATAGAGCCACACGGCGTCCTTGAGGTTCGGCGCGCCGAAGGTCGGATCGCCGGCGCCGTTCGGGCCGTGGCAAGCCGCGCACTGATACTCCCAATTTTCAGACGCGCGTTGGACCGCGGCTTGATCCGCCTCTTGGCCGGACAGATCAAGCACATACTCGGCCAAGTCGTTGATCGCCGCCGCATCGAAAATGCCGTCGCCATAGGCGGGCATTTGGCTGAAGCGCGTCTCCGGATGGCTGGACCGGATCCCATAGGTGATCGTTTGTTTGATCGCCTCGAAGCTGCCGCCCCACAGCCAGGCGTCGTCATTCAGATTCGGATAACCCACAAAGCCTTGCGCGCCAGAGCCGTGGCAGGTCGCGCAATTGTCGCCGAAGGCGGACTCTCCGGCGGCCAAAGCGAAGGTGAAAAGGTCCGGGTCGGCCTCAATTTCCTGGAGCGACGCGTCGACCAGATCCGTGAACTTGCCGGAGCGCGCGTCGTCGAGCTTCTGCAGATCACGCGCGACATTCACGCGATCGGAATGGTTGAGAACGCCTCGGGTGTGGCCCTGCATGCCGGGCAGGCCCGGCAGCGCCGGCCAAAACACCATATAGCCCACGGACCAAACGATCGTCGCGTAGAAGATCCACAGCCACCAGCGCGGCAAGGGATTGTCGTACTCCTTGATGCCGTCCCATTCATGCCCGGTGGTGTCCGGCTCATTCTCGGTGTTGTTCGGGTCGGAGGTCATGGTTCAATCCTCTTGCCGGTCGGCCGCATGGGGCGGCGCATCGTCCAAGGGCGCGTAAGCGGCGCGCCGAAAGCGGTCGCGATTCTTCGGCCAAAGCGCATAGGCGAGCGCGACGGCGAACATCGCAATGAAGAACATCATTCCCCACAAATGGGAGAACCGGTCGATCGCGTCGTGATTGATCTCGGGCATGCCGCGGTCACCGGATATTCGCGGATGCGGTCGGGTCGTAGGTCGAGAAATCGACCAACGTGCCGAGCATCTGCATAT
>CAYPOX010000174.1:0-4610 GCA_964412525.1 uncultured Caulobacterales bacterium
TGGGCGACGGCGCGGTGGCCGTGCACCCCTCGGACGAACGCTATGCGCCCATCGTCGGTAAGCTGTGCGAAATTCCGGTGGGGCCGAAGGCGCATCGCCGTCTGATCCCGATCATCACGGACGACTATCCGGACCCTGAATTCGGGTCCGGCGCCGTGAAGATCACAGGGGCCCACGACTTCAACGACTACGCGGTCGCCAACCGCAACAACATTCCGCTCTATCGTCTGATGGATACGGAAGCGCGGATGCGCGACGACGGCCTGTCCTATGAGGCCGCGGCGGCGAAGGCGATGGCCATTGCGAGAGGCGGGGACTTCACGGAGTCCGAGATTGACGAGGTCAATCTGGTGCCGGACGCCTATCGCGGGCTCGACCGGTTCGAAGCGCGCAAACGGATCGTCGCCGACATCACGGCGGAGGGTCTCGCGGTCATGACCGCCAATCCCAAACACGATCCCGAGGCGGCGGAGCCAGGTCCGGCGGAGATCCCGCTTGTGGAGGCGAAAAAGATCAGCCAGCCCTTCGGCGACCGTTCCGGCGTCGTCATCGAGCCGATGCTTACCGAGCAGTGGTATGTGGACGCCAAGACCCTCGCCCAGCCGGCGCTCCAGGCGGTGCGCGACGGGCGCACCAAATTTCACCCGGAGACGTGGGCGAAGACCTATTTCCAATGGCTCGAACACATCGAGCCCTGGTGCATTTCCCGCCAGCTTTGGTGGGGACACCGGATTCCGGCGTGGTACGACGAGGACGGGGACGTCTATGTCGCGATGTCGGAGTCGGAGGCCATCGCGGAAGCGCGCGCGAAAAAGGGCGACGGGGTCGCCTTGCGGCGCGATCCCGACGTCCTCGACACCTGGTTCTCAAGCCAGCTTTGGCCGTTCTCCACCATGGGGTGGCCGGAAGAAACGCCGGAACTGAAAGCGTTCTACCCCACCTCCGTCCTGATCACCGCCTTCGACATCATCTTCTTTTGGGTCGCCCGCATGATGATGGCCGGGATCGACCTCATGGGCGACATCCCGTTCCATGACGTGGTGATCACCGCCCTCGTCCGTGACGAGAAGGGTCAGAAAATGTCGAAGTCCAAGGGGAACGTCATCGATCCTTTGGAGCTCGTCGACGAATATGGCGCCGACGCGTTGCGCTTCACGATCGCGGCCATGGCGGGACAAGGCCGTGACATTAAGTTTTCAAAACAACGCGTGGAAGGTTATCGGAATTTCGGCACCAAGCTTTGGAACGCCGCCCGCTTCGCGCATATGAACGGATGCACCTCGGACCCGAATTTTGATCCGGCGTCCGCGCAAAGCACGCTCAACCGGTGGATTGTCGGCGAGACCGCCAAGGCCGCGCGCGCCGTGTCCGCCGGGATCGACTCCTACCGCTTCGACGAGGCCGCCGCCGCCGCCTACCGCCATGTCTGGAACGTGCTATGCGATTGGCATTTGGAACTGGCCAAGCCCGTCCTCCAAGGGCCGGACGGCGCGCAGAAGGTCGAGACGCAGAAGACCACGGCGTGGGCGATCGATCAGGCGACCGCGTTGCTTCACCCCTTCATGCCTTTCGTCACCGAAGAACTTTGGACGCAGACGACCGGCGAGGGCGTTCGCGCCAGGCCTTTGATTGCTGGGCCTTGGCCAGAGCTTTCGACGGACCTCGTCGACCCGGCGGCGGAGGCCGAAATCGACTGGCTGATCCGGCTCGTGACCGAGATCCGATCGGCGCGGGCGGAGGTGAACGTGCCGGCCTCCGCCAAACTGTCCCTGTTGCTGGTGGATGCGCCGCCAACAATCGCGGAACGCGCCGCCCGCTTTGAGGACGCCCTTTTGCGCTTGGCGCGTCTCGATCAGGTGGAGACGATCCAGGGCCAGGCGCCCCAAGGCGCGCTGCAGGTCGTGGTGGGCGAGACGGTCGGCGCTTTGCCCGTCGGCGACGTGATTGACCTTGATGTGGAGCGGGCGCGCCTGACGAAAGAGGTGAAACGCCTCGACGGCGAGATCACGCGCATCGACAAGAAGCTCGCCAACGAACGCTTCGTCGCCAACGCGCCGGAGGATGTGGTCGCCGGCGAACGGGACAAGCGCGCGGGCTATGAGGGCCAACGTTTGAAACTGGCGGACGCGCTGGCGCGATTGGGCGGGGCCGCTTAGGTCCGGAGCCATGGTCGAGGCGCGCCCACGAATCTTGGGCGTCGATTTTTCCGGCGCCCGCGACGCGGAGCGTCGAATCTGGATCGCACAGGGCCTCGCCCGCGCCGACGGCCTGACGATCGAGGCGCTTGATCCTTTGCGGGCGCTCGCGTCCGAGGCCCGAGGTCCGCGCGCCGCCGCGCGCGCCCTTGGACGCATGATCGCCGAATCCGGACCGGCGGTCGTCGGCGTCGATGCGCCGTTCAGCGTGCCCGCCGCGTTGAGCGGCGGTCGTTGTTGGACGGACTATGTCGCCGCCTTTGAGCGGGCCTTTCCGACGCCGCATGCATTTCGCACCCATTGCCAAGCGCACACGGACGGCGAGGTGAAGCGCGCGACCGACAAAGACGCGCGCACGCCCTTCGCAGTCTACAATCTTCGCCTGTTCCGGCAGACTTACCATGCGATTTGCGATGTCGCAGGGCCGCTGATCGCCCACGACGTCGCGCGATTTCCGCCCATGCAGAACAGCGCGGCAGGTCTCCCGACTGTTTTGGAGACCTGTCCGGCGAGCCTGCTCCAAGCGCTCCGTTGGCGCACGGTCTATAAGGGTCGGTCCGAAGCGGCGTCCGCGGGCCGCAGAAATCTGATCCGACGGATGCGCATGCAGGGCGTGTCCGCGGCGGAGTCGATTTGGGCGAAGGCGCAAGACAATGCCGGGGGCGACGCCCTCGACGCCCTTTTATGCGCGCTGACGTGTCGACGCATTTTCGAACGACCAGAAATTCTGGAGCAATCGTCAGATGTTCAAACCAAATTTGAAGGAAAAGTCTTTCTTTAAACTGCATGATTTCTGATAAATCATGGAGAACTTTAGGTCTTGCGAAAAATGCAATCTAAATATGAAACGATAATTCTTGACCAACTCGGCGTTGTATATTTATTGTTGTGCATCAGTTCAAGGGAGCGCATTGATGCACGAACCATCCGTGACCGACTCGTTTTTAGTAAAACGCATGACACTGTCTTCGCTGGTCTTATTGCTGTCTCTTACAATCATGCTTGACGAACGCGGCTTTGATTTGGGCCAGTTGCTGGCGCCTTTTCTCGTCTCGGTCTAAGCGGGGTCTACCGAACCGTCAGGTCAAGGCGCGCCCAAACGGGAACATGATCGGAGGGTTTCGCGCCGGCGCGCATGTCCCGGTCGACGCCTGCATCGACGAACCGATCCGCCGCCTGCGGGCTGAGCGCGATGTGGTCGATGCGAATTCCATGGTCCCGTTCCCAAGCGCGCGCCTGATAGTCCCAGAACGAAAACTGGCCGCCGCTCGGGTCATGCTGTAAGACCGCATCCGTCAATCCAAGGTTGAGCAAACGGCGATAGGCCGCCCGGCTCTCCGGTTGGAAGAGGGCGTCTTCGGTCCAAGAGGCGGGATCGGCGGCGTCGACGGGCCTCGGAATGACGTTGTAGTCGCCGGCCAACGCGAAGGGTTCTTCCAGCGCCAACAGCGTGCGCGCATGCGCTTCGAGGCGCGCGAACCATGCGAGCTTGTAGGCGAACTTCTCCGTTCCGATCGGATTCCCGTTCGGCAGATAAAGAGACGCCGCCCGAAAGGGCGTCTCGCCCTCGACCAGCGCCTCGATATAGCGGGCCTGGGCGTCGTCCGGATCGCCAGGCAAGCCGCGCCGCACGTCGGAAAGCGGCCGCTTTGAGAGCAGCGCGACGCCGTTATAGGTTTTTTGCCCATGGGTCTCGACATTGTAGCCGAGGTCCTCGATCTCCAGCCGCGGAAAGCCATCATCCGTCGTCTTGATTTCTTGCAGGCAGACCACGTCCGCGTCGGCGCTGCGCAGATAGCCGAGAACGGTCTCCAGGCGCGCCTTCACGGAGTTCACGTTCCACGTCACGATCTTCATGACGAGAACCCTTCCAACCGCGCGAAGGCGTCGACGCTCTCGCGATCCGCGCGCAGCCGATTCACCGGGGCGTCCGGATCCGCATGACCCATGGCCATGCCGCTGGCGATCATGACGTCGTCCGAAAGCGCGAAATGCGCGTGAAGCTTGGGACGAAGGATCGCCCAAGCTTCTTGAAAACAGGTGGCGAGGCCGCGCTCTTCGGCGGCGAGGGCGATCGCCATCATGAACATGCCGAGATGGCACCATTGGGCGTGCCCCATGCGCGCATCGATGGAGAAAAACAGGCCGACGGGCGCGTCAAAAAACTGGAAGTTGCGCGCCAAATGGGCGAGCCGCGCCGGCTTGTCCTCACGCGGGATCTCAAGCCGCGCATACATCGCTTCGCCGACCGCGAAACGCCGAGTTCGATAGGGTTCCCAAAGCTTCGGCGGATAGACCGGGCGGCCGAGATCGTCGCCCAAGGGATCGTCCGCCACGGCGCGTTGGGCCATGGCCACCACCTCGTCCCGCGCGGCCCCTGCGACCACGACGACGCCCCATGGCTGCAAATTCCCG
>CAYPOX010000175.1:0-4602 GCA_964412525.1 uncultured Caulobacterales bacterium
CCGCCGAGTTCGACGAAGAAGCCGAAGCCAAACGGCCGACCGTCCAGGTCGGCGACCCCTTCGCGGAAAAGCTTCTCCTTGAGGCGTGCCTGGAGCTCATGGCCGCGGGCGCCGTGGTGGCGATCCAAGATATGGGCGCGGCCGGTCTCACCTCCTCTTCCGTGGAAATGGCCTCGAAGGGCGGGCTCGGCGTGGAGCTGAACCTCGATCACGTGCCCATGCGCGAAGACGGCATGTCAGCTTTTGAGATCATGCTGTCGGAGAGCCAAGAGCGCATGTTGATGGTGCTGTCGCCGGGACGGGAGGCGGACGCGGAAGCCGTGTTCACGAAATGGGGGCTCGACGCCGCGGTGATCGGCGTTCTGACCGACACGAACCGGATCGTCTTGAAACGCCTGGGCGCGATCGTCGCTGATCTGCCTCTGTCCGCGCTTGCGGACGACGCGCCCGTTTATGACCGCTCCGCAAAACCGACCGCCAAAAAGCACGCGCCCGGGCCCGAAGAACTGCCCACGGACAAATTGCTTGAAGCGTTGACGACGCTCATGGCCTCGCCGGATTTGTGCGCGCGCCGTTGGATCACCGAGCAGTATGACAGCCATGTCATGGCGGACACTTTGGTCGGCCCAGGCGGCGACGCCGCTTTGGTGCGCGTGCACGGCACACGCAAAGCGCTGGCGCTGAGCGCAGACGTGACGCCGCGCTATTGCCTGGCGGACCCGGTGCAAGGCGGCCGCCAAGCGGTGGCGGAGGCGTGCCGAAACCTCGCATCGGTCGGGGCGATCCCGATCGGCCTCACCGACTGCCTCAATTTCGGCAATCCGGAGAAACCCGAGATCATGGGCCAGATCGCCGGCTGCATCGACGGCATGGCGGAGGCCTGCCGGGCGTTGGACGCGCCGATCGTCTCCGGCAATGTCTCGCTCTACAATGAGACGAACGGCGTCGCGATCCCGCCGACGCCGACCGTCGGGGCCGTGGGGCTCGTTGAGGATTACGCGCATACGGCGCGGATCGATGCGGCGAAGGACGGCGATCTGCTCATCGCCCTCGGCGCCTGCGAGGGATGGCTGGGCCAGTCGCTTTACCGACGTGAATTGTTCGACCGGGAGGACGGCGCGCCGCCGCCGGTCGACCTTCTTGACGAGCGTCGGCTCCACGACCTGCTGCGCGTCCTGATCCGTGAACACGGGGTCCGCTGCGCCCACGACGTGTCGGATGGCGGCCTATTGGTGGCGGCCGCCGAGATGGCGTTGGCCGCCAATGTCGGTCTGGCGCTCGAACCTGGCCCGAAAGCCCTTCCCGCGCACGCCTTCTGGTTCGGCGAGGACCAAGGCCGCGCTTTGATCGCGATCTCGGAGTCCTTGGCGGAACGCGTGGTTCAAGCGGCCATGGACGCGGACGTGCCTTGCGCGACGATTGGACGTTTCGGCGGCGACGCGCTGATCTTGCGCGCGGAAACGCTTCCCCTCGCGCATCTGCGCGCCCGCCACGAAGAGGCCCTGCCCCGCTATATGGGCGATATCGACTGAAGGAGGACGCCATGGCGATGGAAGCCGCAGAGATCGAACGTCTGATCAAAGAGGCGATGCCGGACGCCGACATTGAAATCGTCGATTTGGCGGGCGACGGCGATCATTATGAAGCGCGCATCGCCTCGTCCGCCTTTGTCGGCAAGTCTCGGATCGCCCAACACCAACTGGTGTACGCCGCGCTGCAAGGGCGCATGGGCGGCGAGCTTCACGCGCTCGCCTTGAAAACCACGCCAAAGGGGTGAAACGGGCGGCGTGCCTCGCCGTCGTCGTGGGCGTGGCGTCGCCGCTGGGCGCCCAGATCGCCCGCGGCCTCGCGGAACGCGAGATCGCCGTCATCGGAACCTCTCGACGAAGGATCGAGGCGACGGGCTGGCGCGAAAGCCGCACCTTCGACCTGTCCGCCCTTGAAGGGGCCCCATCGCTCTTCGCCGACGCCGATCTCGCCGTGCTGACGCCGGGACTGACGCTCAGTCGCCGCGCCCTTCCCGCGCTGGTCGAGGCGGGCGTGCGCCGGACCGTTTTCTTTTCCAGCAACAATGTCGCGGTCACGCCGCACGACCCGATCTATGCTGCGATCCTAGATGCAGAGCGGGCGGTCGCCGCGAGCGGGCTCGACTACGCCATTCTGCGTCCCACGCTCATCTATGGCCGCGCCGAGCGCACCGACGGATTTGCGAGGCTCCTGAGGTTGATGGACCGCTGGCCGCTCGCCCCCTTGGCCGGCTCCGGCGCCGCGCTCCAGCAACCCATTCATGTGGAGGACCTGGCGCGCATCACGGTGGAGACCGCGCTTGAGGGCGGCTTTGAGAACGCAACTTTGGCCATTGGCGGCCCAGACGTGGCGTCCATGCGCGAGGTTTACCAACGCATGACCGCCGCGCTGGGCGTTCGCCGGATCGTCGCGCCCATACCGACGGGAGCCTTGCGTTCCCTCGCAGACATTGCACGTCGCTTCGGACTGCAACTCCCGGTCACCCAAGCCCAATTGGAGCGAGCTGATCTCGACAAACCGGCCCGCCCGATCCCCGACGCGCCGCCGCCGCCGCCGCCGCGCATCGCATTGCCCGAAGGGCTCGACCGTCAAATTCGCTTGATGCGCCGGAAAGGACTCCTGCGGATTCGTTGACGGCGGACGACGCCGTCGTTAGCGTCGACGCGAATAGTTCGCAAGTGGAGCGACGATATGAGCGTACAAGACGAGATCAAAGAACGCATCGACGGCGCGGACGTCATGCTCTTCATGAAAGGCACCCCGCAATTTCCGCAATGCGGCTTTTCCAGCGTGGTGGTCCAAGTGCTGAACTATCTCGGCGTCGATTTCGACTCCGCCAATGTCCTGGAGGACGAGTCGCTGCGCAACGGGATCAAGGAGTTCTCGAACTGGCCGACGATTCCGCAGCTCTATGTGAAGGGCGAGTTCGTCGGCGGCTGCGACATCGTCCGCGAAATGTTCGAGAACGGCGAACTTCGCGACGTGTTCGCGCAAAAAGGCGTGCCGATCGCAGCCTGAACCCTGCGGGTTCACCCGCATGCGGCGGGAGAGCGCGGTCGCGATCGGATTGATCGCGCTGATCGTCGCGGTGCACGCGGCTGTCCGGCTTGGCGGACACGCCACCTTGACGCCGGACGAGGCCGAGCAGGTCCTGTACGCCCAATCCCTCGCTTGGGGCTATCGACCGCGCAATCCGCCGCTTTATTCGTGGCTGGTCTGGGGGGCCGAACGCGTCACCTTCGACGCGCGCCAGGCCGTCGTGCTGGCGAAATATCTCTGCCTGACGCTGGGCTTGGCGGCGCTCTACGCCGCGGCCCGCCGGATCCTGGGAACGGGTCGGCGCGCGAGCATCGCGCTTTGGACGTTTTGCGCGACCTTATTCGCGGGATTTCACGTCCATCAGAACTACGCCAACACGATGGCGGCGTTTGCGGCCGCCGCGGGCATAGTCTGGGCCGGCGCACGCATCGTGCAGCGCAAGGCTTTGATCGACTACGCTCTGTTCGGCGTGATCGCGGGGCTCGGCGTCTCCGCGAAATACAATGTGATTCCGGCCCTCCTGCTCATGGGCGCGGCGGCCTGGAGCGTCCGAGAGATGCGCGAAGCTCTCAGACCGAGCGGCCTGATCCTCGCATGCGCCGCGCTTCTGGCGGTCGCAGGCCCTGCCTATCTTTGGCTCGCCCAAGAAGGCGTCGGACTCTTGGCGCTGTATCAGGACGTCTCGGTCACAGATGCCCGAGCCGCGTCGCCGGTTGCGGCGTGGGACGACGTCGCGTGGGCGTTCGCGACGCTTGTGAGCCCCGCCGGCCTTCTCGCCCTCCTACTGTTTCCAGAAACGTGGCGGGCCCCGGCCTCGCCGATATGGGGACTGCGATGGACGCGCCGGCAAATTGCAGCGGCGCTCATCACGGTGCTGGTCGCCACCGCCGCGCTCGGCTCCACGAGTTTCGCCGATCGCTGGCTGGTTCCTCTCTTGGTCGCGTGGCCGATCGCGCTATGGGCCGGCGCGTCGGAGGCGGTCTTCAACGGACGGCGCAGCCAGGCCTTCGTCGCGGTCTGCGCCGCGCTGCTGATCGCGGGGGTCGCCGCGCGCCCGATGGTGGATTTGATCCAGCCGGCGCGATGCGGCCGTTGCGACACCTTTGCGCCCTATGACGCCCTTGCGGCGGATGTCCGTGCGCTTGGCTTTCAAAACGGCGATTTGGTCGCGGAAAGCGAGACCGTTCTCGGAAACATGCTGAGCCTGTTTCCGGCTGCGCGCGCAGTCACGCCACTGCATCCCCAGGGCGTCTACCCGCCCGGACACGGCGGCGGATGCTTGGTGTTATGGGGCCGAAGCACGGCCCCGCGCACGCCGGCGCTCGCGCCCAGCGAGGCCTTCGCACGCGCGTTTGCGCGACGGTTCGATGCGGAAGCTCCCACACGTCCTGACGGAGCGCTGGAGGCGCCCCTCTTGGGCGCGCCAGATCGATTGTATCGGATCGCCTATGCGTGGCGACCGAACGGCCTGGGAACGTGCGGCGCCCCAACCCGCCGCGGCCCGGCGAAGGCCGAGTTAAAAACAACGAAGAGCTT
>CAYPOX010000176.1:0-4452 GCA_964412525.1 uncultured Caulobacterales bacterium
GCACCGGCACCACGAGGCCCCGTTCCGTGCCGACCGCGACGCCGATGTCATAATGGTTTTTGTAGATGACGTCCTCGCCGTCGATCTCGGCGTTCACATCCGGCACGTCTTTCAGGGCCTGCACCACGGCTTTCACGAAAAAGCTCATAAAACCGAGCTTCACGCCGTGCTTTTTCTCGAACAGGTCTTTGTACTTTTTCCGCGCGGCCATGACATTCGTCATGTCGACCTCATTGAAGGTCGTCAGCATCGCGGCGGTGTCTTGAGCCTCTTTGAGGCGGCGGGCGATGGTTTGGCGAAGGCGGGACATGCGGACGCGCTCTTCCCGCGGGCCGGTCTCGCGCGGCCCCCGCGCCGCCGGCGCCGGTTGAGAAGCGATCGTCTTCACCGCCTGCATCACGTCGCCCTTGGTGGGGCGGCCGTCCTTGCCGGTGCCGGGCACTTGCGCGAGGTCGACGCCCGCTGCATCTGCGGCCCGGCGTGCGGCCGGGCCGGCTTGTGCTCCGGACGCCGCGGGGGCCGCCGGCACGGGCGCAGCGGCCGGCTGCGCCGGCGCAGGGGCGGGCGCGCCCGCTCCGGCCCCCAGCTTCGCCACCACGGCGCCGACCGAAACGGTCGCGCCCTGCGCCACGAGCAGGTCTTGCAACACCCCGGCGGACGGCGCGACGGCCTCCACCGTCACCTTGTCCGTCTCCAGCTCCAGGATCGCTTCGTCCGCGGCGACGGCGTCGCCCGGCTTTTTGTAGATCTGCCCGACGGTCGCCTCGGTCACTGACTCGCCCAGCTCGGGGACTTTCACCTCCACGGACGCTCCGCCGCCATTGGCCGCCCCGGTGGACGGCGCGGGCGCCGCCGCGCTCGCCGCCGGGGCCGGGGCGGAAGCCCCCGCGCCGTCGGCGCTCAAACGGCCCAACACGGCGCCGACCGCAACCGTTTCGCCGGACTGCGCCAACACCTCGGCCAGAAAGCCGTCCGACGGGGCCGTCGCTTCCACGGTGACTTTGTCCGTCTCAAGCTCGGCCACGGCTTCATCGGCCTTCACCGGATCGCCGGGGTTTTTGTACCATTGTCCGACGGTCGCCTCGGTGACGGATTCGCCGAGTTCGGGCACGCGGATGTCAACGCTCATGGTCGGTCCTCCGTAGCGATGCGGGACGATGCGATGCGCAGGGTTCAGCCCAGCGCCTCTTCCAAGAAAGTTTCAAGCTCGAATTTGTGTTTCGACGCCAAGCCCGTGGCCGGGGAGGCCGCGGGCGGACGGCCCGCATAACGCGGCCGTCGATGTTTGGCACCAAGCCTATCCAAAAGATATTCGATGTTCGGCTCCATGAAGGTCCATGCGCCCATATTGCGCGGTTCTTCCTGGCACCAGACGATTTCGGCGTCCTTGAAGCGGCGCATCTCGGTCATCAGGGATTTCACCGGAACCGGATAGAACTGTTCGCAGCGCAGAAGGTACACGTCGTCTCGTCCGCGCCGGTCGCGATCCTCCAGGAGATCGTAATAGACCTTGCCGGAGCACATCACGACCCGCTTGATCTCGGAGTCCGGCTTGAGCTTCACTTCGGTGCGGCCATGCTCGGCGTCGTCGAACAAGACGCGGTGGAAACTCGTCCCGGGCCCCATCTCCACCAGTTGCGACACGCATCGCTTATGGCGCAGCAAGGATTTCGGCGTCATCAGGATCAGCGGCTTGCGGAACTCGCGGCGCAACTGCCTACGCAGAATGTGGAAATAGTTTGCGGGCGTGGTGCAGTTCGCGACCTGCATATTGTCTTCCGCGCACATTTGAAGAAAGCGCTCAAGCCGGGCGGAGGAGTGCTCAGGACCTTGGCCTTCATAGCCGTGGGGCAGAAGCATCACGAGCCCGGACATGCGCAGCCATTTGCGCTCGCCCGAAGAGATGAACTGATCAATGATCACCTGGGCGCCGTTGGCGAAATCGCCGAACTGCGCCTCCCAAAGCACCAGGCTGTTCGGGTCCGCAAGCGAATAGCCATACTCAAAACCCAGCACCGCGAACTCCGAGAGCATGGAGTCGATGACTTCGAAAGGCGCCTGACCCTCTCCCAGGTGATTGAGCGGCGCGTGGCGCTCTTCGCTCTTCTGGTCGACGATTTCGGAGTGGCGTTGGCTGAAGGTGCCCCGCGAGGAGTCCTGACCGCACAGTCGCACATGCGTGCCTTCCGCCAGGAGCGTCCCGAAAGCGAGCGACTCGGCGGTGGCCCAATCGATGCCTTCGCCGGTCTCAATCATGGTCTCCCGCGCCTTCATGATCCGGCGGATCGTTTTGTGCGGGGTGATGCGATCGGGAATATGGGTGAGCTTTCGGCCGATCGTGGTCAAACGATCCATGTCGACGCCGGTGACGCCCTTGCGGTCGTCGTCATCCGGGAGCCGTAGGCCCGACCACACGCCGTCCAGCCAATCGGCTTTGTTCGGGCGATAGGCCTTGCCCGCGTCGAACTCTTCGTCGAGATGGCGGCGGAACGACTCGTCCATGTCGTCGGCCTCTTGCCGCGTGACCGCGCCTTCTTTCACCAGGCGATTGACGTAGACCGATCGGACGGACTCATGCCGGCGGATCTTGTCGTACATGATCGGCTGGGTGAAGGACGGCTCGTCGCCTTCATTGTGGCCGAAGCGGCGATAGCAAAAGATGTCGACGACGACATCCTGCTGAAAGCGCTGACGAAACTCGATCGCCAAGCGCGCCACATAGATCACCGCTTCCGGGTCGTCTCCGTTCACATGGAAGATCGGCGCCGCGCAGATGAGGGCGGCGTCGGTCGGATAGGGCGACAAGCGCGCGCGGATCGCGCTCGTGGTGAAACCGATCTGATTGTTGACGATGAAATGGATGGCCCCGCCGGTGCGGTGCCCCTTGGCGCCGGAAAGTCCGAAGCATTCGGCCACCACGCCTTGGCCGGCGAAGGCCGCATCGCCGTGCAAAAGGATCGGCAGCACGGCGTCACGCGCGTCCGAAGAGGATGCTTCTTTGCCGAAGACGTAGCGTTCCTGCTTGGCGCGGGCTTTGCCCAGCACGACCGGATTGACCGCCTCCAAATGGGACGGATTGGCGGTGAGGGACAGGTGCACCGAGCCGCCTTCCATCTCGCGGTCCGACGACGCGCCCAAATGGTATTTCACGTCGCCTGATCCCTCCACGTCGTCCGGGGCCCAAGAGCCGCCGCCGAACTCGGAGAAGATCGCGCGATAGGGTTTGCCCATGACGTTCGCCAGAACGTTGAGACGGCCCCGGTGCGGCATGCCCAGAATGACGTCGCGCACGCCGAGATCGGCGCCCACGCGGATGACCTCTTCCAGGGCTGGGATCAAGCTCTCGCCGCCGTCCAGTCCGAAGCGCTTCGTGCCCTGATATTTGGTGTGCAGGAACCGCTCGAAGCCTTCCGACTTGGTCAGGGCTTGCAGGACCGCCTTTTTGCCTTCGCGATCCGGATTAATCTCGCCGGCGCGCCCCTCGATCCGCTCCTGGATCCAGGATTTCTGGTCGGGGAACGGAATATGCATGAACTGCACGCCGATCGTGCCGCAATAGGTCCGGCGGACGACCTCAAGGATCTCGCGCAACGTCGCGGTCTCGAGGCCCAAGACATAGTTGATGAAGATCGGGCGGTTCAGATCTTGCTCGGTGAACCCGTAAGTCTGCGGATCAAGCTCCGGATGGGCGGACCACGCGTGCAACTCCAGCGGATCCAGAGCCGCCGCCCGGTGGCCGCGCACGCGATAGGCTCGGATCAGCATGATCGCGCGGATCGAGTCGAGCGTGGCGGCGCGGATTTCATCTTCGCTTGCGCCCGGTCGGGTCGCCGCGACTTTGTCGCGCAAGGGCGTCGCCGGTTGCGCCGTTTGATCGGAAAGGGCGGCTCGGTCCCAATCGGAAAGGGTCGGCGCCGGCCAATCAACACGACGCCAGGAGGCCGAGACCGGACGGCCGTCGGCCAGGCTGTCAAACACCGCCCGCATCTCCGGATCGACAGCGCCGGGATCGGTGTAATAGGCGGCTTGGAGGCTTTCTAAATAGGCGGCGTTCGCGCCGGAAAGAAAAGTTGTCGCGGCGAGGGTGTCGCGGCGGTTGGGTGCGGGTCGAAAATCGTCGGGCATCAGATACGCCAAACTTTCCTCATGCGCGGTGTGGGCGGATCGACGCGACCGCCGGCCGCGCGCCGGCGCACGTCGCTTTCATCATCCCTGGATGGCGGCCACCACAGTTTCGCCAAGGCGCGAAGGAGCGCGCGTCACCTTGATTCCGGCGCGCTCCATGGCGTCGATTTTCGAGTCCGCGCCGCCCTCGCCGCCGGAGATGATCGCTCCGGCGTGGCCCATGCGCCGGCCCGGCGGCGCCGTCACGCCCGCAATAAAGCCCGCCATCGGCTTTTTGCGACCCGCTTTGGCTTCGTCCAAAAGAAACTGGGCGGCGGCTTCCTCAGC
>CAYPOX010000177.1:0-4427 GCA_964412525.1 uncultured Caulobacterales bacterium
CGCCGAGGGAACCCATGCCGGCGGGGTGCATTTCGAGATGACCGGCCAGAACGTGAGCGAATGTCTGGGCGGCGCGCGCGAGGTGACGGAGGCCGCGTTGGCGTCCCGGTACCACACCCATTGCGATCCGCGTTTGAACGCGGAGCAGGCCTTGGAGCTCGCCTTTATGATCGTCGACAAACTCAAGGCGGCTGGGGCGGAGCGGGCGGCCGTGCGCCAGGCGTCTTAAGCTGAGGCGGGTTGCGGAACGGCGACGGACCGCATTCTAAGGCGCAGCTCGATCCATGCGGTGGACATCACGCCGGCGAAAATGTTCGCGACTGCGATCGCGATGAAGGCGCCTAAGGGGCCGCCGAGTTTGAGGCCGATCCAGACGCCGGGCGCATAGAGCAAAAGAGAGCGGACGCTTGTCACGATGACGCCGGGGATCGGGCGGCCGATCGCGTTCAAACCCGCGCTCATCGCCATCATGATCCCGAAACCGGCGGTCGTGATCGGCACCAAGTGGAGATAGCCGAGCGCGAAACGCGCCACCTCCGGATCGTTCTCGCGGTTGAATTGAGCGACGATCCAATCTCCGGACGCCCAAAAGACGATGGCGGTCAGCACCGCGCAGGCGATGCTCGCCAGAAAGGCGACATGGAACGCGCGGATGGCGCGGTCCGTCTTGCCGGCGCCGAAGTTTTGACCCGTGACCGGACCGATCGCGGCGGACAAGGCGAAGAGCGGAACGAGCGAGAACGTCTCGATCACCAACGCGATGGACGAGAAACCGGCCACCGCCGCGACCCCCGCCGTCGCCATGGCGGAGGTGGCGATCGTTTGGCCGGCCGGATTGATCATATTCGACAAGACGGCCGGCGCGCCCACCCGTAGCACCTCGCTCCAAGCGGCGCGCATGCGGGCCCAGGGCGGCGGCGTGAAACTGATCAAGCCGCGCACTTTGACGAGCAGCCACATGGCGCCGACAAACATGATCACGCGGCTGGCCAAAGTCGCCCATGCCGCGCCGGCGATGCCGAGTTCCGGGATCGGACCCCAACCAAAAATGAAAATCGGATCGAACACCGCATTCAGCACCGCGGAGCTGATCATCAAGATGGCGGGGACGATGGAATCGCCGACGGCGCGGAGGATGTTGGTCGCCACCAGCGGCATGACGAACAAAGCGAGCCCGCCGAACCAAACCTGCATATAGGCGACGATATCTGGGATCAGCTCTTCAGGCGCGCCGATCGCGCGGAAAAGCGGTCCTGAGAAGACCGCGCCGATCAGGGAGACGGGGCCGACGATCAATAAGGCCAAGAGGGTCGAGGCCGTGGCCAAGTCACGAAGCTCTTCGTCCGAACCGCGACCCGCCGCGCGCGCCGTCACCGCCACGGCCCCTGCGCCGAGGCCGATGGCCAACGCCATCACGACGAACATGACTCGCGTCGCGAAGCCCAAGGCCGCCAATTTGGTCGTGCCGAGCTGGGCGACGAAGTAGCTGTCGACGAGCTGGACCGTCATCATGGCGAAGACCGCCGCGATCATCGGCCACCAAAGACGCCACAAATGCCCCGTAACCGAGCCTTGCGTCAGATCCACGCGTTTCGTTTGCGCCACCGGCGTCCTCCGTTCCTATCAACGCCGCGAGCGCCGTCGGTTCCCGAAGCCTTGCGTCTTTCGAGCAGACGTTCAGTCCAGAGTCGCGGATTTTCGAACGTCCCTATCAGCGATCCAGAAACGTTGCGATCAGCCGTTCGGCGGCGATCGCCGGCGGAAGACTCCCGTCCTCCACGCTCTTCTCCAAGCGCGCAAGCAGATCGGCGGTTTTTGTGTCGCGAGCAAGTGCGTCGGCCAAACCGTCGCGCACCAGATCGGTCATCCAAGCGCGGCGTTGGCGTCGGCGGCGCGCCTCCACCGCGCCGACGGCGTCCGCAGCGCGGCGATGGTCTTCGATCGCCGACCAAAGCTCTGCAAGCCCGTCGCCGGTTTCGGCGGAATAGGCCAGCACCGGAGGTCGCCACCAGGCTGCCGCCGGCGGGGTCAGGCTGAGCGCGGCCTTGAGGTCACGTTGAGCGCGCAGGGCGGCGATTTTGGTTTCGCCGTCGGCCTTGTTCACGGCGACGATGTCCGCCAGCTCCAGCACGCCCTTTTTGACGCCCTGCAGTTCGTCTCCGGCGGCGGGTTGGGCGAGGAGCAAGAACACATCCGTCATGTCGGCGACCGCGGCCTCCGACTGTCCCACGCCGACCGATTCCACGATCACGACGCCGAAGCCGGCGGCTTCCAGCACCAGAATCGCCTCCCGCGTGGCGCGTGCGGCGCCGCCAAGGCCGCCGCCGGAGGGGGAGGGGCGAACGAAGGCGTTGGGATGTTGGGACAGGCGCGGCATGCGCGTCTTGTCGCCCATGATCGAACCGCCGATGCGCGCGGAGGATGGGTCCACCGCCAGAACGCCGACTTTATGCTCACGGGCCAGGAGATGAACGCCCAACGCCTCAATCGTGGTCGACTTGCCGACGCCGGGCGGGCCGGAGACGCCGATCCGGTGCGCGCCGCCTGCATGGGGCGTCAGCGCTTCCAGCAGTTCCGCCGCCTCGAGACGGTGCTTGGGTTGCGCGCTTTCCACCAGGGTGATCGCGCGCCCAAGCGCCGCGCGATGACCGGCGCGCACCGCCGCGACGTCGCCGGCGTTCAGGTCGCCCCCAATTCGTGGCCGAGGCGCTGCGCCAACAAATCCAGCAAGGATTGCGCCGCCTCTGCGATGACCGTGCCGGGCGGGTAAACGGCGGCTGCGCCCGCATCGAGCACGGCTTGTTGATCTTCCGGCGGGATGACGCCGCCCACCACAATCAAGATGTCGTCGCGGCCTTCAGCCTTCAGCGCGTCGCGCAGGGCCGGCACGAGCGTCAAATGACCGGCGGCGAGGGAGGATGCGCCCACGACATGAACGTCGTTTTCGACAGCTTGCCGAGCCGCTTCCTCCGGCGTTTGGAAGAGCGGCCCGATGTCGACGTCGAAGCCCAAATCGGCGAAGGCGGTGGCGATCACTTTTTGCCCGCGATCGTGCCCGTCCTGGCCAAGTTTGGCGACGAGAATGCGCGGTCGGCGACCGTCCGCGGCGGCGAAGGCGTCCGCCTTGGCGCGCGCCGCAGCGATCACATCGCCTGCAGCGGCCTCGCTTTCGGCGGCGTAGATCCCGGAAATCGCTTGGATCTTGGCGCGGTGGCGATCGAAGACCTTCTCCAGAGCGAAGGCCATTTCGCCGACGGTCGCCTTGGCGCGTGCGGCGTCGATCGACAAGCCCAAGAGATTGCCGTCGCCCGATTGAGCCGCGCGGGTCATCGCATCAAGGGCCGCGTCGACCGCGGCCTGATCCCTCTCCGCGCGGAGTCGTTCGAGCTTGTCGGTCTGTGCGGCGCGCACCTTCGCATTGTCGACCTTTAAAACGTCGACGTGTTCGGGCTCCGTCGGCGAAAACAGGTTCACGCCGACCACCGCCTGGGCGCCGCTGTCGATCCGCGCTTGGGTGCGCGCCGCCGCCTCTTCAATCCGGAGCTTCGGCAATCCTTGCTCGATCGCCTTCGCCATGCCCCCCAACCCTTCGACCTCCTCGATGTGGGTCAGCGCCCGGTCGCACAACGCCTTTGTCAGGGCCTCGACATAGTAGGACCCGCCCCAAGGATCGATCGCGTCGGTCAGTCCGGCCTCATATTGCAGGACGAGCTGGGTGTTGCGGGCGATCCGTGCGGAATGGTCTGTCGGCAGGGCCAGCGCCTCATCGAAACTGTTCGTGTGGAGCGATTGGGTCCCGCCAAACGTCGCCGCCAACGCCTCCACCGCCGTGCGGACGACATTGTTGCGGACGTCTTGGGCCGTCAGGCTCCATCCGCTGGTTTGGCAATGGGCGCGCAGGCATAAGGAACGTGGATCTTTCGGCGCAAAAACGTCGCGCATGAGGGTCGCCCAAAGCAGCCGACCGGCGCGCAGTTTCGCGATCTCCATGAAAGCGTTCATGCCGATCGCCCAGAAGAATGACAGGCGCGGCGCGAAGGCGTCCACGTCCAGACCGGCCGCGACGCCGGCGCGGACATAGTCGATCCCGTCCGCGATCGTGTAGGCGAGCTCCAGATCCGCCGTCGCGCCGGCTTCCTGCATGTGATAGCCGGAAATCGAGATCGAATTGAACTTGGGCGTTTCTTGCGCCGTATAGGCGAAGATGTCGGAAATAATCCTCATCGACGGCGCAGGCGGGAAAATATAGGTGTTCCGCACCATAAATTCTTTGAGAATGTCGTTCTGGATCGTGCCGCTGAGCTGCGCGGGCGACACGCCCTGCTCCTCCGCGGCGACGACGAAGAGCGCGAGCACCGGCAGGACCGCGCCATTCATCGTCATCGACACGCTCATCCGATCCAGCGGGATACCGTCGAACAGCGTGC
>CAYPOX010000178.1:0-4326 GCA_964412525.1 uncultured Caulobacterales bacterium
CGGCGCTGAAGCATCATTTCGTCGACAAAACGGACGTGCTTATCCGCATGCTGCCCGGACGCTGGCGCGCGCCTCAGGGGTGAAAATGGGTTGGCGGCTCGTCGCGCTTTGGCTACGTCGCCTGCCGATCACATGCAGCTTGTCTTGAAGGGCGAGCACGTCAGCCGGCGGCGCAGCGCCTGAAACCTCTGCACAATTGCGACATCTCGTCTCTCCACGCGCGTGATTCGCCGAAGGCGCTTGATCTCTGGAGAGCTGCGACTCATGCGGCGGACTGCCGCGACGAAGCGCATCGTGTTACGTTTCAGCGTCGCCCAGGAGGCGGCGTCCAAGACAAAAAGGGGTGTGCTTATGAAGTACGCGTTTGCGGCCGCTTCGGCGGCTTTGATGTTGAGCGTCCCGGCTTTGGCGGGCGACGAGAAGACCGAGTGGACGGAACTGACCGAAGCCCAGTTCAAGGCGATGAACGAACATTCCGCGGGCGAGTGGTTGGGCGAAGGCCAGTCCATGGGTCCGGATTATCAAATGGTGGCGAACACCACGCGCGTCCGCATGACGTTCGAAGGCGGCGTGCTTTCCGGCGAGTGGGACGAGGGCGACGACGGCACTTGGGAAGGCTCGTGGACGGAGACCTACACGTCCGGCGGCTACACCATGACTGGCACGGATATGGAGGCGGCCGACGTCAAAGTCTACATGGCGAATTTCGAAGGCGGCGACAGCTACGACATGAAAGCCAAATGGACGGGTACGGGTCCGGATGGCAAGAGTTACGATATGAAAGTCTACATGTCGGTCGACGGCGATGAGGGCACGCGCAAATTGAAAGTGCGCGAGGCCGGAACCGAAGGCGATTGGATGGTCGTCGAGGACATGTCCATGCGGAAGGTCGACCCAACCAGCTAAGGCCGCAATACTCTGCGAGATGCATCACGTTGCGCCGGGTCCTTAGGGCCCGGCGTTTTCTTTTTATGCTTGCGCCCGAGGACGGGCGACGCCGCGACGAGCCGCCCGCGAATTCGGACGAAGCGCAGCGCGCTTTCTGTCACCATGAGTTAGGGTGTAGATTGATGTCGAAAACGATTGGAGGCCGCGATGACCCACCAAGCGCCCGCCCATTGGACGGCGGAACCCGGATTTCGCGAAGAAGACATGCGGTTCCTGCGAAGTCTGCACGACTTCTTCATCGCCATCGGCGTTGCCGTATTTCTGGCCGGGATTGCGGTGTTCACGGCGTCAAGCGGCGGCGGCTCGTTTGGGACGGCCCTTGTTGTCCTGCTCGCGGGTCTCGCCATTGCGGAATATGTGGGCCGTCGGCGTCGCCTGTTCTTCCCGACCCTCGTCATCTTGTTCGCGTCCGCGGTGAGTTGGGCGACACTGCTTGGATCGTTCACATTTCTGGGTGCCGACCGCCTCGGCGACCTGAGCTTTAGCGAGGTCGACGCGGCGATGGTCGCCTTGCGCGCCGCCGGCACGGCGCTCCTGTTCGGCCTCGGCGCCTTCGGATTTTTTTGGCGCCATCGTTTTCCGGCGACCTTGGCGCTGTTGCCTGGGGCGGCGTCCGTCGGGGTCTTCGGCCTCTTATCGGCGGCGGTCTTACCCGGTCTGCCTAGAACCGCGCAGCTTTGGTTTCATTACTCGCCCCTTCAAGCGATCGTGATCCTGTCTTTGTTCGCCGGCGGCGTCGCCGGTTTGATCGGCGGGGTGTTGGTCGACAGCAAAGACCCGGAACGCAGGACATGGTTCTCTGATCTGGGGTTCTGGCTTCATGCGGGTTCCGCGCCGCTGCTTGTGGCCGGCATCGCGACCTTGGCGGCCTACGTCCAAACGGTGTTCAACGAGTTCGGCCTCGGCGAGACGACCGGACCGCTGAACGGTCCCGTGGCGTCGACGATCGTGTTGCTGGGCGTCACCGGCGTTGCGGTGTTGGGTTTGGCTTTGGATCGCCGCGCTTTGGTGGTGTCGGGGCTGACCTCCTTCGCGGGCGCGGTGGCGTACTTCCTGTCCGTGGTGGGTCTGGAGGCGGGCGCACTGGTCGGTCTCACCCTTTTATTGATGGGTGCGGCGATCGCCCTTTTGGGCGTCGGATGGCGGCCGACCCGCGGCGCGCTCCTCAAGTCTTTCCCCCAAGAAGGCGTCTGGGCACGGGTGTTTCCGCCCAACGCGGCGGCCTAACGACACGCGCGCCGTCGGCGCGGCCGTCATCGGTCGCGCCGATGGCGGCGCGTTGAGGGCGGTGCTACCTTCCAATCGCTTGAGAAGGGGGCTTCATGACCGTTCCGCGTGCATTGATCTTCGCGCTCGCCAGCGCATTCGTGGCCGTCGCCGCGCCAACCTTCGGAGAAGATCTGGCTTTCATGCTGATCAACCGGACCAGCGTGGATCTGACAGGATTTTACGTGTCGCCCAGCAACACCAACAGTTGGGACGAAGACCTTCTCGCCGAAACCTTCTTGCCGGCCGGCTTCGAAGTGCGGGTCGACATTCGCGACGGTCTCGACGTTTGCGACTACGACATCCGCGGGGTGTTCGCGGACGGGGAGGTGGTTGAGGACTACAAACTCGACCTTTGCGACTTGGGTTCCTACACCTTCACCGAGTGACGCCGCTCGCCCCTTAAACGCACGCGAACCGTTTCGGCGGCGCGGCCCCATCGCGGCGTCCAAGCGAAGGATAGGTCGATGCGGTTTGCGGCAGCGCTTCAGGCGCGTGGGGTCTCCGGGGTGAACCCCCATCCGAATGCGATCTTCCAGGCGACCTACGCCAGTGCGGTCGCGCTCTACGCCCAAGGGCGGGCGCAGGAGGCGCTGAAACGGGCGGCTTCGCTTCTCGCCGTTGACGGCGCCGATCCGGATCTCCTGACGCTTGTGGGATTGTTGGTCCACGCCCACGGCGACGCGAAGGCGGCGCTCCAATGTTTGGACCGGGCGTTGTCGGTGAAGGCGGACCACCCGCAACTGGCGGGTTTGGCCGGATCGGTTGCGGCGGACGCCGGCGACTGGCCGGCGGCGGAGGCGCGGTTTCGCCGCGCGATCGCGCTCGAACCGAAGGTCGCCGATCACAAGATCAATTTCGCCGCAGCTCTCATCGCCCATGGCGACCATGAGGCCGCCCTTGAGATCTTGAACGAGGCGAAGATGTTTGCGCCCGATCGCCTTGAGATCTTTCGGAATTTGGCCATTGCGCAGCACTTCTTAGGCGCGTTCGATCAAGTGGCCGCGACGGCTGAAGCCGGTTTGAACGCCCATCCGAACGATCCGGCGCTTCTTCTCGCGCTCGGGAAGTCGCAGTGTTGGACCGGCGCGTTCAAGGCTGCGGCGGAACATGCGCGCCGCGCCGTGACCGCCGCTTCCGCCACCCGACAGGATCGCCACGCCGCCCTTATGCTCTTGGGTGAGGCCTTGATCGCCCAGGGCGACCTTCAGTCCGGATGGCCGGCCTATCTGGCGGGACGAAATTGCCGCCTGGACGATCCCGACATCACCGCCGCCGTCGACGCGCCGCGCTGGCGGCCGGGCGAGGATCTTAGCCAGCGCACTTTGCTGCTGTTCTTCGAGCAGGGCCTTGGCGACGAACTCGCCTTTCTCAGCGTGGTTCCCGACATTCTCGCGCTGTGCGACGCGGCCATCATCGCATGCGAGCCGCGTCTGGTGCGGTTGGTGCAGGCCGCGTTTCCTGAATCCGTCGTTCATCCGCGTCAGACGCGCCGCGTGGGCGGCCGCATTCAAGTGACCCTCACGCCGTCAGCGGGGGAGACGCTCAAAGCGGATCGGCACGCTTTCATCGGTGATTTCTTTCCGATGGTGCGCCCCAGCCTTGAGAGCTTTCCTGGGACGCCCCAGCGTCTCGTCGTCGAACACGCCGCACGGGAAAGGTGGCGCGCACGATTGGCGAGTCTCGGCGAGGGGCCCTTTGTGGGGCTGTGTTGGCGGAGCGGTCTTCAGACCTTTCGCCGCGCGCGTCATTACACCGACATCTCGGCCTGGACGGCGGCGTTCCGTGACGCGCCTGGAAGCTTCGTCAGCTTGCAATATGACGAGTGCGGCGAGGAGATTGAAGCCGCCCGTGCCCATGGCCTCGAGATCTGCGATCTCAGCGCAGAGCTGGACCTCAAGAACGATTTGGACGGCAATGCGGCTTTGTGCGCGGCTCTGGACGGCGTCGTCTCCGCGCCGACGGCGGCGGGCGCTTTGGCCGCCGCGGTCGGGACTCCCACATGTTGGGTTGGGGCGACTCGCGTTTGGACCCAGATGGGGACCGATCATTGTCCATTTTACGGACGGAACACACCTTTAACCTATCCGGTGTACTCCGGCGATTGGACCT
>CAYPOX010000179.1:0-4318 GCA_964412525.1 uncultured Caulobacterales bacterium
CCGCCTGCGTGACGTCTTGCTGGTCGATCATCCTGGCGACGGTGCTCGGTTCGTGCACAGGCGAAGTCCCGTGCTGCAAACCCGCGCTGCGCGGGCAGGTCTGGTACCCCCGGGCGGGACGGCGGACCGCCCGGGGGTCAGGGATCAGTTGCCGACCGCGTCTGCCTGCACCTGCGCGGGCACACCAGAGGACAGGTAGATGGCGCCCGGAAGATCGGGCTCGCACTGGACGGCATTGGGCTCACCCGTCACCGAGTTCTCGAATGCGCCCGATTCGAAAACGTCGGTCTCTGGCGGCGTGCCGCCGGTCGCCTCGGCGATGGCCCACTGGACGGCCAGGCGCACATTGTCGGTACCGGTCTCCACGGTGAACAGATCGAAGTCCGGGTGGTTCTCGTGGTTCACGCCGGGACCATCGTCCTCGAGGGTCGGGGATCCGTCGGGATGAAGGGAGACGGTCACCATCGAACAATAGCCTGCGAGCGCTTCGTCGATGGCGTTGTCCACCACCTCATAAACCATGTGGTGCAGGCCGGAGCCGTCATCGGTGTCGCCGATATACATGCCCGGACGCTTGCGAACGGCGTCCAGGCCTTTCAGAACTTTGATGGACCCGGCCCCGTAGGAGTCCGGGTCGGCGCCGGTGGCGGCGTCGGTCATGGGCGTGCCCTCGTCTGGTCAGCAGCGCATCGAAGGGAACCGCGGCGGCGCGGCGCAAGCGGCCGAATCGGCGCGTTCAACCTTTGGATCTCTCTTGATTTCATAGCGCTTTCCGAACCTGTTCGACAAGCGAAACGCGTCGTTCAGAGAAAGGCTCCGTCACGCACATGAACATAATGGGCCGCATCACCCAACGCTTCGAACAGCGTGGCTTCGGTTCCCGTCATCCAGAGTTGAGCGCCAAGATCGATCAATGCTTGAAAAACCGCGGCGCGCCGATTTTCGTCGAGATGCGCCGCGACTTCGTCGAGAAGCAAGAGAGGCGCCGGCCCGCCGCGTTCGGCGCGAACCAAGCGCGCTTGGGCCAAAACGAGGCTCAGAAGCAGCGCCTTTTGTTCGCCGGTGGAGCAGTGTTCCGCCGGCATGTCCTTCCCCAAATGCCGCATGCGCAAATCGGAACGGTGGGGGCCTTCCAAGGGACGACGCGCCTCCGCATCCCGGCGGCGACCGGCGGCCAGGCGCGCGGCGAAGCCGTCCTCGACATCTGCGGCGGGCGCATAGGCGGACGCCGCTTCAAGATCGCCGTCGACTGCGCAGTCGCCCTCCGGCAAATCGGCGACCGGGGACGGCAAGTAAGCGCGCAAATGGGCGATGGTCTCCATCCGCGCGACCGCCAGCGCCGCTCCGGACTCCGCCATCCGGCGTTCAATCGCGCTGAGCCAATTGTCGTTCCGAACCCCGTCATTCAGCAGTTTTTGTCGCTCCCGCATGGCGCGTTCGTAGAGAGCCGCCGAACGGGCGTGTTCCGGCCGACAGGCGAACACGAGCCGGTCGAGAAAACGCCGTCGGCCGCTCGGCGCTTCCGTGAACAGACGATCCATGGCGGGAGTCAGCCAGAGCATCGGGGCGAAGGTTCCCAGCTCCGCCGGACCGGCGTTCTCACCCTCCACGCGGACAGCGCGTTTCTCCCGGCCCTCAGCCGTGCGCGCAAGCCCGACGCCAATCCGCGCTTCGCCGTCGTCGTGACGGATTTGCGCGGCCACCGCCCAACCTTGGCTTGCGCCCCGGCGAGTCATTTCGGGCAGTTTCGCGCGCCGAAGCCCGCGCCCGGGCGACAAGCAGGCGAGAGCTTCCAAAACATTGGTTTTGCCCGCGCCGTTGGGTCCGATCAAAGCGACCACATGGCGAATCGGCTCGATCCGTGCCTGGACGTAATTGCGGAAATTGCTCACCGTCAGGCGCGTCACGCGCAAGCGCGGGGCGGGCGCGGCGTCGTCGGTCGTCGTTGGGGGCGTCGCGGCGAGAGGGGCGGTCACACGCGCATGGGCATCAGGACGTAAAGCGCCCGATCGTCGTCCGCGTCGCAAATCACCGTCGGCGATGCGGCGTCCGCAAACTGCAGCACGGCGGCGCTCTCGCCGATTTGGCCGAGGATATCGAGCACATACTTTGCGTTGAAGCCGATTTCGATCGCCTCGCCCTGATAGGCGACCGGCACCTCCTCGACTGCGGCCCCCATTTGCGGATTGTCGACCGCCAGTTTCAGTTGATCGTCCGCAATGTGCAGCTTCACCGCGCGGGACCGTTCGGTTGAGACGATCGCGACGCGGTCCACGGCCTTCGCCAGGGTGCTTGCGTCGACCGACAGTTCGTGCGGGTTCTCTTGCGGGATCACCCGCGCATAGTCCGGAAACGAGCCGTCGATCAGCTTGGAGGTCAAAACCAGCCGATCAAAGGCGAAACGGATCTTCGCATCGGAGACGGCGATTTCCACCTCGGCGTCCTCGCGGTCGGCCAGCAGGCGGCGCAACTCCGCGACGGTTTTGCGCGGCACGATCACGCCGGGCATTTGGTCGGCCCCGTCCGGCAAGGCGCAATCGACTCGCGCCAGCCGATGGCCGTCGGTGGCGACCGTGCGGAGCATCATGTCCCCTTCCGCCGCCGCGATCGGATGGAGGAACATGCCGTTGAGATAGTAACGGGTTTCTTCGGTCGACATGGCGAAGCGGCAGCCGTCGATCATGCGGCCGAGCTCGTCGCCATTGAGGACGAAGCGGACATCCATGCCCTCATCGGTCAGCGCGGGAAAATCCTCGGCCGGCAGGCTGGCCAAGGCGAAATCCGACCGGCCCGACGCGATTCGGAGCCGACCGTCCTCTTGGGACTCGACCAGGATTTGCGCGTCTTCAGGCAAGCGGCGCACCAATTCGTAAAGCGTGTGGACCGGCGCGGTGAGTGCGCCTTCGGTCGCTGTCTCGCCGCTCACTTCCTCCACGATCTCAATATCCAGATCGGTCGCGGTCAGGCCGAGCCGGCCGGCGCGCGCCTGGATCAAGACATTGGAGAGGATAGGGATGGTGACCCGTCGCTCCACGACGGATTGCACGTGGGCCAGCGCTTTCAAAAAGGGTGCGCGGTCGACCGTGACTTTCATGACGTGCCTTTCGCTCAGCCGGTTCTCACGCCGCACGGGTCAGGCGCGCCGCCGAGAACGGAATCGGGCTAGGGAGATTAGCGAGGGGACGCGCGCGACGCCAGATGGCGCGAGATTTCAGAACCCGCGCATGTCTCCCAATTGAACTCCGTCGGCGTCTCGCATGTGCAGACTCTCGCCTCCGGAAACGCCGAGGCCCTACAAGAGGGCGCGTCTTGCCCGTGACGAAGGTCGACAGGTCTTCCAGCCATACAAAAATCCCCGCCCGATTTGCGGCGGCGGGACCAGACGGCATCAGATAGGGTCCCATCATGACACTGGATCTCGACCTCGACTCGCCGGCCGATGCAGCGGCGCTCTATGACGCGCTGATCGCACGCGACCCAGCCTATGAGGGGCGCGCCTTTGTGGGCGTCATCTCCACGGGCGTGTTTTGCCGCCTCACTTGCCCGGCGCGGAAGCCGAAGCGGGAGAACGCCGTCTTTTTCTCCACCGCCAAAGCCTGCCTGGAGGCCGGCTTTCGGCCCTGCCGGCGGTGCAGGCCGCTTGATGCGCTCAGCGCGGATGATCCGAGCACGCAGGCCTTGCTGAAGGCGCTTGACGCCGAGCCCGACCGCCGTTGGTCGGAACAGGACGTGGTCCGCATGGGATTCGATCCGTCCACGGTGCGCCGAGCTTTCAAGCGCCGCTTCGGCATGACGTTTCTGGAGATGGCGCGATTGCGTCGGGTGCGGGCGGGAAGCGCGGCCTTGGCTGGCGGGTCAAAAGTGATCGATGCGCAACTCGACGCCGGTTTCGAGTCCGCCAGCGGGTTTCGCGATGCGGTGGCTCGCTCGCTCGGGCGCGCGCCGGCGCAATTGGTTGAGACGAGCCCGCTTCAGGCGGATTGGATCGCCACGCCGCTTGGCCCGATGATCGCCGTGTCCGATGATGCGGGGTTGCGACTGTTGGAGTTCGCGGCGCGCAAGGCCTTGCCTCGGGAGTTGGCGTTGCTTGAAGGGGCGGTGGGTCGCCCGCTCAGTCTGGGCCGCTCCGAGCCTGTGGAACAGCTCGATGAAGAGTTGGCGGCCTTTTTCGCGGGTCGATCCGCGCGATTCGCCACGCCTTTGGCGCCCGTCGGCGCGCCCTTCGCCCAGGCGGTTTGGCGGGCCTTGCGCGACATCCCGGCCGGCGCGACCCGTTCCTATGCCGCGATCGCTCGGGCGTGTGGTCGCCCGACCGCAT
>CAYPOX010000180.1:0-4276 GCA_964412525.1 uncultured Caulobacterales bacterium
CGCCTCGGGCGGCTACATCCTCGCCTGCGCCGGCGACCATGTCTTAGCGGACGAAAGCTCCATCGACGGAACGATCGGGGTGATCTCCGCCGGCTTCGGATTTCCGGATTTGATCGCGAAGATCGGCGTGGAAAGACGGGTCTACACGTCAGGGAAAAACAAGCTCATTTTGGATCCGTTTCAAAGTGAGGATCCGGAGCATGTGAGCCGCCTAGAAGCGATCCAGGCTGCGGTGCATGAGAGCTTTAAGGCGTTGGTCCGCGCCCGGCGCGGGGGGCGGTTGAACGCTCCGGAAGACACGTTGTTCGACGGCCGTTTCTGGGCGGGAGGCGAGGCTGCCCGTCTCGGTCTGATCGACGGGATCGGCGATCTGCGCAAAGTTTTGCAGGAACGCTTCGGCCGTGACGTACGGTTGGTGGCGGTTCCCCAGCGAAAACGTGGCTTGCTGGCGCGCGCGGTGGGCGCGCATGCCGGAGAGTTTCCGGCCGCGTTGGCCGGCATGGAGGCGGCGCTCGAGTCCCGCCTTCTTTGGGCGCGCTACGGGCTCTAGGAGGCGCCGTGGACGTCGCCGGATGGACGGCCCTTCTCCTCATGGCGGCGTTGGTCGCGTGGCTAGTCTTTCGCAAGGGCGGAAGCGGGACGCGCCGGCGCAGCGCGGTCGAGGACGGCGCCCGGCGCGCAACGGAAGCGCGGTTGCGGGCGAAGGGCGTCTCGGACGCCGATGACGATCCGGCTTGACCGCGTCGGCGCCCGCGTCTAGGCGTCCGGTTCCGTTTTCAAGCTCATCGTCATGGGACACGCGTCCGGAATGCAAGCCGTCGCGGCCGCCGCGCCCTCTTTCCAAGATTTGATCCTGACGCTGCAGGGATTTTGGGCGAAACAGGGTTGCGTGATCCTCCAGCCCTATGACCTGGAGATGGGCGCGGGCACGTTTCACCCTGCGACAACGCTGCGCGCGCTGGGGCCACGCCCGTGGCGCGCCGCCTATGTGCAGCCATGCCGGCGGCCCACGGACGGACGCTATGGCGAAAACCCCAATCGTTTCCAGCATTACTATCAGTTTCAGGTGATCCTGAAGCCGAACCCGCCCGACCTACAGGAGCTCTATCTCGACAGTCTGCGCGCCATCGGCTTGGACGATCGCCTGCACGACATCCGCTTCGTCGAGGATGATTGGGAGAGCCCGACGCTCGGCGCCTGGGGTCTCGGCTGGGAGGTGTGGTGCGACGGCATGGAGGTCTCCCAATACACCTATTTCCAACAGGTCGGCGGCGTCGACTGTCGGCCCGTATCCGGCGAACTGACCTATGGCTTGGAGCGTTTGGCCATGTATGTGCAGGGCGTGGAAGACGGCTTCGCGCTTCGCTACAACGATGCGGGCGTCAGCTATGGCGACGTGTTTCGACAGGCGGAGGAAGAGTTTTCGGCGTTCAATTTCGAGCGCGCCGATACGGAGCGTCTGTTCACCCATTTCAGGGATGCGGAGGCCGAGTGCGCACGGCTGCTTGAGACGCCGAGGCTTCCCCTCGCCGCCTATGACCAATGCGTGAAAGCCAGCCATATCTTCAACCTCCTGGATGCGCGTGGGGTCATTTCGGTAACGGAACGACAGGCTTACATCGGGCGCGTCCGGGCGATGGCGAAAGGCTGCGCGGAGGCGTTTCTCGAAACGGCTTGGTGCCGCGCCGACGGCGCCGCGGGCGCGGAGGCGAACTGATCGCGCCATGCCTGAATTGCTGTTGGAGCTTCACTCTGAGGAAATTCCGGCGCGCATGCAGGCGGCGGCGGCGTCCGACTTGGAGCGGCTGGTCAGCGCCGCGTTGCGTGAGGCCGGCTTGCCCTTTGACGGCGCGGCGGCGTTCGCCGGCCCCCGTCGGCTGACGTTGACGGTTCAGGGCCTGCCGGGCCGAACCGCGGATCGACGCGAAACCCGCAAAGGGCCGAGAACCGACGCGCCGGCGAAAGCGATCGAAGGCTTCCTCGCCTCCGTCGGCCTCGAGTCGGTCGATCAATGCGACGTCAAAGAAGACAAGAAGGGCGCTTTCTATGTGGCGACGCGGGAGATGCCGGGCCGCGACGCCGCCGCCGTGTTGTCCGAGACGCTTCCCGAAGCGATCGCACGCCTGACCTGGCCGAAATCGATGCGGTCCGCGGAGTCGTCCTTCCGGTGGGTGCGTCCGCTCGGATCGGTCTTGTGCTGTTTTGACGGCGCGCCTCTGCCGATCGTCGTGGGCGATCTGGTCGCCGGAGACACGACCTATGGACACCGAGTCCTCGCCCCTGGCCCTATCCATGCACGTCGCTTCGACGACTATCGCGACGCGCTCGCCGCCGCCCATGTGGTGCTCGACGGCGCGGAGCGCTTGGAGACCATCCGCCACGAGGCGAACACATTGGCGGGGGCCCAAGGTTTAAGTGTGGTGGCGGATGAGGGGCTTCTCGCCGAGACGGCGGGTCTGGTGGAAGAGCCCCATCCGCGGCTCGGCGCGATCGACGCGGACTTTATGTCCCTGCCGGACGAGGTGATCCTGACGGTTCTGCGCAGCCACCAAAAGTGCTTCGCCTTGCGCGACCCGCGTACCGAACGCCTCGCGCCCCATTTCGTCTTCGTCGCGAACCATCCAGGCTCCGACAGAGGGGAAGCGATCCGTCGCGGCAATGAACGGGTGGTGCGCGCTCGATTGTCCGATGCGCGCTTCTTTTGGGACCAAGATCGCAAGACCGCGCTCGCCGATCGAGTCGACGGTTTGGAGCGCATCGTCTTTCAAGCGCAGTTGGGGACAGTGCGCGAAAAGGCGGACCGGATTTCCCAGACGGCGCGGGGCGTGGTCGCCCAGGCCATCTGGTCGGCGACCCATCTTTGGCGCGGCGCGGGCGAGCTGCGGGTGGACCGCACCATCGCGTCCTTGGCGGATTTTCAGGATCGGATCGCGCGCGCGGCGGTCCTTTCCAAAGCTGACCTTACGACCGAGATGGTCGGTGAGTTTCCCGAACTGCAAGGCCTGGTCGGGCGCTGGTATGCGGAGGCGGACGGCGAGGACGCTGCGGTGGCGCGCGCGGTGGCGGAACATTACCGCCCGCTCGGCCCCTCCGACCCGATCCCAAAGGCGCCCCTCTCGCTCGCCCTGGCGCTCGCCGACAAGATCGACACTCTAGTGGGCTTTTGGGCGATTGACGAAAAGCCGACCGGCTCGAAAGACCCCTTCGCGCTCCGGCGCGCCGCCTTGGGCGTGATCCGCTGCATTCTCGACACCCGCATCCGCGTCTCGCTTCGATCGGTGTTCTTGGATTGCAGCGTTTTGGGTTATCAACACCAAGACAAGCCCGTCTTGACCGCCAAAGCGTCCAACGACCTGTTGGCGTTTTTCGCCGATCGGCTCAAGGTCGCCTTGCGCGAGAAGGGTGTTCGGCACGATCTCATTGACGCCGTGTTCGCCTTGGGCGGCGACGATCTGGTGTTGATCGTGAAGCGCGTCGACGCGTTGCGTGATTTCCTTGCGACGGAAGACGGCGCGGCGCTTTTGGCGGCGTCCAAAAGGGCGGCCAACATTTTGCGCATTGAGGAGAAGAAGGACGATCGCCGCTATGACGGCGCGCCGGATCAGAATGCTCTGCAGGACGAGGCGGAACGCGACCTTCACCACGCCCTCGACCTGGCCGAGCGGGACGCGGTTTCCGCGTTGGAGACGGAGGACTTCATCGCCGCCATGGCCGCGGCGAGTCGGCTGCGTCGACCCATCGACCGGTTTTTCGAGGCCGTGACCGTCAATGCGGATGATCCAGCTTTACGCGCCAATCGGTTGCGTCTTTTGAGCCGGATGCGCACCGTTTTGAATCGGATGGCCGACTTCGAAAAGATTGAAGGATAACCAGATCGCGCGGCGCGGAGCCGACCGCTGCGAAGGAGACGATGATGGATTCGCCTGATTCCGCCCAAAAATGGGTCTACGCGTTCGGCGCCGGCGCGGCTGAAGGCGCCGCGGGCATGCGTGATCTGCTCGGCGGAAAAGGAGCCAATCTGGCGGAGATGTCGAATCTCGGCCTGCCTGTGCCGCCGGGTTTCACCATCACGACGGAAGTCTGCACCGCGTTTTACGCGCAGAATCGCACCTATCCTAACGGTTTGGAGGCGCAAGTCGGCGCCGCGCTTGAGGCCGTCGGCGGTCACGTCGATCGCGTCTTCGGCGATCCCGCGAAGCCGCTTCTCGTGTCCGTTCGCTCGGGCTCCCGAGCCTCCATGCCCGGCATGATGGACACGGTCCTCAATCTCGGCCTG
>CAYPOX010000181.1:0-4255 GCA_964412525.1 uncultured Caulobacterales bacterium
GGCGCCTACGAGGCCGGAAGCGGCCCCCGCCCCAACTGCGCCGAGCCGGCCGTCGCGCCCGGTGCGCCTTGCTCCGTCTGGCGGCGATCGTTTCTCACGCGATCTCGCAGCGGAGCTTTCTCGAATTCTCGAGGATGACGAGGCGCCGCCGCGCGGGCCGGCGCGCCCGCCGACCGCCTCGCCGAACGTATGGCGGGACGAACAGGATCGACGCGACGTCGGGCCCGAATCGGATCCGCCGAGCGACGCCGGATTTGAAGACACGTCCCCGTTCCGGAAGGGCTGAACCGCCCTAGTCCCACATTTGCGCCGAGCGATCCCAAAAGTCTTCGTCGAAGCCGGCGATGGACAAATTGGACACGAATTGCGCCGCGCACGCCTCCCAGCTGAACTGCTCCGCCCACGCTTTCGCCGCAGCAGGATCCCGCTGGGCGAGCGCTTCGCGGCAAGCGGTCTCCAGATCCTCATGCAAAACGCCCACGCCGATGGGCGCGCCTTCAAGAATGTCTTTCGGCCCTTGCACGGGATACGCGGCAACCGGGACGCCGGAGGCCAACGCCTCAATATTCACCAATCCGAAGGTGTCCGTCTTGGAGGGGAACACGAACACGTCCGCGCCCGCATAGCACGCCGCAAGCGCCTGGCCCGTTCGCGCGCCCAAAAAGTGCGCGTCGGCATGCTTGCGCGCGAGATCGGGGCGTTGCGGGCCGTCGCCAACAATGACCTTGCTGCCCTCTAAGGGAAGGTCGAGAAACGCCTCGATGTTCTTCTCCACGGCGACCCGTCCGACATAGAGCCAGATCGGTCGCGGCAGGTCGGCATAGTCGTCGCTCGACTGCGCCGCCCCGAACAGTTCCAAGTCCACGCCGCGCGACCAGATCGACAAGTTGCGAAACCCGCGCTCCAACAGTTCCGAACGAAGGCTCTCCGTCGCCACCATCACGGTCGCCGCCGGTTTGTGGAAATCGCGCAAAAATCCGTAACCCCAGGAAATCGGCGTTCCGAAACGCGCATTCACATATTCCGGAAAGCGCGTGTGAAAGCTCGTCGTGAAGGGATGCGCCCGACGGAGGCAGAAACGACGGGCCGCACGTCCCAGCGACCCTTCCGTGGCGATATGGATGGCGTCCGGGCGAACGCCATTGATCAAGCCCGCCAATTTGCGATTCGGCATGACGGACCAACGAATCTCCGGGTAGGTCGGCGTCGGCGCGGTCAGAAACTGGTTGGGCGTGATGTAGTGAACGAAATGGCCGGCCTCCACGAGCGTCGCGCCGATCGTCTCCAAGGTGCGCACGACGCCATTGACCTGGGGACGCCAAGCATCGGTGACGATCAAAATCTTCAAATGACGGTCCGGGAAGGGGTCTCCGGCGCGATAGTCCTTCGGTCCGCGTGCGACGCGTTTCAAACCGGCGCTCATGCGCTTGAAAAGGCCAGGCCGCGCCGTGCGAACCGGGGAGGCCTCGGGTGGTCCGGGTTCGTCGATATCGTGTCCGGTCATGCAGATCTTCCGTTCGGACGTCCCGTTGTCGTCCCACATGCTGCGCCCATCTGTCGCGACGCGCACGCCATCGTCGCGGAGGCCTGCCAATGACGCGCCGCGGTTCCCGCCCATAAGGCCTTGGCGGCCGGAGGCCAAGCGATGAGCCGTGCAAAATTTTTTGCAACGCAAAAAAAAATGGCTTGAAAATTGTGCGCTGCGGCGTAGCTTATTGAAGACGGCGCTGGCCGTCGCCCGTCTTGGGCGTTTCCTCCCTGAACTTGGCCGCCATCGTGGCGGCCTTTTTTTCGCTCAGCGTTGAAGCAAGGGCGAGCTGATCTCTGCGCACAGCGACGCGATAATGCGCTGAATTCGCGTCTGCAGCGCCTGAAAGCCGTCATGTGGCGCGACAGCCCGTTCATTCATGTAGAGCGCACGCTTGATCTCAATCTGCAAGGCGTGCCGGCCATCATGCGGCCGTCCATGCCGTTCGCATGCATAACCGCCTGCATAGGGCGCGTTGCGCGCCACGCGTAGGCCTTCGCGACGAAGAAGATCCTCCACATGGGACGTCACCTCGGAGCGGCATCCCGCCCCATGCCGGTCACCGAGCACCACGTCGACCGCATCCTCCGCCGCGCCCGAGGGCATGGAATGGCAATCGATCAACAAGGCGGCGCCGAACAGGTCGAAGGTCTCGTTCATCAGCCCGTCCAAAGCCGCGTGGTAGGGCGCATAGCAATGGGCGAGCCGACGCTCCGCATCCGCCCAGTCCAGGGCGTGCGCGTGGATCTCTTGCCCTCCGTTCACGACTCGCGGGATGCATCCCAAGCCGGCCGAAAGCCGGGCCGATCGTCTTGCGCGAAAGCCGCGCGGAGCGTTGCGAAACATGGTCGGGTCGATTTCCCGAGCGTCGCGATTCACATCGACGAACGCGCGCGGGAACAGCGCGCGAATCAGCGGCGCGCCATGTTCCGGCGCGCAGGCGAACAATTCGTCCACATAGGCGTCTTCGGAGCTGCGAAGCGCCGCTTCAGTCAGTCTCGAAGTCGCAAGAAAGGGCTTGGGATACGCCCGGCCTGAATGAGGTGAGGCGAACACGACCGGCGCAACGAGCCGCGTGGGCCGCGCAATATGGCAGGCCGGCCCCCAAGCCGACGTTTCGGCGGCGGTCTCGCCGTCGATGATCGCGTCCACTGGCCGACGCCTCCATCCAATGCGCGGCCGCGCCGCTCCATTCGCATGATGTGCGGCGAGGGGTTCATCCGACAAGACTCGGGTTTCATCACAAACGCGCACAGACTATCGTGCGTGGAACCTGCGCCGGAGTTGAACGCCATGGCACGGATCCTTCTCGCCGAAGATGATGAAGATCTCCGGCGTTTTCTCACTGCTGCGCTAAGGCGTGCGGGCCATGAGGTCGAAGAACGCGGTCGCGGCGACGACGCCTTTGAAGCGATTCGCCGCGATGGGCCGTTCGATTTGCTGCTCGCCGACATCGTGATGCCCGCGATGGACGGCATTGAGCTGGCCAAGCGTGCGGCGGTTCTGGACCCCACCATGCGTGTGATGTTCATCACCGGTTTCGCTGCGGTCTCCCTGCGGATGGGGCAGGACGCTCCGGCGGCGACGCAGGTGCTGTCCAAACCGTTCCACCTGCGCGAGTTGATCGCCAATGTGGACCAGGTGCTGGACGCCGCGTGACGCCGAATTCGGTTGCACGGCCGAATCCGAGCCGCTATGACGCCGCTCTCAGGTGGTCCAGGGGCGCGTAGCTCAGCGGGAGAGCACTACGTTGACATCGTAGGGGTCGCTGGTTCGATCCCAGCCGCGCCCACCACCTGACCGCTCGTCGTCCACTCCTCACCGCATGTCGCAGCCCTTTCGCGCCGAGGCGCGGAGGTTTGGCGGCTCGCGATGCGCGGCTCGATGGCCGAACGCAACCGTCGCGCACGGCCCCGTCGACCGCCGCCCAAAGGCGTTTTCGTGTGCGGCGCGCTCCTTCCTTGTGAATTGCAAGCAATGAGCGAGACGCCCTTAAGCGAAATCGCGCGCCGCCGCGGCGTTCCACTCAAATCGGAAGTATTAGTGTTTTTCCTCTCAGCGGGCGTTGTGGAGACGCCGCAAACGATGTGTAGTCGTAAGGCTGTGGTTTCATTTTGAGACCATAGCGTTGTGCAACTGCGGGACGGCATGCGCAGAGCGGCTTTTGTCTTTTCGATCGACGTTGCGTTTTCAAGCTGGGGGAGCCTTTCGCGATGGCGGATTTCATTTCGACGCTTTTGCATGATCGCGCCGCCGAAAAATTCTGTCTCCACGAGCGACATCTAAACGGACAAATGGTCCGAGTCCTTCGGACCATCGGTTTGGATCGCCATTATCGACGGGCGCATGGCCCTTATCTTTATGACGATCAGGACAACGAATACCTTGATCTCTTAAGCGGTTTCGGCGTCTTCGCGCTCGGCCGGAACCATCCTCGGGTCAATGCGGCTCTGAGAGAGGTTTTGGAAACTGATCTCGCCAATTTGGTGCAGTTGGACGCCTCTCCTCTCAGCGGCTTGTTGGCGGAAGCGCTCGTGGCCGCGGCCCCGGGGGACGGGCTGCAGAGGGTGTTCTTCGCCAATTCCGGAACCGAGGCGGTCGAGGGGGCGATGAAACTCGCCCGTTGCGCGGTTCGGCGCGACAAGATTCTGTGTCTCGAACACGGCTATCACGGCCTCACCTACGGCGCGCTTTCCATCACGTGCGACGACATGTTCAAAAATGGCT
>CAYPOX010000182.1:0-4205 GCA_964412525.1 uncultured Caulobacterales bacterium
TGCGGATCAGCTGATTGATCGTCGGCATGCGCCTTCGTTCGTCCTTTCGCGTCAAACACGCAAATGCGCGGCACGTCCCCAACCGCCTCCGGCGGGACGCGCCGCAAAATCGTCAACATCGACGCATGAGCGCCGGATCGCTGCGGGTTTCGCCCAAGAGCCGCGTTTAAGCGGTTGCTTACGACCGGCCTCGGAAACGAGCGCGGAACCTATGCGGAAGGTCGGCGCGGGGTCAAGCGTTAAATCGCCATCACCATGCGGCGTTCAGCCTTTCGCACGCCGAAACCGGAGCCCGAGGCGATGGGCCCATCGTTCCGCGCGGCGCGCCACGCTGCGCGCAGGGGCGGCCTGCGCCGCCGCCCTTTCGCGGATCGGCGCGACGCCGTCCGACGCGGGGGCTTCGGTTTCAGGCTCCGCGGCGCGAACGCCGGGCGAATCCGCCCACGGATCGCCCGACCGCAAATCCCAGGGGGTGACCCATTTGAAAGACGCGCGATCCGGCCGCGAATCCCGCGGCGCGTAATAGGCGCACCCTTCGAAAAAGTAATGCGTCACCTGGCTGAATCGGGTTCGCCCGGTCTCGAGAACCGGAGAGCCGCCATGCACCAGATTGGCCAGCCAAATGACGGCCTCGCCCCGCTTCATCACCGCCAGAGCGGGCTTGATGCCGGCGGCGCGCATCATGCGGGCGGCGAAGGGTTCATAAAAGGTCGGATAGGCGGCGTCCGGGTGTTCGCCATGGGCCCCCGACAACTCGAACATCTCAAAAACTGGCAGGCGGTGGCTGCCCGGATAGTAGATCAGAGGGCCGTTGCGTTCATCCACGTCCTCCAACGCGACCCACACCCCGCACATGAACCGCGCCGGCTTGGCGTGGAAATGCACCGCATCCGAGTGCGGAAATTGCTCCGTCCCGTAACGAAAATTCAGCGTCTGAAACGGAAAGGCCGGCCGTCCATAAAGCGTCGACAGAAGTTCGACGACCTTTGGATGCCGCGCCAGTTCGTGGAGAGACGCCGCATCGCGCCACCCGGTCTGCGAGCGGTCATGCCCCTCGACCAGTCGCGCCGTATCCGCTCGGGCGGCGGAGATCAGATTGTCGCCAAACTGAAAATCGACGATCGCGAAACCGTCGCGATGGAGCGCATCGCCGACGGCGCGCGTCTCCTCAGACCAGTCGGCGCGCGCCGGATGCTCGCCATAGAAGGGGGACTCGATGATCGGCGTGGCCAGCCCGCGCGGGTCGAAGCGGTCGGCGAGCGTGCTCGCCGCCGCCGCTTCCGGCGACGCCAACGTCGGGGCGCGCGGCACGAGCCGTGCGCCGATCGTGTCCCCATCCGCCACGCCGCCCGCCCCGACGGCTTAAGATGCGGCGGCGGTCGCCGGCGCGTCGTCCGGCGCATCCAGCGCCGGCGCGGATTCGCCCGCCGCTTTGCGGCGCTCCTCCAGAATCGCGGAATCCCGTTGCGCGGCGATCCGTTGGAGACGATCCATGGCGCCGCCGGTCCCGGCTGGGATCAGACGGCCGACGATGACGTTCTCCTTCAGGCCTTCCAGGTAGTCGACTTTGCCGCCGACCGCCGCCTCCGTGAGCACGCGCGTCGTCTCTTGGAACGATGCGGCGGAGATGAAACTGCGGGTCTGCAGCGCAGCCTTGGTGATGCCGAGCAAGAGCGGCGTTCCCGAGGCGGGTTTGCCGCCCTTCTCCGCCACCCGTTCGTTCTCCTGTTCGAGCTCCAGAGCGTCGACTTGCTCCCCGTCGAGCAGCATGGTGTCGCCGGCTTCCGTAATCTCCACCTTTTGCAGCATCTGGCGGACGATCACCTCGATATGCTTGTCGTTGATCGGCACGCCTTGCAGACGATAAACGTCCTGGATCTCTTCGATCAGGTAATTGGCGAGGGCCTCCACGCCCATGATGGCAAGGATGTCATGCGGCGCGGGATTGCCGTCAATGATGTATTCGCCCTTGGCGATCACGTCGCCTTCCTGCACGGACAAGTGCTTGCCCTTCGGCACAAGATACTCGATCGGTTCGGCATCCTCCTCGAACGGAATGATCCGAATCTGGCGCTTGTTCTTGTAATCGCGGCCGAACTCGATCCGGCCGTCGATCTCGGCGATGACTGCGTGATCTTTCGGACGGCGCGCCTCAAACAATTCCGCCACCCGCGGCAGACCGCCGGTGATGTCGCGCGTCTTGGCGCCTTCGGTCGGGATCCGCGCGATCGCGTCGCCCGCGGACACCTCCTGCCCGGCCTCGATCGAGAGAATGGCCTCAACCGACAAGAGATAACGCGCCGGTCCGCCGCTTTCCGTGACGACAGGCTCGCCGTCCTCGCCGACGATCACGATCGCAGGCTTCAGTCCGCCGCCGCGCGGGCTTGCGCGCCAGTCGATCACCTTGCGGGTGGCGATGCCCGTGGCTTCGTCCACCTCGTCCTTGACGGACACGCCCTCGACGACGTCTTCAAAGAGGATCTTGCCGCCGACTTCGGTGAGGATCGGCTTGGTGTAGGGATCCCATTCGAACAGGCGATCGCCGCGTTCGACCGTGTCGCCCTCATCCACACGAAGGCGCGAGCCATAGCCCGCCTTAAAGGAGGCGAGCTCCTTGCCGTCGTCGGACACGACCTTCACGAGCGCGTTGCGGCCCATGACGATCAGCGCGCCGGAGGAGTCCTTCACCACATTGCGGTTTTCAATCCGGATCGCGCCGGCGTGGCTCGATTCGGTGAAGGATTGTTCGGACACCTGCGCCGTCCCGCCGACGTGGAAGGTGCGCATGGTGAGCTGGGTTCCCGGCTCGCCGATGGACTGGGCGGCGATCACGCCGACCGCCTCGCCGATATTCACCGGCGTGCCGCGGGCCAAGTCGCGACCATAGCAGGTCGCACAAATGCCGATCTTCGATTCGCAGGTCAGCGGCGACCGCACCTTCGCCTCGATCACGCCGGCTTCGTCGATCCGTTCCGCCATCGCTTCATCGACATAGGTGCCGCGCGGCGCGAAGACCTCGCCGGTTTTGGAGTCGACAAGATCCTCTTGCGTCGTCCGGCCCAACATCCGCGCCGAAAGCGGCTCGACCACGTCGCCCCCGGCGACGACGGCCCGAAGCGTGATCCCAAGCTCGGTGCCGCAATCCACTTCCGTGACGATGCAGTCCTGGGCCACGTCCACCAAGCGGCGGGTCAGATAGCCGGAGTTCGCCGTCTTCAACGCCGTATCCGCAAGTCCCTTTCGGGCGCCGTGGGTGGAGTTGAAGTATTCGAGCACCGTCAAACCTTCCTTAAAGTTCGACGTGATCGGCGTTTCGATGATTTCGCCGGACGGCTTGGCCATTAGGCCGCGCATGCCCGCGAGCTGCTTCATCTGGTTCTTGGAGCCCCGCGCGCCCGAGTGCGCCATCATATAGATGGAATTCATCTCGATTTCGCGGCTGGTCTCCGCATCCACGCGAACCTTGGAGATTTCGTTCATCATCTCCTCAGCCACGCGATCGGTGCATTTCGCCCAAGCGTCGACGACCTTATTGTACTTCTCGCCCGACGTGATCAGACCTTCTTGATACTGCTGTTCGTAATCCTGGGTGAGCTCGCGCGCCTCTTCCACCAAGCGGTATTTGGCGTCCGGAATGACCATATCGTCCTTGCCGAAGGAGATGCCGGCCTTCGCGGCCTCGGCGAAGCCCAAGCCCATGACCCGGTCGCAGAAGATCACCGTCTCTTTTTGACCGGCCGCGCGGTACACCGCGTCGATCACTTTGCCGATCTCTTTCTTCGTCAGGAGCTTGCTCACCGTGTCGAACGGCACGTCCGCATGTTTTGGCAACAACGCCGCGATTTTGAACCGTCCCGGGGTCGTGTCCACGATTCGAGGACGAATCTCGCCGTCCGCATCCATGCCGTAGAACCGGGCTTTGATCTTCGTATGCAAGGTCACGACGCCCGCATCGAGCGCGTGCTGCAACTCGGCCATGTCGGCGAAGACCATGCCTTCGCCCGGCTCGCCGCTCTTCTCGATCGACAGATAGTAGAGCCCCAGCACGATGTCCTGGCTCGGCACGATGATCGGACGGCCATTGGCGGGGCTGAGAATGTTGTTCGTCGACATCATGAGCACGCGCGCTTCAAGCTGCGCCTCAAGCGAAAGAGGCACGTGCACGGCCATTTGGTCGCCGTCGAAGTCCGCATTGAAGGCCGCGC
>CAYPOX010000183.1:0-4203 GCA_964412525.1 uncultured Caulobacterales bacterium
CCTTCACCTATGGCGGCGAGTATTATCGCGACGAGCAAACTGCACGCGACAACAACACGGACGACGGCAGCCGTGGCGGGGTGCCGGACGCGCAGACCGATTTTTTCGGCGTCTATCTCCAAGCGGAATTGGCGCTGACGGATCTGGGGCCGATCCCCGGCGAATTGACGGTCATTCCCGGCGTGCGTTGGGACAGCTTCGACAGCGAGGCGGATGGCGAAAGCTTCTCCGTCGACGATGACGCGGTCTCGCCCAAGATCGGCGTCGCCTACAAGCCGATCCCGCAATTGCTGTTCTTCGGCAATTACGCGCAGGGCTTCCGGGCGCCGAACTTCAACGAAGCCTTCGCCGACGGCGTCCATTTTGTGATCCCGGATCTTTCCGCGCCTCCAGGACCGTTCGGCCCGCGCTTCGTCTCCAATCTGTTTGTGGGCAACGAGGACCTCACGTCCGAGGAGTCGACCACGTTCGAGATCGGCGCCGGCGTCGACCTGGACAATCTGGTGTTCGACGAGGACTCCTTCGTCGCGAAAGTCTCCTATTACGACTCGCAGGTCGACGATCTGATCGGGCTCGACGTCAACATCCCTCCGGGGTGCTTCGATCCGGGCGCGGCGATGTTCGCGCCGTGCGGGACGGGCGTCGCCTTCAACAATGTCAGCCGAAACGTGAACATTCGGAACGCGGAGATCGACGGCTTTGAGTTCGAGTTCGATTACGACGCCGAGCACGCCTATCTCCGCGGCAATGTCGCAATGATCAATGGCGAGGACGCGGACACCGGCGAGTTTCTGGAAGGCGTGCTGTTCCCGACCACAGCCTTTCTGGACGGCGGGGTGAAGTTGCCCGACTGCGGGCTGCGCCTTGGCGCGCGGGTGACCCTGGCGGCCGAGTTCGACGATGTGAACGAGCCTCAAGACGTGCGTGACGGCTACGCGATCGCCGACATCTACGCCGTCTGGCGGCCGCCCTTCGAGGCCTTGGAGGGCGTGCGGGTCGATCTCGGCGTCGATAACGTCGCCGACACGGATTACGAGGTCGTGTTCGCCGGCGTCAGCCAGCCTGGCCGCAACTACAAAATCGCCGTCAGCTGGTCGCAGGGGTTTTGAGGGCCGCGCAACTTCGCCACAGGGTGACGCGCCTCAAAACCGACGATGTCGCGGAGCCCGATCGCGTCCTTCGGCTCCCTCAACTCCAGGCGATCGTCATACCGCCGTCGACCACATAGCTCATGCCGGTGGTGAAGGAGCCGGCCGGCGACGCGAAATAGACCGCCATGCCGGCGATTTCTTCGGGCTCGCCGATCCGACGCAGCGGGATCGTCTTCGTCGTCTGCTCCAAGATTTCCGGATTCTCCCAAAGCGCGCGGGCGAAATCGGTCTTCACAAGTCCCGGGGCGATCGCGTTCACGCGAATTCCATGGGGTCCGTATTCGACCGCCAAATTGCGCACGAGCTGCATGTCCGCCGCCTTGGAGACGCCATAGGCGCCGATCACCGGATTGCCTTGAACGCCGGCGATCGAACTCACCATGATCACCACGCCTTCTTTGCGCGCCACCATTTGCGGCAACACCATATGGGACAGGCGGTGGGCGGCCACGACGTTGGAGGACATGATCTTCATGAACACCTCGTCATCGACGTCTTTGGAGGGCCCGAAGGTGGGGTTGATTGCGGCGTTCGCCACGAGAATGTCGATCTTGCCCCAGCGATCCATGCAGGCGTCCACCATGGCCTGCATCCGCTCCGTGTCGGAAATGTTGCAGGGAAAAGGGAACGCGGCGTCCGCGCCATGGGCGTCCTGAATGTCTTTGGCGACCTGATCGCAGACGTCCGCCTTACGTGAGGAGATGACCACTTTGGCCCCGTGGGCCGCATAGGCCTCCGCGATGGCCTTGCCGATGCCGCGGGTGGAGCCCGTGATGATGGCGGTTTTGCCGGATAGATCGAACAGGTTGCGCATGGATTTCATCCGTTGGGTGGTGTTGTTCATGAGCATGGCGGGGCGTAACCGCATCGTCCAGAAGGGGCGGCGCGTCCCGGCGATCCTTTTCGGCGCTCTGGGCAGGGCGCAACGATCGACGCGTCTTGAGAAACACGGAGCACAAACATGGGCAGACTTCTTTCCTTGGCGCCTTGGGCGTTGGGCCTTTTCATGTCGGCGGTCTTCCTCGATTCGCTGCGGTTCAAATTCGCCGGTCATCCGACGACCCAGCATATTTTCGAAACGCTCGCCGAATGGTCCCATATCGGACTGTTTTGGCCGGCGGGTCCGTGGATCATCGGCTTGGGCGAATTGACCGCGTCCATCCTGCTCGTCTTCGCGCCCTTGGCGTTTTTGGCGATTCCGGCGATGCGACGCTTCATCCCGCTGTCGCAAAGCGCCGGCGCGTTGCTGGGCGTCGGAATCATGTCGGGCGCAATCGTCTTCCACCTTTTCACGCCGCTCGGCGTGGAAACGCCCGTGGAATGGGCGAACGGCCAACCGACGGCTTGGTCGCCGGCCTTGTTCATCACGGCGTGTTTCACCTTGTTGAGCGGGCTTGTCATTCTGGTCCTGCGCGGGCGCGATGCGCGTCGCGCATTGACCGCCGAGGATGCACGGCCGGCGACGGCGTAATCCTTACGCCAATGCCGATCCGGTCGCGATTTCGCCGCATGACTGTCACGAAGTCGTCTTAAGAGGGCTCGATCTCGGACGTATCCGACACGGGCAAGGAGACAGCCATGCAACGCGCACTCACGACCACCGCCGCCGCACTCATTCTCGCGGCCTGCACCACGGATCCCTATACGGGCGAACGGCAAGTGAGCCGCGGCGCCGCCGGGGCGGCGCTCGGCGCCGTCGTCGGCGCCGGGATCGGCGCGCTGACCAACACGTCCTCGGGCGAACAAGCGGCGAAGAATGCGGCCATCGGCGCCGGCATCGGGGCGCTCGCGGGCGGCGGGGCCGGGCTCTACATGGATCGGCAAGAGGCGCGCCTGCGCCAGGAACTTCAAGGCACCGGCGTTCAGGTGGTGCGCAATGGCGACCAAATTCAACTGATCATGCCCGGCAACATCACCTTCGACACCGGCTCCGCGGCTGTGCGTGCGCAGTTCTATCCGGTCTTGAACTCGGTCCAAAGAGTCCTGGACGAGTTCGAGAAAACCATCGTCGTGGTGGAAGGCCACACGGACAATGTGGGCGGCGCTCAGTTCAACCAACAGCTTTCGGTGAACCGCGCGAACTCGGTCGCCTCCTATTTGTTGCAGGATCCGGACCTCAAACCCCAACGCTTCGTGATTCGCGGCTATGGCGAAGCGCGGCCGATTGCGTCCAATGACAACGAATTCGGTCGCCAACAGAATCGCCGCGTGGAGATTCAGCTCTCGCCGTTGACCGCGTGAGCCCATTGGTCGGCGGTCTGTCCGCGCTCGCCGCGGACTATGACGCATTGTTCTGCGACGTTTGGGGCGTGCTGCATAACGGCGTTCGGGTGTTTCCGGAGGCCGCGCACGCGCTCCAAATGTGGCGCAGGGAGCGGGGGCCGGTCGTGCTGGTCACGAACTCCCCGCGACCCAGCGCTTCCGCTCACGCCCAGCTTGCTCAGCTCGGCTGCCCGCGCGACGCCTATGACGACGTGGCGAGTTCGGGCGAGGCGACCCGCGCGGAACTCTCCAAGCGTCGCGATCAATCCGCCTTTCATCTCGGTCCGGACAGGGACAAGCCGCTGTTTCACGGACTCGAGCTTGAATTCGCGTCGTTCGAACACGCCGACTTTCTGGCGTGCACGGGCCTGTTCGACGATGAAACCGAAACGCCGGACGACTATCGCGTGATGTTGGAGGCGGCTGCGGCTCGAAACATGTTCATGGTGTGCGCCAATCCGGACCTGGCCGCGCGGCGCGGCGACAAGATCATCCCCTGCGCCGGCGCCCTCGCGGCGCTCTATGAAGAGATGGGCGGATCGGTCGCACGCGCCGGCAAGCCTTTCGGGCCGATCTACGACGTCGCTTTCGGGGTGCTGAGCGCGGCGGGTCGGCCGGAAATCCGAGTGGAGCGCGTCCTTGCGGTGGGCGATGGACCAGAAACGGATTTGGAGGGCGCACGCCGGCAGCGCATCGACGCGGTTTATGTCGCCGATGGTCTTTTCGGCCATGACGTGGATGCGGCCGACGCGGCGGAATGGCTGCAAGAGCGCGGGCAACGGCCCAAGGC
>CAYPOX010000184.1:0-4195 GCA_964412525.1 uncultured Caulobacterales bacterium
GTATGGTCGTCGCGGCATGACGCATTCATGGGCGCGGATCGCCGCCGGCTTCGGGTAGGAGTTGTGCGCTGGCCTTCGTGATCGCCGGACGCTGATCGCCGTGTTTTTCTTGGCGGTTTGGCTGCCGTCGAGTTCCTTTGTCGGCTTCGGCTTCAGCATGACCATCCAACGCAAAGCCGCCGAAGAAACGATCGCCGTGGTGGGCGCCGACGCGGCCGCGCCCTTCCTTTCTTATTTGGACGCTCAAGAAGTCGTCTTTGAGTCGTTCGAGACGATCGACGCTGGGTTGGAGCGTTATGATGCGCTCTTGGCATTTGCGCCCGATTTCGCTGCGCGGCTGGAGGCGGGCGACATGGCGTCCGTCGAGATCGTGGTGGGGGAGACCGGCCCGACGGCGGTCGCCAAACGAAGCCGGCTGCGCGAATTGTTGGACGCCTTTGGCGGGATCGTGGCGCGCGACCGATTGGCGGCGCGCGGTCTTCCCGAACAACTCGTCGATCCTCTCGCCATTGACGTGGTTGATCGGACAGACGCCGCCAATCCCTTGATCGCGGCGATCGGACCGCTTCTTGGTTTCTTGCTTTTCGCGGGAGCGTTTTTCGGTGGATTGTCTTTTGTGGTGGACTCCGTCGCCGGCGAGCGAGAGCGAAAGTCTCTTGAGCCCTTGGTGGTGCAACCGGTCGCCCCTTGGGAGATCGTGGTCGGCAAGTGGATTTTCCTGGCCTGCGTGACCGTTGCGGTGCTTTTCATCGAAACGCTGACATTGTCCATCGCGTTCCAAGTGGTCGACCGCGTGGCGGACTTGCCCTTCGATGTCGCCTTGTCCTTGCCCGCTATGGCGATGGCGCTCATCGCGACGCTTCCGGTGGCGTTGTTTGGCCCGGCCTTTCTTCTCACCCTGTCGATGAACGCGAAGAACCTGAAGGAGGCCCAGGCCATGGTCGGCTTCGGGCTCATCGTGCCCATGGCGGTTGCTGGCGCATCGGCGTTCGCCGGATTTGGCGAGCGCGCGGCTTTCGCGCCGGTCGTCAGCGACATCGGTCGGATCGGCCGCGCATTGACCGGTCAGGGCTTGGACTTGGCGACGTGGGCGGTGGCGACCTGCGGCCATTTGGCGTTGGTCGCCGGACTGCTGGCCATCGCCTCCGTTTTGTTGCCAGCGGCGGCGCGCCGCTGACCTACGCCTCGCGGCGACCGCCCGCAGCCGCGAGACGGTCAAGGTAGTCCGTCATTCGTTCGTCCTGGGCGTCGCCGAGCTCCCGCAGCAGCGTCCAGGTGTAAAGGCCCGTGTCATGGCCGTCGTCGTAGACGAAACGCACGGCGTAGGCGCCGACGGGCCGCGCGTCGATCACGGTCACCTGCCGTTTTCCGCTGGGAGGCGGCGGGCGCGCGCCGCCATGGCCTTGGGTTTCCGCGCTCGGGCTTTCGACGCGCAGCAGTTCCGCGGAGAGGACATGCGTCACGCCGTCGGGATAAGAGATCTCGACGACCCGTTCGGCGCGTTTGACCCGAATTTCGGACGGCGCGGCGGTCGTCACGTCACGCGTCGGCGTCGGACAGGTCGCGGGCTTCTTCCGGCAACATGATCGGGATGCCGTCTCGGATCGGATAAGCGAGCTTGGCTTCCGCGCTGATCAATTCCTGCGCCGCCTCATCGTAGCGCAAGGTCGCTTTGGTGACGGGGCACACCAACAATTCAAGGAGTTTCGGGTCGAGCGGGCGAGTTTCGGACATCTTTTGCTCCCTTACTGAACGGATTCGTCGCCGCCGCCGGGATCGGCGATCGCCATTTGCATCAATGCGACCAGTGCTTGCGCCCGATCCACCACGCGCGGGGTCTCCAGCAATGCTTGCTTTTCATGGTCGTCAAAAGGGCAAATCATGGAAAGGGAATTCACCAGCGCCTCGGGCGGGGCCCGTTCGATCGAGCGCCAATCGGCATCAAGCTCCGCTGCGGCGAGATAGGCGCGGAGGCTTTCGAGAAGGCGGTTGCGATCAAAACTGGGCGCGGGGTCGGCCTCAAGATCATGGGCGAAACGCGACCAGTCCGGGCGAATCTGCCGATAGGGCGTCGACGCGTCGATTTCCTCCCCGACCGCGAAACGGCAAAGTCCGGTCAGCGTGATCAAATAACGACCATCTTCGGATTCCGAAAAGGCGGTGATGCGGCCGGCGCATCCGATTTGGAAAAGCGCCGGGCTTTCGCTCGCCATCTCTTCGGTTGGCTGGATCATGCCGATCAAACGATCGCCGCCAAGAGCGTCATCGACCATATTCAGATAGCGCGGTTCGAATATGTTCAGCGGCAATCGCCCGCGCGGCAGAAGGATCGCGCTAGAAAGCGGAAAGATGATCAGGCGATCAGGAAGATCGCGCGCGTCTCCATAGCGTCGTCCCTCGGTCATCGGATCAAGAGAACAAGACAGAAGACAGCTTGCGCCGGCCCGCGACCACCTCCGGATGGGCGGCCCCTAACGCGTCGAACACCTTAAGCAAGTGTTTGCGCGCGGCGTCATCGTTCCATGTGCGATCTTTGCGCACGATGGTCAGCAATTCATCCATGCCGCGCGCCATGTCGCCATGCGCCAACAAACTTCGCGCGAAATCGAAGCGCAGGGCGTGATCGTCCGGCGTTTTGGAGACTTTCGACTCCAGCTTGGATGGGGCGGGCAATTCCGCCGCGTCGCCCGCCAGCTCGATGGCGGCGCGCACCGCGGTGATGGCGGGATCGTCGGCGACGCTCGGCGGAGCTTGATCCAAAAGCGCGCGGGCGCGGTCGACGTCGCCAACGGCCGCATGGCATCGCGCCATGCCTGCGACGGCGCGCGCATTTTCGGGTTCCGCGTTCAACACTTCGGCGAAGGCCTGTGCGGCGGCGTTCACATCGCCCGCGGATAGGGCTGCGTCGGCGGCGTCCAAAAGAGCGCCCACATCGCCGGCCAGGTCCTCCTCGCCCAAGAGGCGCGCGATGAAGGCGCGCACTTCGCTTTCGGGAAGCGCGCCCATGAAGCCGTCGACCGGCCGCCCGCCGGAGAAGGCGTAAACCGCCGGGATTGACTGAATTCGAAGTTGCTGCGCAACCGCCGGATGCTCGTCGATGTTCATTTTGACGAGACGCATCGCGCCCTTCGCCTCGTTGACGATCTTTTCCAGGAGAGGCGTCAATTGGCGGCAAGGACCGCACCATGGCGCCCAAAAATCGACAAGCACCGGATGATCCCGTGACGCGTCGATGACGTCCTGGACGAACGTTTCCGTCGTCGTGTCCGCGACCCAGCCGCTCGCCGAGTTCGATTGCGAAGAATCTGCGCCGCCGATCAACATGCTACGCTCCTCATGCCACTGTGTTCATAGGTAAGGTCCGTGCGCGCCGACGACAATTGGCTCATCCGTCGCTTTCGGACAAATCGAGGATCATTGGCGGACTGCCTACGACATGCTCGATGAAACGGATCAGATCGTCGACGCGCACGCTGGTTGTCTTATCGTTGCGAAGCGGATGCACGTTGATCCGTTCATAGGTGAGAAGACGGCGGTCCAGGGCCGGCAACACCCGCCGTTGTGCGTCATGCATCAGAGCGAACGGCGTGACCGAACCTGCGGGCACGTTCAGGACGTCACGAAGACGTTCTTCGGAGGCGAAGGACAACCGGCCCATCCCCAACCTTGGATGCAAGCTTTTTAAAGCCACGGGGGTCTCGGCATGGGCGGTCACCAAAGCGTAAGCGCCCTTCTTGTCTTTCAAGAAGAGATTCTTCGTATGCCCGCCGGGAATGTCGATCTTAATGTCCCGGCTTTCTGCGACCGTACGCGTCGGCGGATGCGCGACCGTTTCATGCGGCACGCCGAGAGAATTCAACAATGCGAAGAGCGGAGCCGGGTCGGGCAGAATGGACATGACGCGCCGCGATACGCGATCCAAAGGCCGCTTGCAATCAACGGTCAGAGGCGCTAGTTCCCGCGTCTCACGGAGCGCGGGCGTAGCTCAGGGGTAGAGCACAACCTTGCCAAGGTTGGGGTCGTGAGTTCGAATCTCATCGCCCGCTCCATTTTCCAAATCAGATGATCGGATCTGCGCAAGGATGTGGGCGAGCCTGATCCGAGACCGCTGGCCTCACGCCGTGATCCTGGGGGCCGCCTTCGCCGCCGTGTTGTTCTCGGGCGATGTGGTCGGGCGCATGGTCGCGCTGCGCGC
>CAYPOX010000185.1:0-4093 GCA_964412525.1 uncultured Caulobacterales bacterium
CTCGCGCCGGGCCAAACACTGCATGTGGACCCCGGATGCCTCGCCGCGATGAGCCCGACGGTGGATTTCGACATGGAGCGCGCCGGCGGCGTCTCGACAATGTTCTTCGGCGGCGAGGGCATATTTCTGGCGCGTTTGCGAGGTCCTGGAAAAGTTTGGCTTCAATCGCTTCCCTTCTCCCGTTTGGCCGGGCGCATGTTGGCGGGCTTGGGAAGCCAACGCGGGGAAGGCGGATCGGTGCTGGGCGCCGTGGGCGGCATGCTCCAGGGCGACAATCGCTTTTAGGCGCCCGCCATCACGAGGGCGTCATCGAGGCCCCAGAAGCGTTCAAGTCCCCGTGCGCGGCGGGGCGCGCGCCCTTCGCTTGCGCTAAGGCCTGTCCGACATCACGCATATACAAGGGAGGAACGATGATGTTGCGTTCGATTGGAGCGGCGCTGGCCGCCATCGCGTTTTGGAGCGTTGCGACGCTCGCACAGGCCGAGGATCTGGGCCCCGCCGTGGGAAGCACGATCCCCCATGATTTGACCCTGACCGACCATGCAGGCGCGACGAAACCGCTTGCGGAGCGCGCCGGGACGCGCGGCGTCGCCGTGTTTTTCAGCCGATCGCTCGATTGGTGCCCGTTCTGCCGCGCTCAAGCGATCGACGTCTCAAGCCGTGCGGACGACATTCGTGCGAGCGGATTTGAGCCGGTTGTCGTGACCTATGATCCGGTCGAGACGCTGGCGACGTTTCACGCCAAAGAGGCCTTGGACGTCACCTTGCTGTCCGACGTGGGATCGGAAACGGTCGACGCTTTCGGCATCCGGAACACGGAGATGGATGGGAAAGGCCGCTATGCGGGCGTGCCGCATCCGATCGTGTTCCTGGTCGATCGAAACGGCGTGATTCAAGCGAAGCTCTATGAGGAAGGGTATCGCAACCGGCCGGAGATCGACGCAATCGTCGCCGCGGCCGAAGCCGGCGCCCAAGGCTGACGCGTCCGATGGGCGCGCGGATGCGCGCCCGTCCCGCGCCTATCCTTCAAATGATTGCCGCAGTTCATCCTGCCGCATGGGCATGGCGTCGATCGCCTGAAACAGGGTTGCGGCATCAATCGGAGACCGCCAACGCTGTTTGACGCCGCCGTCCAATCCAACCAGCAGAACTTCAAAGTCCGACAACGCCTCGAATGCGTTGAGAACCTCGGAGCCGGACGCCGCAAAACCGGGTTGATCCGGAGTAAGGTCGACGCCGTCCCGCCAGGCGGAAAGGATGGTCGTGCGCCGCTCCTCGAGCCCGGCGGATGCGCCCGCAAGGGCCGCTCTTTGGGCGCGCGCCCGCGCATCATCAGAAGTCGCCGAGGCGATGATCACGACACGCGCATTCCAGCGGAGCGGCGCGAGCGGGTCGGTTCGAGCCTCTTCAGCGGCATGGCCGACGGCCGCAACGCCCGCCAAAATCACGAGCGCCGCCCTCCAGATTCCCATCTCGCGTCGCATCGCTGCGCTCCCTCATGTACACGTCCCATCGATGAAATGCGTCGCGATCATCGTCCTTGCAAGCATCGTCGCCGGGCCGGCTCTCGCGGCCCCGCCTCCGGCCCCCGAATTGGTGGTGGAGCGGATCGCCTTCGGCTCTTGCGCAGATCAAAACCGCCCCATGCCGGTTTGGGCCGGTCTCGCTTCGGTCGATCCCGATCTGTTCGTGTTTTTGGGGGACAATGTTTACGGCGACGTGTCCGGATCGGAACTCGCGGAATTGAAAGCGGCCTACGCCGCCGCGATGGAAAGGCCGGGCTATGCGTCGCTTTTGGCGCGTACCCCCATCATGGCCACCTGGGACGACCATGACTATGGGGCCAACGACGCCGGCGGCGATTTTCCCTATCGCCAAGACGCCCAGACCATGTTTCTCGATTTTTTCGAGGTCCCGGCGGACGATCCACGCCGAGCGCGACCCGGTGTTTATGAGAGCCGCACCTTCGGAGCTGAGGATCGGCGCGTCCAACTGATCGTGTTGGACACGCGGAGCTTCCGTTCGCCTCTGCGCAAGAGCGGAGATCGCGGCGCGCCCGGACGGGAGCGTTACGACCCGGATCCCGATCCCGACAAGACCATGTTGGGTCCGGCGCAATGGGCGTTTCTGGAAGCGGCGCTCAAGAAGCCGGCCGACCTGCGTATCATCGCCTCCTCCATCCAGGTGCTGGCGGACGGCCACGGCTTCGAACGATGGGGCAATCTGCCGGCGGAACGGGCCCGCCTCGTCCAACTCATCGATCAGACGAATGCAGGCGGCGTGGTGTTCATTTCCGGCGACCGCCATGTGGGCGGCCTCTATGAAGGCCGGACGCCGGGCGGCGCCCGGCTCCTGGAGGTGACCGCAAGCTCCCTCAACCGTTCCTGGCGCGACTCGCCTGGCGAAGCGGGGCCGGCGCGTCTGGGTCCGATCTTCACCGAGGACAATTTCGGTCTGATCACAATCGACTGGGTGGCGCGGACCGCCGATCTCAGCCTACGGGACGTGAACGGCCGGACCGTGCGTCAGGCGAAGTTCGAGTTCGGGCCGTCTTGACGGCCTTTTTCGGCGTTCAATCGCTCGCCAGCAGGTCCATCGCGGCGGCCGTCATGGCGTCCGCGCCCATCGACAAGGTGGGCTGGATCGCCGGCGCGAAGAGCGGCGAATGCAGAGACGGCAGGATCGCGCCGCGCTCTTGCGTGGTCTTGTAACGGTCCGGCTCCACGCCGCCGAGCCAAAAGATGAAGGCGGGCACGTCCTCCTCCGTTCGGCCGAAGCGGCCGAAATCCTCGCCGGCAAGAACGGCGGGGGTCTCCAACACGCGCTCCGGCCCGAACCGGTTTTTGAAGACCTCGCCAAGACGCTCGGCGAGTTCGGGATCATTGTAGGTCGCAGGCGTGTAATGCTTGGCGACGGTCACGATCGGCAACCGCTCCTCCGGCACGCCGGCGGACATCGCCTGGGCTTGTGCGATCCGGCGGATCCCGTCCAGCAAGCGTCGCCGCGACTCGTCGCTGTAGGAGCGCACCGTCAGCTGCATGGTCGCCTCGTCCGAAATCACATTGTGCTTGAAGCCCGCATGAAAGGAACCGACCGTCACGACGGCGGCGTCGTTCGCCGCCGTCTCTCGGGAGATCAGCGTCTGGAGCGCCATCACGATCTGCGCGCCGATCACGACGGGATCTTTCGTCGATTCCGGTGCGGCGCCATGCCCGCCCACGCCCTGCACCGTGATGTCGACGCTGTCCACATTGGCGAGCGCGAAGCCTGACGTGTAGCCGATCACGCCGGCGGGCGCGCTCGCACTCACATGGAGGGCGACCGCATAATCCGGCGTGGGGAACCGCTCATATAGTCCATCGTCCAACATCGCCTTGGCGCCAAGCCCGAGTTCCTCGGCCGGTTGGGCGATCATCACGAGGGTCCCGCGCCATTGATCCCGGGCCGCCGACAAGCGGCGCGCGGCGCCCACCCAGGACGTCATGTGCACGTCATGACCGCAGGCGTGCATGATCGGCTGCGTTTCGCCGAGATGGTTCAGGCCGGTCGCCACGCTGGCGTAAGGCTTGCCGGTTTTCTCCGCGACAGGCAGGCCGTCCATGTCGGCGCGCAACAGGACGGTGGGCCCGGAACCGTTCTCCATCACGCCGACCACGCCATGCCCGCCGACGTTTTCGGTCACGTCAAAGCCCAATTGCCGCAATTCATCCGCCATCCGTGCGGCGGTGCGCGCCTCCATAAGCGACAATTCCGGATTTTGGTGGAGGTCGAGATAGAGCGCCTCGAGATAGGGGCGATCCTTCTCCAAATCCTCTCGCCAATCGGCGTGAGCGGGCGCAAAGAGCGCAACAGCCGCGGCGAAAATGAGACGACTCATGAAGCCGGTTCCCTTGTCTGGTACGAGGATGATCCTCCACAGGCGGGAACCGCGCCGTCAAGCCGCCGATCGCTTGCGCGTCCGCGCCCCCTTCGCCATAAGCGGGTCGAACGCCGACCGGGGGAGCGCTGCGCCATGAACATCCATGAATATCAGGCCAAAGAAGTCCTCAAGAGCTTCGGCGCGCCGGTGTCCGCTGGCGGGATCGCCCGATCC
>CAYPOX010000186.1:0-3989 GCA_964412525.1 uncultured Caulobacterales bacterium
CGACCGAGCGCACCCGGCGGTTGCCGAGATTGTCGATGTCGTCGATCTCGCCGCGACCGTCGCGCAAATCGACCAGCGTCTTCACAACCGCCAAAATGTCGTCTTTGCGCAGCACGCGCAGATCGTCCGGCGCGTCGAGATCGAGCCGCATGTTAATTTTCACGCGGCCGACGGAAGACAGGTCGTAACGCTCGGGATCGAAGAAGAGCGACTGGATCATGGCCTCGGCCGTATCCGGCGTCGGCGGCTCGCCCGGGCGCATGACGCGATAAATGTCTGACAACGCCTGCATGCGGGCTTCGTTCTTGTCGATCCGAAGCGTGTTGCGGATGTATGGACCGCGCGTCAGATAATCGACGTCGAGCGTCGGCACCTCGTCGACGCCCGCATCCTTTAAGACGCCCAGCATGTCGGCGGTGATTTCCTCGCCGGCCTCGGCGTAGATCTCGCCCGTTTCCGAATTGACGAGATCTTCCATCACGAAACGGCCGATCAACTGATCCTCAGGAACGCGAAGACGCTCGACGCCCTGTTCGATGAGCTTCTTGCCAAGGCGGGGCGTGAGTTTGCGGCCCGCCTCGACCACGACCTCGCCCGTCGCCGCGTCGACGAGATCGAAGGCGAATTTCGCGCCTTTGAACCGCTCGGGATCGAAGGGCGTCGACCAATCGGACTCCTCGCGTCGATAGACGACTTGGTCGTAGTAGAAATCGAGGATTTGCTCGGGGTCCAGTCCAAGACCCAAAAGCAGCGTCGTCACCGGCAACTTCCGCCGGCGATCGATCCGGACATACACGATGTCCTTGGCGTCGAACTCGAAATCCAACCAAGAGCCGCGATAGGGAATGACGCGCGCCGCAAATAGCAATTTGCCCGAAGAGTGGGTCTTGCCGCGGTCATGGTCAAAAAACACGCCGGGCGAGCGGTGCATTTGGCTGACGATCACCCGCTCGGTACCGTTCACCACGAAGGTGCCGTTGGACGTCATGAGCGGCATGTCGCCCATATAGACGTCTTGTTCCTTGATGTCCTTGACGGATTTTGCGCCTGTGTCTTCGTCAACGTCAAAGGTGATCAAACGCAAGGTGACCTTCAGCGGCGCCGCATAGGTCATGTCGCGCTGTTGGCACTCCTCCACGTCATATTTCGGGTCTTCGAGTTCAAACGTGACGTATTCGAGGATCGCACGCTCGGAAAAATCCTTGATCGGGAAGACGGATTTGAAGACCGCCTCCAATCCTTCGCCCGTGCGCTCGGAAACCGGCACGCCGGCTTGCAAAAACTGATCATAGGAGATGCGCTGCACCTCGATCAGATTCGGCATGCGCGTCGCGTCGCCGATCTTGCCGAAGCTTTTCCGAATGCGTTTGCGTCCCGTAAACGTCAGATCCATCATCGCGGTCCTTCGTTAACCTTCACGACCAATAGCCGCCCGAGCGGCGCTCGCGCGGCGTTTTGCGCGTCCCCGACGCGCCACGTTCGGCCCCATGCGGCGCTTATCCGTCAACCCGGAGCCGATGCGGTCGACGGCAAGCGCCCCCACGCCGTCAAAGGCGTGGGGGCTTGTTCGATCGATTATTTGAGTTCGACCTTCGCGCCCGCTTCTTCGAGCTTTTTCTTCAACTCTTCGGCTTCGTCTTTGCCGACGGCTTCCTTCACCGGCTTCGGCGCGCCCTCGACCAGGTCCTTGGCTTCTTTCAGGCCAAGGCCCGTAATCGCGCGAACTTCCTTAATCACATTGATCTTTTTCGCGCCGGCGTCGGCGAGAATGACGTCGAATTCCGTCTTCTCTTCGGCCGCCGCCGCGCCGCCCGCGTCGCCGCCAGCCGCCGGCATGGCGCCCATCATCGGCATCGCCATCGGCGCGGCCGCCGCGGACACGCCCCAACCGTCCTCGAGCTTCTTCACGAGTTCGGCGATTTCGAGAACCGTCCAGGAGGACAGCTCTTCGTACATCTTCTCAACTTTTTCCATTGCAGACACCTCTATCGCATAGATCGCGGATCGCAAGCGCGAAACGTGGAGCTCAGACGGATCAAGCCGCCTCCAATTGGGCCTTGCGCGCATTCAGCGCTCCGGCCAACTGGCCGCCCGGAGCGGCCAAAGTGCGGGCGAACTTCTCGCCCGGCGCGTTCAGCGTCCGGACGAACATGCCGGCCGGCTGCGACAACACGCCCGCAAGTTTCGCGCGCAACTCGTCCAGCGACGGCATCGTCGCCAACGCCTTGACGGCTTCGGGGTCGAGCACCGACTCGCCGAGCACGCCGCCAAGCAACACGAACTTCTCGTTGCCGTCGGCATACGCCTTCGCCGCCTTCGCCGCTGGAACGGCGTCATGGCTGAACACGATTGCGACCGGTCCGACGAACATGTCGCCGGCGGTCGGAGCCGTGTCCTCCAGGGCGATCTTCGCCAGGCGGTTCTTCACCACTTTCACAGTGGCGCCGATCTCACGCATTTTCGCGCGCAGATCGCTCATTTCCGCGACCGTCAGGCCCTTGTTCTGCACCACGACGACAACGCCGGATTCGGCGAAGACGCCCTTCAGAAACTGGACCACGTCGGCTTTTGCGGCTCTGTCCATCCTTCGCTCCTCGGATGCGGCGACACGATCCGGGGGCAAGCCCCGCCCGCGCCGCCATGGGCTTCCGCGCCGCGTCGCCAACAGCAACGCGCCGCAAGAAAGCTGTCCGCAACGGAACGACATCGCGCCGACGTCGCGCTTGTTCAGCGCCGGCGTGCTTTCGCTCGCTGTCTACCGCGGGCCCTTACGAATTAAGCGTTGGCCAGAGCCTTCGCGCCCATCGGTCTCGGACAGGTCGACGGCGACCCCAAAGCCGCCGCCGGAACGCCGGAACCGCCATACGGCCCCGACGAGAGAGCGCGTCCTATACGCAAGACGCGCCCGAAATCAAGCTGAAAATCATGCGCCGGCGATGTTCGACACGTCGACGCGCACGCCTGGTCCCATGGTGGAGGAAATCGCCACCTTCTTCAGATAGGCCCCCTTCGCGCCCGTCGGCTTCGCTTTCATGACCGCATCGACGAATGCGCGGACATTCTCGATCAACTGGTCCTCGGAAAAACTCGCCTTGCCCACGCCGGCGTGGATGATCCCCGCCTTCTCGACGCGGAACTGCACCGCGCCGCCCTTGGCGTCGGAAACCGCCTTGGCGACGTCCGGCGTCACGGTGCCGACTTTTGGATTGGGCATCAGGCCGCGCGGGCCCAGCACTTTGCCCAGGCGTCCGACGAGCGGCATCATATCCGGCGTCGCGATCACCCGATCGAAGTCCATCCGGCCCTCTTGCACCTCTTTGACGAGGTCCTCCGCGCCGACCAAATCCGCGCCCGCGGCCGTCGCCTCTTCGGCTTTGGCGTCCTTCGCGAAAACGGCGACGCGCACGGTCCGCCCCGTACCGTGCGGGAGATTCACCACGCCGCGCACCATTTGGTCCGCGTGACGCGGATCCACGCCCAAATTCATGGCGACCTCGATTGTCTCGTCGAACTTCGCCTTGGCGCGGGCTCGGACGGCTTTCACTGCGTCTTCAAGCGGAATCAGCGTCTTCGGATCGACGCCTTCGCGCGCTGCGCGCATTCGTTTTCCAAGCGTCGCCATGTCAGCCCTCCACCACTTCAAGGCCCATGGACCGGGCGGAGCCGACGATGATCTTCGTCGCGCCGTCCAGGTCCACCGCGTTCAAGTCCGCCATTTTCTGCTCCGCGATCTCACGGCATTGCGCCACGGTCACGCGGCCCGCCGGATTGCCCTTGCCGGGCGTCTGACCGCCTTTGGGAAGCTTCGCGGCCTTCTTCAAGTAATAGCTGGCCGGCGGCGTCTTCACCTCGAAGGTGAAGGATTTGTCGGAGAAGATCGTGATGATCACGGGGACGGGCATCCCCTTCTCCATGTTCTGCGTCTTGGCGTTGAACGCCTTGCAGAACTCCATGATGTTCAGACCCCGCTGACCCAGCGCGGGACCGAT
>CAYPOX010000187.1:0-3936 GCA_964412525.1 uncultured Caulobacterales bacterium
GTGACCAAGGCGAGCCACAAAGAAAACGCGGCGCCGCCGCGCGAGATCCGAATCTCGGAGCCGATTTAATACTGCGTGCGCGATCGGTTTTCGTTCACGCCCTTGCCCGAAGCGGATTTGAAGGGCGTTGGTCCGACCGCACTCGACCGTTGTGAGGAAACCGCGTCGCGCGGTCGGACCGGGCGGATGATCCGCCAGTTGTTTTCATGCCGCTCTCAATTCGCGCATGAACTCGACCATGTTCGACTTCAGACGTTCGGCTTGCTGGGAAAGTTCGTCGGCGGCGGAGCGGACGCCGTGGGTCGCTTGGGAGGTTTCCTCCGCCGCCGCGCGCACATCGGCGATCCCCCTGGCTGACATGCTCCGCGCCGCCCGCCGCCTCCTGCGCGTTGCGGCTGATTTCGGAGGTCGCGCCGCCTTGCTGTTCGACAGATGCCGCGACCGCTGTGGACGAGGCGTTGATGTCTTGCACGCTACGAATGATGGCGCGTGTCGAATCAATGGCGCGCGCGGCGGACGTCCGCACCGCGTTCAATCGCTCCGCGATTTCCTGGGTCATACGCTTCGTTTGGTTGGCGAGCGTCTTTACCTCAGAGGCCACGACCGCAAAGCCGCGGCCGGCTTCGCCCGCCCGAGCCGCCTCGATCGTCGCGTTGAGCGCCAGAAGATTGGTCTGTTCGGCGACCTCATCAATGGCCGCAATAACCGAATCGACCTCCTCCAAGGCCTTATGGAGCACGTCCAACTCGCGTTCGCTGTCGGTCGCGCCCTCCGCGGATTTGCGCGCCACATCTGCGGATCCGGTCACACGCGCAGCGACCTCCGAAATCGCGGTCGCCAACTCTTCAGCGGCGGCCGCCACCGCTTGGACGTTGGCGTTCGCTTGGTCCGCAGCCCCTGCGACATTGGCGCTGCGTTCCAGACTGGTATCGGCCGTCGCCGCCAATTGGGACGCCGTCGCCTGAAGCTCCGCCGCAGCGGCCGTCACGGTCTCCACCACGGATCCGACCGTCTTTTCAAAGGTGTCGCCCAATCGAAGGAGTTCTTGGCGGCGTTGGGCGCGAAGCTCCTCCAACGTTTTGGCGTCGTCATTCGCGGCGCGAAGCTTTTCGTTCTCCCGAAGATTGTCACGAAAGACCGCCAGGGCGTTCGCAATCCGACCAAACTCGTTCGCTCGGTCGGCCCCATGGATCTCGACATCCAAATCGCCGCCGGCAAGGCGCCGAGTGGCGTCGACGATGCGTGCGGCTTCGCGAGAAATATTGCGGCCCAACGCCACGCCCAAAAGGGCGCCCAAAGCCAAGGCGATCGCGGCGGCGGCGATGATCACAATCCGAACGTCGTCCACCGTTTTCGCCGCAATCGGTCCAAGCGCATCCTGTCGTGCAATGCCCTCGTCGACGAGGCCGCCATAGGCCGCCGCCAGTTCTGGCCCAATCCGGTCAAGCTCTGCGAAGATGGCGTTTCTGCGACGGATGAGCTCGGAAATCTCTTCAAATCCGAGTTCGAGTTCGCCAACCGCCAATTGGACTCGGTTCGCCGCATCGCGCCGCTCGGCGTTCTCAAGCCTCCGGATCAAGGCGCCCACGTCGCCGGCCGCGCGATTGAAAGCCTCGAGAGAGGCGGCGCGGTCGCCATCCTCGTTGCGCACGAGATACCTTTCGGATGCGGCGAGCGCTTCTTGATGAGAGTCTGCGAGCAGGCCGGCATAGTGCGACGCTTCAAGATCGCCGTCTTGAAACGCTGAGCCGCGGACGCCGCGCAACGCCGCCACTGCTTCGCCGGCGACATCGCGAAACGCGGCCACGAGTTGATTGCGGTCGTTTTGGATGTCGATCGCGTCTGCAAAACGGCTTTGGTAGCGCTGACTTTGGTCCAGCCGCTCCGCTAACGCTTGGGCGACTGCAGTAAATCCGCCTGACCGCGCAAGAGCGCGCGCCTCGTCTGTGGCTTCGTTCAGGAGCGCCAGTTCGTTGCGCGTCGCGTCCAATGCGTCATTCGCACGTGTGGCCCGCCATCGAAACGCTTGCAGCCGCGTATAGAGCAAATGCTCCTGCAATTCGCCGTATCGGGAGTTTAATCTTGCGACACTACGATAATCAACGAACAAATCGCCAAGCCGCATGGCCGAATAGATCCCTGCCGCTCCAATGAATGAAATGAAGACAAGCAACGCCCCAACAGCCAAATAGACACGCGTGGTAAGACGTGCATTGTACAGCATATTTTTCATGTGCGCCCTCCAAGGTAATGCGTTTCTTGGTACGCTTCATTTTCCCACTTGGATGTAAAAAAACTGTAATGAAATGCGGGGTTCTTTGCACAGGAAATATTATAACAAGCTCGCCCGTCAATTTGAGCTATTGAGCTTAAACTCTATGCGTTCAATTGTACGCGCAGCGTTTCGACATGCTGTCATTCGTGGCGTCGTTTCGCGTGGGCATCGTCGTGAATCCGTTTCTGTTCGACCGAGGCGGCGCGACGCGATCCGTCTCCGCGCCGGACGCGAATGATGCACTCGGGACCGAGCCTTTGCGACGAAGGCGAAGTCGACGTCCTTGCTCGCGAAATGACGCGCCTCCTCTCCGTCGAGGCCCGCATCCATCATCCGGATGATTGCGCCGCATTCCTCATTTGACCGAATTGAGCTTGGAGGCGGCGATAACGGACAAGACGTCACGCCGTTGCGGGGCGACGTCTATCGTTCAACCTAGAGGCCCAGACAGGTGAAACCATGATTGATTTGATCGCGCTGTTCTTTGGGATGGCGATGGCCGTCCAGGAGCCGGACGCCGCCGCCGCCCCAAACGCCGACACGCGCTGCTCCGCCGAAGAATTCAAGCAATTGGACTTTTGGCTCGGCGATTGGGAGCTGAGTTGGACCAACGCCGATGGGACCGAGGGAACCGCGCGCAACACGATCACGCGCGACGCCTATGCGGGCTGCGTCGTCACAGAGCGATTCACGTCGCCAGGTTTTGAAGGCATGTCCGTCTCAACCTATCATGCCGTGGTGGGACTATGGCGTCAGACATGGATCGATGATCAGGGCGGTTACTACGCCTTGGTTGGTGGGCCGTCCGATCAGCCCGGAGTTCATTTCGCGCTGGAGCTCACGCGGATCACCGAGCGCGCACCCTATCTCCGTATGATATGGGTCGACGTCACAGAGGACTCGATGGTCTGGCGATGGCAACAACGGTCCGGTCCGGACGCCGACTGGGAAGATCGCTGGGTGATTCGCTACCAACGGGCGGGCTAGGACGCGCCAATGGCGGGCCCGTCCTCGCGCCGATCGCCTTGAGCGCGCATCCAATGCCTGCGAAATTCCGCAGGCGTGTTGTCTGTTTCTTTTTTAAAGAAGCGCGAAAAGCTTGCTTGGTCTGAAAATCCGCAGTCCAGCGCGACATCACAAAGCGGCGTTCCTTGGCGGATTTGATTTTGCGCCACGCGCAACCGCTCGGCGGACCGGTACCGCTTCGGCGTCGCGCCGAACACGCTATGAAAATCACGGGTCAGTTGGGCGATGGAACAGTCCGTCCGCTCAGCAAGCGCGGACAACGAAAACGGCGCGCTGAGATTCTCGCAAATTGCGTCGGAAACCATTTGCACTCGATTGTAGGCGCGGACCATGGATTTCGACAGCGGAAGCGATCGGGAAATGCTGACGATCCAGCGCTCGCCGTTCTCGCCGGCCATCGAGTGACGCGACCACACGGTCCAACGTTCCGCGCCTGTCGCATCATGAAAGCCGTCGATCCGGTTGTAGAAGGATCGGCCCGCCAAGACTTGTTCGTCGAGGCGTCCGCAGTATTCGACATAGTCCGGCTCAAAAAACTCGGCCGTCTTGCGGCCGATGAGATCGTTGGGTCGGGACACGCCGCAAACCTGCATCAGGCCGAGACTAACGGTTCGATATGTCTTCTTGTGGTCTTT
>CAYPOX010000188.1:0-3811 GCA_964412525.1 uncultured Caulobacterales bacterium
CGCGCCAAAACCGCGGATCCAGCACGATTAGGGCTTTGATCCGCCGAGCACTCTTTCCAGCACCGCGCGAGCGGACGCAAGGTCGTCCAGCACATTTTCAAGCTCGTCCCGTCGTGCGGGCGGGACGCGCTCCGCCGCTTCGTCGCGTGACGTCGCCGTCATCAGCGGCGCGTCGTCGACCGTTGGAGACGCCGCTGGCGGCGTCTCTGGCGGCGTCTCTGGCGGCGTCGCGCGGGCCGACACCGCCACGGCGGCGACTCCGCGTTCCTTCAACACCCGCTGGGCGCCGCGGATCGTCATGCCTTGATCATGGAGCAGGCTTTTCAACGCGCGCAGCAGAGCCACATCCGAAGGCCGATAGAAGCGTCGGCCATTGGCCCGTTTCACGGGTCGGATCTGGCTGAACTTGGTCTCCCAAAAGCGAAGGACATGGGCCGGCACGCCGACCTCCCCCGCGGCCTCACCAATGGTGCGATAGGCCTCGTCGGATTTTTCCGACACCGATCACTCCGCCGCGCGTGCGGTGGTCGGCGCTTCGCTCTCCGTCGTGATGCGATCCTTTAAGACGTTGGAGGGGCGAAAAACCAAAACGCGGCGCGGCTCAATGGGCACCTCTTCGCCCGTTTTCGGGTTACGGCCGATTCGACGTCCTTTGCTGCGCACTTCAAATGCGCCGAAGGATGACAGCTTCACCGTTTCGCCACGCTCCAGCGCGACGCAAATTTCATCCAAAACCGCTTGGACCAGATGTGACGACTCCGCCCGTGAAAGACCGATCTCACGGTAAACGGCGTCACTCAGATCCGAACGCGTGACGGTTTGTCCCGCCATGGCGCCCTCCCCAACTCAAAACTCAATGACGGTAGAAAGACGGTATTCGAACGTCAACGCGCCTTTAACTTGCGCGTGCCTCATCCGCGTCTGACGAGGCCGCTTCGCCGCGCATCGCCGCCAGATTCCGAAGAATATCTTCCGTGAACCGCGACTCGGCGAGATCGGCGGCCATCAGCAAGGCGGACGCAAATCCCTTCGCATCCGCGCCGCCATGACTCTTCACCACCAGGCCGTTCAGACCCAAAAACACCCCACCATTCACCCCCGATGGATCCATGCGCCGTTTGATGTCCGCCAAGGCGGGCCGTGCGACCAACGCCGCCAGCTTACGTCCGATCGAGCGCGTGAACGCGGCGCGCACGAACCCGCCCACCAGGCGCGCCGTGCCTTCAGCCGTCTTCAAAGCGACATTGCCGGTGAAACCGTCCGTCACCACCACGTCAACCATGCCGGTGGCGATGTCGCCGCCTTCAACGAAACCGATGAAATCGATGTCGGGCGCGGCGGCGCGGATCATGTCTGCGGCCTGACGGATTTCGTCATGCCCCTTGAGTTCTTCCTGTCCGATATTGAGGAGCGCGACCTTCGGTCGCGCCGTGCCCGAGACCGCGCGCGCGCAGGCCTCGCCCAAGATCGCCCAATCGGCCAACATTTTAGGCGTCGCCTCGAGATTCGCGCCAACGTCGAGAACGACCGTCCGTCCCTCCAAGCGCGGCCAGAACGCGGCGATCGCCGGCCGATCCACATCCGCCATGGTGCGCAAACGCAGGGTCGCCATAGCCATCAACGCGCCCGTATTGCCCGAACTCACCGCGACGGTCGCTCGGCCCTCGGCGACCGCTTCAAGGGCCGCCCACATGCTGCTGCCCCGTCCGCGGCGCACCGCCTGGCTCGGCTTGTCGTCCATGCGCACGATCTTATCGACATGGGACAGGTCGCTCGCCGCCTCCAGGCGGGGCCGCGCCTTCAACAGGGGCGACAATGTCGGCTCCGGGCCGAAGATCGTGAAAGACAGACCTTTTCGCGTGGCTAAGGCCGCCTCGGCCCCGTCCAAAGCCGCGCCCGGGCCGCGGTCGCCGCCCATCGCGTCGAAAGCGATACGTGTCATAGCATGCTCGAGGATCTTGGTTTCGCCGCCGTGGCCGCCCTTGCGAAGAGGCGCCGCTGCAACGCGACGCTCCGCCGCGGCCTTATACCTTCACTCCTCGCGACGGGCCAACAGGCGATCCAACCCTTCGAAGGGACGAACGCCATCCTCGCCCGGCGCCTCCCCGTCCGGAGCGTCCTCCACATGGCGAATTTCGGGAGCGTCGTTCGCCCGCGGATAGGCGTCCAACTCCAAGCTCAAATGTTGGGCCAGTTCTTCGCCCACATCCAAGGCGTCGCCGGTCATCGGTTCCGGAGCGTCAAGATCCTCTGGATCGCCTGCCTCGTCCGCCTCGCGCACATAGCGGATGTCCACCTGCGTCTCGATCTCGGTCTCAAGGGGCGCAAGCGTCGCCACGCAGCTTTGGACGACGGTGGCGCACAAGTCGGCCGAAAGGCGCGCGCCTTTGCCCCGCCAGGGCTCTAAGACGCCCCTTGCAGACAATTCCTTGATTGTTCCGATACCGAAACGCTCTGCCAAATTTCGGCGAACGGTGTCATCGGCGGTCAAAGCGAAGCGCTGGGGTCCCTCCTCCAGCGCGTTCCACAATATGGGAAAGGACCATTCAGGATGCGGCATCCTCCGTCTCCCTCAGTTCCGGCAATTCGAATCGCCCGGCCGCCAAGTCCGTCAGGGACACGCCATCCAACGCCGCCAACACGCCTTGGGCATGTCGCGCGATCACCGCGCCGGCATGCGAGGGGGCGTCGGGCTTCAACGCATTGCGTCGAATCGCGTTGGCGAACGCCCCTTCATCTTCGACGACGTCCGCATAGGCGCGCAGCCGCCCTTGAAACGCCTGCCCCATGGCCCGCACCCGTTTCGGGATCGTGAAGTCGCCGACGCCCAATTCGCGCAAGGAATCGTCCATGTCCGCGAACATGGCGTCCAGCAAGGCCTCGCCAAGATCGCGTCCCAGATCGCCGTCGCGGCGCAAACGCATCATGATCAGCGCCACATGCAGACTGATCATGTCGAAACGCCCTTCGATCGTATCGGGTGCGCCGAGTGATTCGTAAAAGGCGGGCTGCCGCGCCGCCGTCACAGCGACAGCGTAGGCGTTGCGTCCGGCGCGGCGCCGTCGGTGCGTTCGGCCAAGGCCGACCGCCGCCGCGCCCATACGCCCGACTCGTGACAGGAATGATTGGGTCATGTGCGTTGAGTTAAGAGCCTCACGGGGCTAGTCAATCCGGTTTGAGGAGCTTGTATGATGCCAAGACGTCTCGCCGCAGCGCTTGTCGCCCTCGCCGGGGTCGGCGCATGCACCACCATTGAAACGCGCCATGGCTACGCGCCGCCGGATCCCGCCAAGGGCGTTGCGCCCGAAGTCGGCGTCGACTCGAAGGAGACGGTGCTGCGTGAGTACGGCACGCCAACGCTCTTCGGGGCCTTTCACGACGATGTCTGGTATTATGTGGCGAGCCGACAGCAAGCGCGCGCGGTGTTGCGCGCACAGACCTCGGCGCGTCAGATCATCGCGATCCGTTTCGACCAAGCCGGCATGGTCGCCGCGCGGGATGAATTGGGCCTTGAGGACGGGATCGACGTCGCGTTCGTGGATCGCGAAACGCCGACAAAAGGGCGCGAGATCACGTTTTTGGAGCAGATCTTCGGAAGCGTCGGTCGTTTGCCCGGCCCCATCGGCGGGCAACAGGGGCCGCTTGGCGGCGGCCAATAGGCGAAACCGCCGCGCAGGCCCGACACCCATCGGACCCGCGCGGCGTCGTTCTCACCAGCCGTTATTCGCCAAAACCGCCAACAGCAACAGCGCAACGATATTGGTGATCTTGATCATGGGGTTCACCGCCGGGCCCGCGGTGTCCTTGTAGG
>CAYPOX010000189.1:0-3779 GCA_964412525.1 uncultured Caulobacterales bacterium
CCTGCGCGGCGGCACCCAAACCAGCGAAGCCCAGTTCAGCCACAAGACACCCGCCATTCAGGGCGTGCGCGCGATTTTGGCGCGCGCCATCGATCGGTATGCGGAGATGTTGCCGCCGGACGCCGGCCACGCCTTTCTGGGGCGGAAATCGAAGCGGTGGCGTTTCACCGGCTCCTGGTCCGTCCGCTTGGTGGATGAAGGCTTCCACGTGAACCATATTCACCCCGAAGGCTGGGTGAGCTCGGCCTTCTACGTGAACGTGCCCGACGACATGGGCGAGGAGGCCCATGCCGGCTGGCTGGGCTTCGGGCAGCCGCCCGCCGAATTGGAGCTTGATTGGGAGCCGGTGAAGCGGGTGGAGCCGAAGCCAGGTCGGCTCGCCCTTTTCCCGAGCTGCCTTTGGCACGGCACGATCCCCTTCCGCGCCGAGGCGCCGCGCATGACGGTCGCCTTTGACGTGCGCCCGACGTGAGCGCGCTGCGCCTCGCCATCTTCGACGTGGACGGCACGATCTCGGACAGCTTCGGCTTGATCGAGGCGGCGATGGCCGCCGCTTTCCAGGATGCCGGGCGGACCCCGCCGGAACCGGCGGAGACCCGCGGCGTGGTGGGGCTTTCCCTGGCGGACGCCATGCGCGTGCTCCTTCCGCATGACGGCGATGAGGTCCGTTCCATGGTCGGCGCGGGCTACAAGTCCAACTACATTCGCTTGCGGTCGCAGGCGCCCGAGATGTTGTTTCCCGGGGCGGTGGAGGTCTTGCGCGCCTTTCAGACCGATGGCTGGCTGATGGGCCTCGCCACGGGCAAGAGCCGGCGCGGCGTGGACGTGTTCCTCGACCGCCACGATTTGCGCGGCGTGTTCGACGTGGTCCGGACCGCCGATGACGGGCCGGGCAAGCCCCATCCTTTCATGGTGGCGGATGCGGCGGCCTCTCTGGGCGTGGAGCCCCAACAGGCGGTCATGATTGGCGACTCCCGCTATGACATGGCCATGGCGCGGGATGCGCGCAGCTTCGCGCTGGGCGTCACCTGGGGCGCGGGGCAGGCGGACGAGCTGCGCCAGGCGGGAGCCCATGAGGTGGCCGAGGCGATGGACGCGGTCTTTGATCTTGGCGCCGCGCTCCTGCGATGAAACGCTTTTACGCAGAGGCGCGTCTGTTGGAGACGGATGCGGGCTTTGGCGTGGCCCTGGACGGTCGCGCGGTGCGCAGCCCTGCGCGGCGGCCCTTCCTGACGCCGAGCCGCGCCTTGGCGGAGGCCTGCGCCGCCGAGTGGGAGGCGCAGGCGGAGGACATCGATCCGCGCACCATGCCGATGACGGGCTACGCCAATCGCGCGATCGACCTGGACGCGCCGGATCTCGCCATGCTTCGTGATCAGATCGCGGGCTTTGCGGAAACGGACCTGTTGCGCCACCGCGCGGAGGCGGCGGACTTGGCGGAGGCCCAGGCGGCGGCCTGGGATCCTTGGCTGCGCTGGGCGCAGACCGCGCTCGATCTGCGTTTGACGCCCACGGCGGGACTGGCGCCGGAACGCGATCCAAGCGTCACGGCCGTGGCGACGCGCCATGTCGCGCATGCGCCGGCCTTTGCGGCCCCGGCCTTGCATCGGGTCTGCGGGGTCCTTGGATCCTTCGTCTTGGCCTTTGCTCTGCGCGGAAAGGCGGCGAGTGCGGACGCGCTGTTCGCCATCTCGCGCGTGGACGAAGAACACCAGATCAAACGCTGGGGCCGGGACGCGGAGGCGGAGGCCCGAGCCGCCGCCCAGCTTGCGGAGTTGAAGGCGGCGGCGCGGTTCATGGGTTTGGCGGAGGATTGAGGCCTGATGGCCCCACATTCCCCCGAACACCAAATGCGACAGACAGCTCTTGGCCTCGAAACTTTCCTGTAATATTCTTTGCAAGATTTAGATAATGATGCGTCATGCGCTGATCTTTTTGAAATAAATCCGCGCCTGGATGATATCGGAGTAAAAACTATCGAGCGCGATTTGCTCAGAATCGATCAAAGATTGAGACCGTCAAGTGCCTAGGATCATTTAATGCCAAACTACGCAAGTTTGTGGATGATGCTTTCCGGCATCCTGCTCATCACCTTCTCGGCCGCTTCAAGCGAAGCCGGAGAACGCGACGGTTTCGCACCAAAGGCCACGGACGCTGAGGCCGCACTGTCCTTTCCGGATATCCCATATCTCGAAGATCCATTTATTGATACGACGCCGGCTGATTTAAGAGATGGGCTTGTCGTCGGCGAACTGGGCGTGAATGGTGGCGATCAAGACGTGATCGTTCAGTTGGCGCAGGAGATCGCCGATGGACTGCACGGATCTGTTGACAGCTTGTTGATTTCTCAAAAGGGAAAGCTGTTATTTGAATCATATTATTTGCGCGGTCGGATCAATTTACCACATTATCAAGCATCTGCGACAAAGTCCTATACCAATTTGGCCGTGGGTCGTGCGATCCAGCTCGGTTATCTGACGATGGAGGATCTCAACAAACCTTTGATCAGCTTTTTGGAGAATGTGGACGCGACAAAACTTGTTGACGGCGCTGAAACGATCACCTTTCACGCGGCGATGACGATGCGTTCCGGCATACGCATCAGCGATGAGACATGGGACGTCATTGCGGAACGTTCAGATCAGTTGAAGGGCCAAGACCAGGTGCAAGCCTATCTTGAGCACAGCGCACCTATTTCTCCTGAGACGCAGGTTTTCCATTACCAAGGCATCGACACCCAGTTGGTGATGCAAGTTCTTGACGCCGTGACGCCAGAAGGAGCCGAAAGTTTCATCAAGACCGAACTTCTCAATAAACTTGACGTTCGACCTTATGCATGGCGCACGGATGTGAGCGGCTTGCCGACAGGTCACAACGGATCAAGCATGACATCGCGCGGCATGATGAAGTGGGGCATGCTGGTGATGCAGGAGGGCGAATGGAACGGCGAACCCTTGGTTCCGAAAACCTTTCTTACAAAATCGATCAATCGAATCGTTCGCATCCGCGACGATGAAATATTTGGCGGCGGTGAACATGTCGCCCATGGCGGCTATGGCTATTTTTGGTGGCAGGCTGATTTGAACGCTGGTGACAAGACCTATGTCAGCACCTCCGCCCAGGGCGGCGGAGGACAGTTCATCATCCTGGTGGATGAGCTTGATTTGATCGTCGTCGCGACCGCCCATGATCGAGAGCCAAGAACATTGCAGATGACCGCGGAGAGAATACTGCCGGCGTTCATGGAATAGAGCTTTCTGGGCTCTTCCTTGATCCTTTGCGCCGGGATGCGGAGGCGGCGCGGTTCATGGGCTTGGCGGAGGGTTGAGGCGCGCATAGGCGGCTTCGTCCGTGGCCAATTTGTTTTGGGCTGAGGTGAGATTGTGTTTGGCCGCCCAATGATCGGGATCGCAGCGTAAGGCCTCCCGATAAGCCGCGATTTCCTTCCGCCTCCGTGCGATCCGCGCTGCGAGTTCCTCTGTCTGATCAGCGATCTTGCCGAGCGAAACGCCGCGATTGAAATGCGCATTAGCGTCGTTTGGATCGATGGCGAGGGCGCGGTCATTGGCCGCCAAGGCCTCGTCGTATCGCTCCAGCGCAAAGAGCACGCCGCCGCGATTTTTATGGGCGTCGGCGTTATTCGGATCGATGGCGAGGGCGCGGTCATAGGCCGCCAAGGCCTCTTCATGGCGCCCCAGCGCAAGAAGCGTGACGTCGCGAGTGGTGTGGGCTTTGCGGAGGTGTGGATTGATTGCGAGGGGCCGGGCAAAGGCCGTCAA
>CAYPOX010000190.1:0-3753 GCA_964412525.1 uncultured Caulobacterales bacterium
GGAGGGCACGCTGGCTTCGGTGCCGCCCCAGGGCGGCCGCAAGCATCCGCAGCAGGAGTTTCTTCAGGTCGACACCACGAACATCCTCTTTATCGTCGGCGGCGCCTTTGCGGGTTTGGAGAAAGTCATCGCCCAACGCGGCCGCGGCACCACGATCGGCTTCGGCGCGGACGTGAAGGACGAAGATGATCGCCGGACCGGCGAGATCCTACGCGAAGTGGAGCCGGAAGACTTGCTCCGCTTCGGCCTGATCCCGGAATTTGTCGGTCGTCTTCCTGTGATCGCCACCTTGGAGGATCTCGACGAGGATGCGCTGATCAAAATCCTCAACGAGCCGAAAAACGCCCTCGTCAAGCAATATCAGCGTCTCTTCGAGATGGAGGACGTCCATCTCACCTTTGCGGATGATGCGCTGCGCACCGTGGCGCGCAAGGCGATTGCGCGAAAAACAGGCGCACGAGGATTGCGGTCGATCATGGAAAGCATCTTGCTCGACACCATGTACGATCTGCCTGACCTGGAAAGCGTTGAAGAGGTGGTCGTGAATGGCGACGTGGTCGAAGGTCGCGTCCGGCCGCTCTACATCCACTCGGATCGCAAGGGCGGGGCGACGGCCGACGCCTCCTAAGACCGCACCCGATCTGCGCCGTCCTTGAACTGGCGGGGTCGCGGCTCCACCTCTAGGTCACCTTGCCGGCGGGGCTCAACAATCGCGTTTGAGTCCGCCATGCTCATCTCGACATTGGGAGATGCTGATGACTGAACGCCTCACCTTGCCCGTCCTGCCGTTGCGCGACATCGTCGTGTTTCCGCACATGATCGTGCCGCTTTTCGTCGGCCGCGAGAAATCCGTGAACGCCTTGGAGGAGATCACGCGCAACGATTCGCCGGTCATGTTGCTGACGCAACGTGATCCGGGCACGGACGACCCCGCCGCAGACGATTTGTTCGAAATCGGGTCCGTCGCCAAAGTCCTCCAGCTTTTAAAGCTGCCGGACGGTACGGTGAAGGTGCTGGTGGAGGGTCTTCACCGCGCCCGCGTGGCAGGCTTCACCGAGCAAGAGACGTATCTCGAAACCGCCATTGAAGCGATCGAGGAGTCGGGGCCGGATGATCGCGAGACGGACGCCCTGATGCGCACGGTCGTGGCGCAGTTCGAAAACTACGCGAAACTGAATAAGCGCATCTCGCCGGAAGTCCTGGTCTCCGTGAACCAAATCGAAGACCCCTCCGTGCTCGCGGACACGGTCGCCTCGCATTTGAACGTCAAAATTTCGGAGAAGCAGACGCTGCTCGAGATTGAGGACGTTCCGCAGCGTCTTGAGAAGGTTTACTCTTCGATGGAAGGGGAGATCTCGGTCCTTCAAGTCGAGAAGAAGATCCGGTCCCGCGTGAAGCGTCAGATGGAGAAGACGCAGCGTGAGTACTATTTGAATGAACAGATGAAAGCCATCCAACGCGAGTTGGGTGAGACCGACGAAGGTCGCGATGAGGTCGCGGAACTTGAAGAGCGGATCCGCGAAACAAAGCTGTCGAAAGAAGCGCGGGAGAAGGCTGAGGCGGAGCTGAAGAAGCTGCGTCAAATGAGCCCCATGTCCGCCGAATCGACGGTGGTGCGGAACTATCTTGATTGGCTGTTGAACATTCCGTGGAAGAAGAAGCGGAACGTCAAAGTTGATCTTGATAAAGCCGAAGAAGTTCTAGATCTCGATCACTTCGGTCTTGAGAAAGTCAAGGAACGTATCCTTGAATATCTCGCCGTCCAGAAGCGCTCCAATCGGTTGCGGGGGCCGATCCTTTGCTTGGTGGGTCCGCCTGGCGTCGGCAAGACGTCGCTCGGAAAGTCGATCGCCAAGGCCACGGGCCGCGATTTCGTTCGGGTTTCCTTGGGCGGCGTGCGAGATGAAGCGGAAATCCGCGGCCACCGCCGCACCTATATCGGCTCAATGCCGGGCAAGATCATCCAATCGATGAAGAAGGCGAAGAGCACGAATCCGCTCTTCCTTCTCGACGAGGTGGACAAGCTTGGCGCAGATTTCCGCGGCGATCCAGCGTCCGCCCTTTTGGAGGTGCTGGATCCGGAACAGAACGGTTCGTTCAATGATCACTATCTTGAGGTCGATTACGATCTCTCAAACGTGATGTTCGTGACCACCGCCAACAGCCTGAACATGCCGCAACCTTTGCTCGACCGCATGGAGATCATTCGGATCGCGGGCTACACCGAAGATGAGAAGGTCGAGATCGCGCGCCGCCACCTGATTCCCAAGCAGGAAGAGGCGCATGGGCTCAAGGCCGAGGAGTTCGGGATTTCCGACGGAGCCCTCCGTGAGGTCATTCGTCGTTACACCCGGGAGGCCGGCGTTCGCAATTTGGAACGTGAAATGGCGCGACTCGCCCGAAAGACGGTTCGCGAGATCGTTTCCGGGAAAAAGGCCCAGGTCGGCGTCAACATGAAGAACCTGCAGAATTATGCGGGCGTGCCCAAGTTTCGTTACGGCGAGGTGGAGGGCGAAGATCGTATTGGGGTCGTCACGGGTCTCGCGTGGACGGAGGTCGGCGGCGACATTTTGTCGATCGAAGCGGTTTCCATGCCGGGCAAGGGCAAGATGACCGTCACCGGCAATTTGCGGGACGTGATGAAGGAGTCGATCTCCGCCGCAAACTCCTACGTCCAAAGCCGGGCGGTGGCGTTCGGCGTCCATCCGACCGTGTTCCGCAAGAAGGACATTCACGTACACGTCCCAGAAGGCGCGACGCCCAAGGACGGGCCGTCCGCGGGCGTGGCCATGGCGACGGCGATGGTTTCGGTCCTCACCGGCGTGCCGATCCGCAAGGATGTCGCCATGACGGGCGAAATCACGCTTCGCGGCCGCGTGCTTCCGATCGGCGGGTTGAAGGAGAAACTTCTGGCGGCGTTGAGGGCCGGCATCAAAACCGTGCTCATCCCCCATGATAATGAGAAGGATCTGGCGGAGATCCCCGATCGCGTGAAACGTGATTTGCGAATCGAGCCGGTGAAGACAGTGGACGAGGTGCTGGCGCAAGCGCTCGCATCGTCGCTGACGCCCCTCGAATGGAGCGATGAAGACGAATCGCGATTGGACGCCCCGGCTGCGGTGGACGCCGCTGAAGACGACGAAAGCGCCGTCACGACTCACTGAAGCGGCGGTTTTGAGGGGGTGCGCGGCGGCGCGCCCCTCCAAAACGCCGAAAATTGGCGGTTTTTCTGGGTTTTTCAGGTTTTCGCTTTGACCCCGCGGAGGGACAATCGCATACTTCCTTCGTGAGGGGGCGGTCGACGAGACGCCGCGCCCCGCGGGTTTTTTTGGTTGGGGATCCCATGAACAAGAACGAATTGGTCGCCAAAGTGGCGGAAGACGCCGAGTTGTCGAAAACCGACGCCGGCGCGGCGGTCGACGCGGTGCTGGACGCCATTGCGGGCGCATTGAAGGCGGAAGATGAGGTTCGGCTGGTCGGCTTCGGAACCTTCAGCATTTCGAAGCGGGAAGGCGGCGAAGGCCGGAACCCGCGCACGGGCGAAAAAATCCAAATCAAGCCGACGAAAGTCGTTCGTTTCCGTGCGGGAAAGCAACTCAAAGACGCAGTGAACTGACGACGGCGTGGCGCGCGGCGGAGGTTTCCGCTGCGCGCGCGTTCGCCGAACGACGCCCATGGGGGCGGTTAGCTCAGTTGGGAGAGCGGCTGGTTTACACCCAGTAGGTCGGCGGTTCGAACCCGTCACCGCCCACC
>CAYPOX010000191.1:0-3595 GCA_964412525.1 uncultured Caulobacterales bacterium
GCGGCGTCCGCCAGGGCTTTCACCCGGCCGTGAAACAGATAACCGCCGCGATCGAAAACGACGGCGGTGACGCCCGCCTCTTTCGCGCGCGCCGCAACGCGCTGGCCGACCAGCGCCGCCGCGTCCTTGTCGGCGCCCGTCTTCTCGCCCCGGACGTCCTTCTCCAGGGTCGACGCCGTCGCCAGGGTCCGGCCCTCTTGGTCGTCGATCACTTGGGCGTAGATGTGTTTGCCGGAGCGGAACACCGACAAACGCGGACGGCCTCCAGCGTTCCGCCGGATGGCCGCACGAACGCGCGCGGCGCGCCGTTTCATTTTGTCTCGCGAGGTCTTCATCGGCGTTACTTCTTCTTGCCTTCCTTCATTCGAATGCGTTCGCCCGCATACCGCACGCCCTTGCCTTTAAAGGGCTCCGGCGGGCGAATGGCGCGTATATTGGCCGCCACTTGGCCGACAGCCTGTTTGTCGATGCCGTGGATCTCGATCGAGGTTTGGCTCGGCGCCTTGATCTCGATGCCGTCCGGCGGCGGAAACTCCACGTCGTGGCTGAAGCCCAAAGCGAGCTTCAAGTTTTTCCCCTGCATCTGAGCACGGTAACCGACGCCCACCAACTCGAGCTTCCGGACGAAGCCGTCCGAGACGCCCTCGATCAGATTGGCGATTCGCGTGCGCGCCATGCCCCACATCGCGCGGGCGCGGCGCCCGTCATTGATGGGCTTCACGACGACGCCGCCGTCCTCCATCGCCACCGACACGTCGTCGGGGGTCGCGAACTCCAATTGGCCTTTCGGGCCTTTGGCCTTCACCACGGAGCCGTCGATGGTGACCTCGACGCCTTTCGTGATCGGCACGGGCTTTTTTCCGATCCGTGACATGGCGGCCTCAATACACGTGGCAAAGGACTTCGCCGCCGACATTGTGTTCGCGCGCGGCGTGGTCCGACATGACGCCCTTGGACGTCGACACGATGGCGATGCCGAGCCCGTTGCGCACAGGCTTCAGTTCGCCGACGGCGGAATAGACCCGACGGCCGGGTTTCGAGACCCGGCTGACATGGGAAATCACGGGATCGCCGTCGAAATACTTCAACTCGATCTCGAAGGTCGGAGAGGTTTTCTCCGCCTCCACCCGCGCATAGCCGCGGATGTAGCCTTCGTCTTGGAGCACGTCGAGCACGCGACCGCGCAGCTTCGACGCCGGCGTGACCACTTTTGTGTGGCGACGCATCTGCGCATTGCGGATGCGGGTCAGCATGTCGCCGATCGGATCGTTGATCGTCATCGCCCTCGCCTCACCAACTCGACTTCACAAGGCCCGGAATCAGGCCCTGGCTGCCCAATTCGCGCAGCGCGATGCGCGACATCTTCAGCTTCCGGTAATAGGCGCGCGGCCGACCGGTCACTTCGCAACGGTTGCGCTGCCGCACCGGTGCGGCGTTGCGCGGAATCTCCGCGAGCTTCAAACTTGCTTCGAAACGTTCCTCAATCGGCACGTTCGGATCCTTCAAAATCGTTTTCAAACGCTCCCGGCGGCCGGCGTATTTCTTCGCGAGCCGCGCGCGACGCTTGTTCTTCTCAACGGCGCTTTTCTTGGCCATGATTCAGTCTCCTCGCAGGCTCAGGCGGATTTCCGCTTCGGGAACGGAAAATCGAACTCCTCCAAGAGAGCCCGGGCTTCGTCGTCGTTCGGCGCGGTGGTGCACACGATGATGTCCATCCCGCGGATCACGTCGACTTTGTCGTAATCGATCTCCGGAAACACGATGTGCTCCTTCAGACCCATGGCGAAGTTGCCGCGTCCGTCGAAGCTCTTCGGGTTCAAACCGCGAAAGTCCTTCACGCGCGGAAGCGCGATCGTGACCAAACGATCCACGAACTCGAACATCCGGTCTTTGCGCAGCGTCACTTTGCAGCCCAAGGTCATGTCTTCGCGCACTTTAAAACCGGCGATCGACTTCTTGGCGCGCGTGATGACCACCTTCTGGCCCGCAATGCGCGTCAGATCCGCCGCCGCGCTCTCGACCTTTTTGCGATCGTTCACCGCATCGCCCACGCCCATATTGATCACGATCTTGTCGAGACGCGGGATCTGCATGGGGTTCGTGTAGCTGAAGCGCTCGCGCATCCGCTCACGGATTTCATCGACGTAACGCTGCTTCATGCGCGGCGTGTAGGCGTCAGACATCAATCGCCTCCCCGGTGCGCTTGGACACTCGAACCTTGGAGCCGTCGTCGCGCACGCGGAACGCCACGCGCGTCGGCTTGCCGTCCTTGGGATCGGCCAGGGCCAAATTGGACAGGTGGATCGGCGCCTCTTTGGAGATCACCCCGCCGCGATCCTGCGCCGTTTGGCGCTGGTGTTTCTTGACAAGGTTCACGCCGCTCACGATCGCGCGCTCGTCCTTCGGCATGACGCGCAGCACTTCGCCGCGCGCGCCCTTGTCCTTGCCTGTGAGCACGATCACCGAGTCGCCCTTGCGGATGCGCGCCGCCATGTCAGAGAACCTCCGGCGCGAGCGAAATGATCTTCATGTGGTTTTTCGCGCGCAGTTCGCGCACCACCGGGCCGAAGATCCGCGTGCCGATCGGCTCGTGATTGTTGTTCACGAGAACAGCGGCGTTGCTGTCGAACCGGATCGACGATCCGTCCGGGCGACGCACGTCCTTCGCCGTGCGGACGATCACCGCCTTACGAACATCGCCCTTCTTCACGCGGCCCCGTGGGATCGCCTCTTTGACGGACACGACCACGATGTCGCCCACCGACGCATATCTGCGCTTGGCGCCGCCCAGCACTTTGATGCACTGGACCCGCTTGGCGCCGGAATTGTCGGCGACGTCCATATTGGTTTGCATTTGGATCATCGGATTCTCCTCAGCCGACCGGTTTCGAGCCGCCCCCGCTTACGCGCGGGCCTCCCCGACCTTTTCGACCACTTCCCAACGCTTCAGTTTGGAGACCGGCGCCCGCTCTTGGATCAGAACGCGATCGCCGATCTTGAATTGTTCCGTCTCGTCATGGGCGTGGTACCGCTTCGATCGACGAATCGTCTTGCGGTACAGCGGGTGAGTCTCGGTGCGATCCACCTTCACGATCACCGTTTTGGCGCCTTTGTCCGACACCACCACGCCCTGCATGATGCGTTTGGGCATCCCTTACGCCTCCGTCTGCGCCGAAGCGCGCGTGCGCTCGGCGATGATCGTCTTCACCCGCGCCACGTCGCGCCGAACGGCGCGGACATGGGCGGTGTTCTCCAATTGGCCGGACGCCTGCTGGAAGCGCAGATTGAACGCCTCTTTCTTCAGCTCCAGGAGCTTCTCCCGCAGCTGATCGTCGGACAGATCGCGCACGTCGGTCGCCTTCATCCCGTCCTCCTCAACGCTGCGCGTGCAGCCGCGTGACGATGCGGCACTTCACAGGCAGCTTGGCCGCGCCGAGCCGCAGCGCTTCCCGCGCCACGACGTCCGGCACGCCGTCGATCTCGTACATGATGCGGCCAGGCTTCACCTTGGCCGCCCAATATTCCGGCGCGCCCTTCCCCTTGCCCAACCGCACCACGGTCGGCTGCTCCGACACGGGCACGTCCGGGAAGATGC
>CAYPOX010000192.1:0-3586 GCA_964412525.1 uncultured Caulobacterales bacterium
GGAACGCCGCCGGACCATCCGACGACCGGCGGACACTCAGGCCGGTGGAAAGGCGTGAAAAAACGCTGTTCGCTTCCGCGTTGATGGCGCGAAGCGTTTCCAGCGCGATGAGTGCGGGTTCATTCGTAAGTATCGTCGCCATACCTCGATAATACTAGCAGAACGGCGGTTGCGGAACGACAAAATCGTCCGCGCCATGAACTGGCCGCGCGTCTTTGCGCGCCCCGACAAGGATGTCCTCTCTCCGCGTCGCTTTCTCCGGGGGTGGAAACGGCATTGCGTTCGGGAACCGGGATGGTCACAAAGCCGGAACAGTCCTTGTTTTGCGTTGATTGGAACAATTTCAGACGGCCGATGGTGCATACGTGTGGCGAAATCGACGACCAGTGAAACGGATGTGACGTCGGCGGATGCGAAGACGCCGCGCGCCAAACGCCGAGGTTTGGCGAACTGGATCGCGACGTCCGCGTTGATCGCGGCGGCGACCGCGGCGCTGGCTGCGGCTTTTTTTCAAACGTCGCCGCCGGTGAGCCGGGCCGCGTTCGACGTGTTGGTCGCCGCCCGCCTGGCGATGGGACTGGAGACGTCCCGGCAACCTGTTCATGTCGCCGTGTTGCAGGTCGAGCCGCGTCAGCTGGAGATCGACGTCCTTGAGCCTGTCTTCGCCAAGCTTGAGGCGACAGGCGTGGCCGGATTGGCGGCTCGCGGGCCGGCGTCCGTCACCACACGGCTTCGGCAGGCTTGGGCGGGTCCGCTCGCACTGCGAACGTCTGAGGGTGAGGGGCGCCTGGTCGGTGCGCGTGTCGCCCAGACGCCGAGAACGGAAAGCTTGAGCTTGGATTTTCGCCGCGCGGCGGCGAGTTTGGCGCCGGGGCGGAGCGCGCCGGCGGCTCCGGCGACCGGCGAATCGCTGCTGACGACCTACGGTCCCTCCGACGTGCCGATCCTGCGTGCCGCCGCCCTGGCTGCTTGCGCGGATCCCTCGGCGGCGGAAGCTTGGCTCCGTGGCCGGGTTTTGTTCCTCGCGGTCGAGCCGGACGAATCGGCCGCCGCCGCGTCGTGCGAAACGATTCGCCTTGCGCAGCCCGGCCCGCGCACGACGCGGGTGCAGGCCGAGGCGGCCCAAGTCGAGTCCCTGTTGTCCGATCGACGCATTCCGAAGGCGCCGCTCGCGCTGCAAGCAGCGCTCGCAGCGGCGATGGCCGCTGCGGCCATTCTCGCCGCATGGCTGGCGCGGCCACCCGAAGCGCTCGCGATCTGGTGCGCCCTCGTGGGCGTGGCGCTCGCGGCCAGTTTCGTCGCGATCGGCTTCGGCGGGCGCCTGGATCCGTTCGTGCCGATCGCTTCGACGCCGATCGCCGCCGCCTTTGGTTTGCTCGGTCGACGTGCGGCGCAGGAGAGCGCGCGCAAACATGTGGAGGACGCCTTCGGGCGCTATTTGCCGATCGAGGTGCTCGAGGAATTCGTCGAAGGCCGCGCCTCGGTGGAGCCTGGCGGGGCGGTGCGCAACATTGCGGTGATGTTCGCCGATTTGGCCGGTTTCACGCGCCTTTCGACCCAACTGGAGCCAAGCAGACTCGTGGAGGTCGTCAACCGGTATCTGGCGGTCGTGGTCGACGCCGTGGAGGCGCATGGCGGATATGTGGACAAGTTTATCGGCGACGCGGTGATGGCGCTTTGGGGCGCGCCGCTGCCTGATGAGGAGGCCGCGCGCAAGGCCGCAGAAGCCACGATCGCCGTGCGCCTCGCCGTGGCGGAGGCTCGAGCCATTGACGAAGGGCGAGGCGAAACGGGTTTCGGCATCAAGATCGGCGTGGCGTCGGGCCCGGCCGTCGTGGGGAATGTCGGCGCAGCCACAAGGCTGTCCTACACGGCGATCGGCAAGACGGTGAACATCGCGTCGCGGCTTGAAGGATTGGCTGTCGCGTATAGCTGCGGGGCCGTCATCGATCCGGTCACGGCCGAGGCAGCGCGCCAGCAATTGCTCCTCCGGGAGTTGGACCGCGTGATCGTAAAGGGCGCGGAGGATCCGATTGCGGTCTATGAGCCGGTCACGACGCGCGCGGAGATCACGCCGGACCTGCGTCGGATGGTGGACGCCTATTCGGTCGCTTTGGCGCGATATCGGGCGCGACGCTTTGAGGACGCGTTGAAAATCTGGTCCGGTCTGGCTGACCGCGACGGTCCCTCCGCTGTGATGGCCGAAGAAGCCCGACGCATGATTTTGGATCCGCCGCGGTCGACATGGAACGCGGCGCGGCGCATGACGTCGAAGTGACGCACGCGCATTTCCTTATGCGTTCGCGTCGGCGAAAGACCGCGTAAAGGCGTTCATGGAGACCGATCCCATCGATTTCGTGCCGGTGATTTTGGCCGGCGGACGCGGCGCGCGGCTCTGGCCCTTGTCCCGCCAAGGCGCGCCGAAACCGTTGCACGCCTTGTATGGCGACCGTTCGCTTTTGACGGAGACGGCGTCGCGGGTCGCATCTCCGATCGAAGGCGTGCGCTTGGCGGCGTCCATCTTGACCTGCGACGCGGCCATCGCGTTCGAGGCGCGGGACCATGTCTGCGCGGGCGGGTTGGATCCCTTTGTTCTCGTCGAGCCTGAGCCGCGAAATACGGCCTTGGCGGTCTTGGCCGCCGCGACCGTCGTGGCGGACCGTTTCGGCCCGCAATGCCTGTTGCTGGCCCATACGTCGGATAATGTGATAGTACACACGGAACGATTCCGAAGCGCGATTTCGGCTGCAGCCACGGTCGCGGCCGAAGGCGAATTGGCGTTGCTCGGCGCGGCGCCGACGGGACCGGAGGACCGGTTCGGATACATTGTGCCCGTTCAGCCCGACACGCTGTCGCCGATCGGGCGCTTCGTCGAGAAGCCGACGGTTCAAGAGGCGGAGACGTTGATCGGACAAGGCGCGCTTTGGAATGTCGGCGTTTTTCTCGGACGCGCGGACGCGTTCCTTCGCGAAGGCCGTCACGCGTCCGCGATCCTAAGCGCGGCGGGGGATGCGGTCGGTCGCGGCGTGGTGGAAGGGCCTTATCTCAGATTGGATCCGGACGCCTTCGGACGCGCGGCGGCGCACCCTTTCGACGTCGCCGTGATGGAGCGTGTCGCGCGTGCGTGGGTCGCGCCGGTCGAGATGGGGTGGAGCGACGTCGGCGATTGGGAGGCGCTTTGGCGGCTTGGCGCCGGTGAAGCGGCGGACGCCAATGTGTGCGTCGGACAGGTCGTCGCGGAGGATTCCGTCGGGTGCTACCTTCGCGCCGACGCCGGGGCCGTCGCGGTCATGGGCGTGCGGGATCTGGTCGTGATTCATGCGGGCGACGTTGTGCTTGTCGCGCCGCGGAGTCGGGCGCAGGACGTGAAGATGATGGAGGCGCGCTTCCGCGAAAGCGGCGCGGGCGCGCGTTGACCGCCGGGGCTGCGGCCCGGCTGGGCGCCCGGTTCGCCGAGCATGTTTTGCCGGTCTGGGCTCATGACGGATTTCGACCGGAGACCGGCTTGTTGGTCGAGCAGATCGACGTGGACGGCGCGCCCGCGGGTGACGCGCCTGTGCGGCTCCGAGTGCAGACGCGGCAGACC
>CAYPOX010000193.1:0-3559 GCA_964412525.1 uncultured Caulobacterales bacterium
CGTGCCCAAGAATCTCCGTCCGATCGCCTATGCGGAGACGGACATCGAGGTCGCGCCCGGACGCTTTCTTCTTGAGGCGCGCGATTACGGCAAGCTGGTTCAGGCCGCCAGGCTGCATCGTCGCGACGCCGTGCTCGATGTGGGCTGCGCGACCGGCTACTCCGCTGCGGTCTTGGCCCGCTTGGCGGAAACGGTGATCGCGCTGGAATCGGACGCCGCGCTTGCGGCGCGCGCGACCGAAACCTTGATGGAAATCGGCGCGGACAACGCGGTCGTCGTGGAAGGCGCATTGAATGACGGCGCCAAAAAGCACGGCCCCTATGACGTCATCATGCTCAACGGCGCCGTGCCTAGCGCGCCTGACGTTCTTCTCGATCAACTGGCCGAAGGCGGGCGGTTGCTTGGTTTCGTGGGCGAGGGGCCGGTTTCCCGTGCGACCCGCTTCGAAAAGCATGGCGGCCATGTCTCCCGCGTGGGCCTTTTTGACGCTGCGGCGCCCGCGCTTCCAGGTTTTGAGTGCAAGGCCGTCTTTTCTTTCTAAACCCGTGTGCGGCGGGCGGCGTTTCGCGCGCGACGAATGTAAGCGCCAACCGCATTCGTCCTGTTGCGCGGCGTTCCAGGACGACTAAGGTGCGCACGCTCGCCAGTCGGGCGCTTCAATTGCGCAATCGGCGCCGATTCTGAAAGGCCCATCCATGCTTCGTCGCTCCGCTTCCGTTCTCGCTCTCATGGCCGTCCTTCAAGGAGGGGCGGCTTGGTCGCAAACGCTGACCGAAGCTCTGAGCGAGGCCTATCGGACCAATCCCACCTTGCAGGCGCAGCGCGCCCAGCAGCGCGCGACGGACGAACAAGCGTCGCAGGCTCGCTCCAATTGGCGCCCGACGATCACCTTTGACGCAAGTTTCGCGCGTCAGATCACGGACAGCCAGGGCGCACAGATTTTCGCCGGCCAAGTTATCGAGACTGATTTTCGTCAAGAACAGGATCAGCGATCATTCGGACTGAACTACTCGCAAAACCTTTTCCGCGGATTCCGGAACTTCAACGAAGTCGCCCAAGCGGACGCCACGGTCGAAGCCGGTTCGGCGCAGTTGTTCTCCACCGAGCAACAGGTCCTGCTCGACACGACGACCGCGTTCTTCGACGTCATCCTGCAACGTGAGACGGTGCGCCTGCGGCAGAACAATGTCGACGTTCTGACGCGCCAGCTCGAGGCGGCGCAGGACCGGTTCCGGGTCGGCGAGATCACGCGGACCGATGTGGCGCAGGCGGAGGCGCGCCTGGCGCTCGCCGTGTCCCAGTTGGTGCAGTCCCAAGCGGATGCGCAACGCGCGGAAGCGATCTACGAGCAGCAGGTCGGCAAGACGCCCGGCGCGCTCGTTTCGCCTGAGGCGCGGCCGGCGCTGCCCGACGCCATCGACGACGCCGTAAACCGGGCGGTCGGCCGAAATCCCAACGTGGTCGCCGCGCGCGCGACGGAACGGGCCTCGGACAAGGGGATCGAAGTCGCCAAAGGCGCGCTCTTGCCGACAGTTTCTCTTCAGGCGAACGCAACCGATTCGAACAGCGACCCCATAAACTTTCGCGCCACCACCCAACAGTCGGACTTCGTCTTCGACACCGACACGCGCAGCTTATCGTTGGCCGCGCGTCTCACTTTGCCGATCTATCAATCGGGCGCCGCTTATTCGCGGATTCGGCAAGCCCGCGAGAACAACAACCGCGATCGCATCCGCGTGGCGGAGCAAGAGCGGTTGATCACCCAACAGGCCATTTCCAGTTTTCAATCCTATGAGGCTGCGAAAGCGACCATCATCTCCTCGGAAGAACAGGTCCGCGCCAATGAGATCGCGTTTGAGGGCGTGGAGCAGGAAGCGCTGGTCGGCTCGCGCACCGTGTTGGACGTGTTGGATGCGGAGCAAGAACTGTTGAACTCGCGGGTCCAGCTCGTCACGGCGGTTCGCAATGAGCAAGTCGCCGCCTACACCTTGCTGGCCGCGGTCGGCGAGCTGACCGCGCGTGATCTTGAGCTTCCGGTCGCCTACTACGATCCGGAGGTGAACTATGACCGCGTCAAGTGGAAGTTCGTGGGTTGGAACGGGCCGACGGCCAAGCCGGCGGGCGTCGGCGATGCGCGCCTCGACTATGACGACGACGACACCTTTCGGCCTGCGGGCGAAAGCCGGCGTTTGACGATTCTTCCGCTGACCGGTGACGACGAAAAAGACTTGCAAGACGAGTGAGGAGGACGGACGGTGCGACGCCGACGGCGTTGGAGCGATCGAAGCGCGCGCGAGGCGGAATCGGGCGCGTCCGAGTCGCCCAAGGACGTGGATGAGGACCGTTCTGACATGACCGACGAAACCCGCGCCGATCCGCCGGTTGAAGATATCTTGGCGTCGATCCGTCGAATGATCAGCGATGATCGTGAGTCGTCCGCAGACGCGACGGAGGACGATCCGCAAGACTCTCCGATGTCGGACGTCGAGGCACTGAAAAACGGCGCGGCGCAGGGACGTGAGGACCCGCCCGCCATGGCGCCGGAAAGCGTGGCGGCGGCGCGCGCGGCCCTCGATCGGCTGGCGGCGGTGGCGCGCGACGAAGTTCATGAGCGCACGGCGGTGGCGGCGTCGAAGCGATCGATCGAAGATCTCGCAACCGAATTGCTGCGGCCGATGCTGAAGGATTGGATGGACGACAACCTGCCCGTCATCGTTGAGCGCTTGGTCGCGGCGGAGATCAAACGCCTGACCGGCCCATCCGACTGATCGGAGCGCTTGCGGAGCCCGCCCAGCGCCGCCAAAACGAAGCCATGCTAGAGAAGACCTTCGATCCGCGTGCGGCGGAGCCCAAACTGTTCGCCATGTGGGAGGAGGGCGGTTGGTTCCGTCCCGATCCCGCCGCCCCCGATCCCTTTGCGATCGTGATCCCGCCGCCCAACGTCACCGGGCGGCTGCATATGGGGCACGCGCTCAACAACACCCTTCAGGATCTCCTGACCCGCTATCAGCGGATGCGCGGGCGCAGGGTGCTGTGGCAACCAGGCTCCGACCATGCGGGCATCGCCACGCAAATGGTCGTCGAGCGCCAACTGGACGGGGAAGGAACCTCGCGCCGCGAGCTCGGGCGTGAGGCGTTCTTGGAGCGCGTTTGGCGTTGGAAAGACGAGTCCGGCGGTCAGATCGTCGAACAATTGAAGCGATTGGGCTGCTCCTGCGATTGGTCGCGTGAGCGGTTCACCATGGATGAGGGGCTCTCCCACGCCGTCCTGAAGGTGTTCGTCGATTGGTACGAAAAGGGCTTGATTTACCGCGGCCAGCGCCTGGTGAACTGGGATCCGAAGTTTCAAACGGCGATCTCCGACCTCGAAGTCGAGAACATCGAGGTCGACGGCCATATGTGGCACTTCAAATATCCCTTGGCCGGCGGCGAAACCTATGAATTCGTGGAGAAGGACGGGGACGGGAACGTGATCCGACGGGAGATTCGCGACTTTATCTCGATCGCGACGACCCGGCCGGAGACCATGCTCGGCGACGGCGCGGTGGCCGTTCACCCC
>CAYPOX010000194.1:0-3543 GCA_964412525.1 uncultured Caulobacterales bacterium
AACATTTTCGTCATGTGGATCTCGGCTCTATGAGGCCGCTAATTCGATGAAACATCATATAAAACAGAGCTCTAATGTGCATATCTACTCGTGAGGCCGCCTTGTCGGAGAGCGGGTAGTCGAGAGCCTGGCGTCGATAAATACCGATGTTGCAAATATCTTGGGCGCCATTTGGTCATCTTTTGTGCGCCGCGCAGCATTGCGTTTTGGTCATTTCCGCTTTGACGGCGCAAACGCCGCATTGCGCCCCCGGGCTCACGTCGCCACTTTTCGCCCGTCACGGAGGCGACGATTTTCCGGGTTGGCGCGTTGCAACGGCTTGGAGAGACCGACGATGCGCAGAAGCTATCAAACCGGCGGCGCGTACCGCTCGCTGTGGAGTTGGGAGGCGGACGACTATGCCGCTCATCTCAAACGGCTCGACGTCGGCGCGCGTCGCAGACGGTTCCATGCGAGCGTGTCCGATGCGGCGATCGACGCCCATGCGGCGCGCGCCCTGTCCAACCCGGCGGTCCGGATCATCGGCTGGTTCAAAGACGGCGTGTTGCGGGGCGCCGTCGAGATCGCGTTGGACGATTCGGACGACGCGTTGGAGGCCGAGGCCGCCTTCGCGGTCGAGCAGACTGAGCGCGGTCATGGGGTGGGTCATCAACTGATGCGCCGTGCTTTGTTGTTCGCCTGCAACCGCGGTGCGCGCCGGGTCCACATCGCGACGGAGTCGGAGAATCGGGCGATGATCGCGCTGGCGGCCGGTTCCGGCGCGACCCTGGACGCGTGCGGCCAGGACGTCGACGGGGTTCTCGACGCGGGCGAACGGACGGTGTTCACCGTCGGTTTGGAGGCGGTCGAGGAGGAGGCGGGCCTGCTCGGCTGGGGCTGGGCCTGGGTTCGACGCGCCCTCGGCTGGCTATCGGGCGTGTCCGTGCGAAAGCAGGGGGTTTGAAAGGGCGCCCGCTGAGTTTCGCGATGGGACGATTGAGCCGCCGCCGATCGATTCAGACCTCGGCCGGCGAGGGCCGCGCGACGCGCCACGCCGCCAACAGCAGCGGCGAGAGGACGAACTCCGCGATCATCAGGTTCACGAACAGCGTGTCTGGGGGCCCCACCACCGCCCAGGACAGCGCTCGGCCGATCCCGCCGAGCAAAAACAAGCCGATCAACGCCGGCGCGTAGCGCATGAGGACGGGCGGTCTTCGCGCCATGTGGATCAGGATCGCGCCGTAAGCGCCCCAGAAGACGGAGTAGAACCTGAATTCGGCGTCGACGCTGGCGTCGGACAACGCGTCGAATCCCCCGGGCGCGGTCCCAAGCGGGCTGAATGCGGTCGCGAAGATGTCCGCTGTGAATGCGACGCCAAATAGAAAATTGGAGACGGCGATTCCGAGAGCCGTCGCGCCCAATACGACAAAGCCGATTTGTAGCGTCCTCAATGCAAGTGAGGCCATTCTCCCGCTCCCAAAGTCGATTCGTTAAGTAATATTCTCGAACAACCATATTGCTTCGCAATGGTGACGTAAGGGCGCCCGGGGCGCGCGCGCAATTCTTTGGGGCGCCCAATAAAATCCGATCCGCCGCACGCGGATCCCTGCGCTTCGGAGTCGATGGCATCGCCGGAACCGGTCCCCGCCGTGAGATCGCAGTGTCGGCGCGCCTATTGGACGCGACCGCGGCGAGGGATTATGAGCTTCGGCCGTCCGCCGCCCTGCGGCCCCCGCCGATCTCTCATGAGGATCCAGACCATGACCGAACCCGCCGCCGACGCCGCGCCAAGCCGGCCGCGCCGCTCCGTTCTCTACATGCCCGGCGCCAAAGAGCGCGCGCTGGAGAAAGCGAAAGGATTGGCGGCCGACAGCCTGATCCTGGACCTCGAAGACGCCGTCGCGCCGGCGGAGAAGGCCGAGGCCCGGGAGAAGGTCGCCGCCGCGGTCAAAGGCGGCGGCTACGGCAAGCGCGAGCTCGTGGTTCGGATCAACGGGCTCGACACGCCCTGGGGCGGCGACGACCTGCGCGCCGCGGCGCAGATGGGCCCGGACGCGGTTCTGGTGCCGAAGGTCAACGCCGCGGGCCAGGTTGAGGAGATCGACGCGCTCTTGAACAAGTTCGGTGCGCCGGAGACCACGCGCATCTGGGCCATGATGGAGACGCCGCGGGGCATGCTCCACGCTGAAAGCATCGCCGCCGCGACGCCGCGTCTTGAGGCGTTCGTCATGGGCACCAACGATTTGGTGAAGGAGCTGGAGGCGGAGCACACCACGCTGCGCTTGCCGGTCGTGACGTCGCTAGGGCTTTGTCTTCTGGCCGCGCGCGCCTATGGGCTCGCGGCCATCGACGGCGTCTATAACGCGTACAAAGACGTCGACGGGTTCCGCGAAGCCTGCGTCCAGTCCCGCGAAATGGGTTTTGACGGGCGCACGCTGATCCATCCCGATCAACTCGCCACCGCCAACGAGGTGTTCGCGCCCTCGCAGGAGGAGCTGGCGCTGGCGCGCCGCTACGTCGAGGCGTTTGAGGAGACGGTGGCCAAAGGTGAGGCGGTTGCGGTGGTTGACGGCCGCATCGTCGAGAATCTGCATGTGGAGACGGCGAAGAAGCGGCTGGCGCAGGCCGCTTTGATCGACGAGCTGGCCCGGTCCTGATGCGAAAGCGCCCCGACGCCGCCGCGGCCCCCACGACGGCGACGTCGGGACGGGGCGGCGGCCGGGCGTCGCCTCCCCCAGCCGCCGACCGCTGGAATCCGGGGCGAGCGATGCGCGCGCGCTCCGGAAACTCCCTCACATGGCGGTCGCCATCGCGGACGCCGTTGTTGCGCCAAGCGCACGCGCCATTGCCGCTTTCGCTGCGGCGCACACAGGCCTAAGACGGTCGCCACCACGGATGAGGAGTGCGACCATGGGCGGAAAGACAAATCCGGGCCGGTTTTTCGAGGATTTCACGCTCGGCGAGACGCTGAAGCACGCGACGCCGCGCACCATCTCCGATGGCGACGTCGCGCTCTACCGCGCGCTCTATCCGACGCGCTTCGCGCTGTGCTCCTCCGAGGTGTTCGCGGAATCCTGCGGGCTCGCCGGCGCGCCCTTTGAGGAGCTGCTGTTGTTTCATGTGGCGTTCGGCAAGACGGTGCCGGACGTCTCTTTGAACGCCGTGGCCAATCTGGGTTACGCTGAGTGTCGTTTTCTGCAGCCGGTCTACGGAATGGAGACGATCCGGGCCGAGAGCGAGGTGATCGGCCTTAAGCAGAACTCCAACGGCAAGACTGGCGTTGTCTGGGTCCGTTCGAAAGCCTATCGCAGCTTCGGCCAGCCCGATTTGGGCGAGGGCGAGGGCTTCAGCGACGCGGAGCTCCGCGAGATCTACGCCGCGGCCGAGGAGGAGGAGCTGGTCGCTGAATGGGTGCGCTGGGTGATGGTCCGCAAGCGCAACGTCGACGCCCCGGCGCCGGAGACGGTCGTTCCCGAACTGGCGGCGGCGGTCGCCGCCTCGGATCTCGTGGCGCCGCGCGGGCTCGACTTCTCCATGTATGACGCGACGCTGGCCGGAGGGCCT
>CAYPOX010000195.1:0-3499 GCA_964412525.1 uncultured Caulobacterales bacterium
ACCAAGGCTTGCAGGGGCATCCGCCGCAGACTTTACCCTATGCGTGTCCCGCCGGATGACGAACGCACGGTCATGTCGCGCAGCGACGAAGACGCAGGGTGATGGCTGTCGCGGTCACGAGGCGGCCGCGCCGGGATGGGCGTCGAAATAGGCATGCGCCTCCTTCAAAGTCCGAACGGTGACGACTTTGAGACCGAAAGCGGTGTCCATATCCTGCATATAGCCGACACGTTCGCGCAGATGGGACTCCAAACGCTCCGGCAAGACGCGAACATAGCGCGTGAGGCCAATGATCTTAAACGCACGAAGCACGTCTTTGTTCATGTCATGGCTGAGCTGGCTGGGATCACCCTCTTCAAAGTCTTCATAGTTGGCGATGAACTCGAGCGCAGCGCCGTGGGCGCCGAGGGCCGTGGCGAAGTCGTCGCGGAGATTCTCTAAAATGAGCGGGTCTTGGATCACGCAGTAGATGGAGAGCACGAGCCGCCCGTTTTGATCCTCCAAATCATAGCATCGCCCCTCGGGCGCGGCATCCGCGTTCGCCGATTTGTCTCGACCTGGGCTCATCACATCCGCCTGCCATGCGGCGGTGCGACGGGAATCCGGTGCCAGGTCTCGCCAGTGCCGGGCATCGACGCCGCTCCCCTCGATGCAAAAATTGAGAGGGTGGCTCAGATCGTGACGTCATGGAAGAGCGAGCCCGTCAAACAGAGAACCCTCGCCGACCTCGCCCATCCGCCGACGCGCCGCGTCGTAAGAGAAACGCGTTCCGCCCGCGCCAGTCCTGTGCGACCATTAAAGGCCCGCTGAAGGAGGACGCCGCCATGCCCTATATCGACGGATTTGTGATCGCCGTATCGAACGCCAACAAGCAGGCTTTTATCGATCACGCCCAGACGATTGATCCCTTGTTCATCGAGTTCGGCGCGCTGCGCGTGATGGAGTGTTGGGCGGATGACGTGCCGAGCGGCGAGGTCACGGATTTTCGACGGGCCGTTCAGGCTCAAGACGATGAGACGGTCGTCTTCGCTTGGATCGAGTGGCCGGATAAGGCGACCCGCGACGCCGCGATCGAGAAAATGACGAACGATCCGCGCATGGATCCTGCGAACACGGTCATGCCGTTTGACGGCAAACGCATGATCTATGGCGGTTTCGCGCCGGTGTTCGAGATGAGCGCCGACGACCCCACGTGATCTGGCGCCCTCGCTCAGTCTAAACGCAACGCGCCTGTACGGCGATGGGGCCGCCGCCCAAGCGGTTTTGCGAATGCGCACTTGGTGCGTGAATTCGCTTGCTTGTGCGCACACTGTGCGCTAATTCCCCTCCCCCGATTTGGAGGAGGATGATGACCAAAGCCATGAGCGCCCCACCTGACGAGCCGGCGATCGGCCTGACCAGCTTTGACGACGTGAATGCGCGCTTTGAGCACGAATTGTCGAAGATTCGGCGCATCGACGGTTCGGGGCCGAGCGAGCGGGACGTGGCGCGCGCCGAATGGGCGACGGCCTATGGCGTGTTGGGCGCGATGGGCCTGCAACTGACCGATGAATTGGCGGATCAAGGCCAAACATGGCTTCACGCGGTTGATCTGTCGACGATCGTCACCGCCTGCCGATCCTGGGGCGTGGCGATCATGAACGCCAACGGACGCCTGGCGCCGGGCTGGGCCCATATCGCGGCCGGCCTGGCCGGAGCCCGGCTCACCGCCCAAGACCACGCGGCCGTCTTGGCCGCCGCCCGCTCCATCAGTCAGCTCGCCCACATCTGAGGCGAGAAAGGCCGCATTCGGATCACGCCTTTCCGATTGCATGCGCCGCGCGCATGGCGAACGGCTCCGAGGTCATCGCGCGCACGCCTCCACGCCGTGCCGTATGGACTGCTGGAGCCGGTCGCCCTTCGCCTTCAGCTTGAATGCGGGGCGGATCACGCGCCCTGCGCCGTCCGTCTCGATCTCCACAACGTTGCGAAACCGTCCGTCCCTGGTCAAACGGGCCTCATCCATCTGGGCCAGGAGCGGATCGCCCGAGAAGTAAACGGTCGGCGCCCATTGGATGGGCGCCTCCTCGCCCCAAAACTGCACGTGGATGTGAGCCGCTTCGCCGCCGCCCGGATAGGGACCGGGCATGCTGGTCGTGAGGACGAACCGGCCGGAGGCGTCCGTTTTCATCCAGGCGCGCCGCATGGGACCGCCTGCGTCATCGACGCCGTACCGCCCATCCGGGCCGGTCTGATAGGCATAGACGATGACGCCAGATGCAGGCGTATCCCCATCCGACTCATAGACGGCGCCATGGACCGTCAAACTCGCCTCTCCTTCCGCCGCCGGGATTTCCGCGGCGGCGCGGGCGCGGTCGCAGGGCGTGGCGCCGTCACCTGCCAGCGCGGCGAACGCCACGAGAAAAGCGGCGGCGAGAACCAGCATGCAATCTCCGCGAGACGACGTCTTCAGCCCTCACCATGCTCTTGTGACCATCCGCCTCGCAAGCGTGCGCCGCGGACACGCGCCGCCGCCAGGGTCATGCTCGCCGGTCCGTCTGCATCATGCGCAGCTCGATCTTTTTCAGTTCGCGCAGGATCGACAGCGTATGCATGCGCTGCCAAAGCCATTGCTTGACATTCACCTGAACCGTCCAAGCAGCCCATGCGCCGGCCGCCCAAAGGATCAGGTCACGCGTCTCGCCCGCCTGAACCATATTCACGACACACCACACGCCAAGAGCTGTGGCGACCACGGCGAACACATTGGCGAGGATGGTCCAGCTCCGCATGGGTCCGCGAAACGTGTCGCCCATCATGTCCGCGAGCGTGCGGTCGTCTTCCAGATTGCGGAGGAAGGCTGCGTCCTCCTCGTTCATGGCTTGCGCCATTTCATCGTCAAACTTCGCCATGGGTCTCTCCTTTCCGAACCTGAGCGGCGTTGTCTGCGTCACCGAGAAGCTCCTTCAGTCGGCGACGGGCGTGAAAAATCCGGGATTTGGCGGTTCCGACCGCGACGCCCGTGGCCGCGGCGATCTCCCGCAAGGTCAAGCCCTCGCCGAAGAATAAGGCCGCCGCGGCGCGGTGCTCCGGCGTCAAGCTGGCGAACGCCTGCTCGAGTGCGGTTCCGTCTTCTTGTTGTCCGCGCGTCGCGCGTTCCGCGTCCAAGGCTGCGAACGCGGGCTCAGCCGCATCGCGCCGTGAGCGCTGGCGACGGCGGATCTGGTCGGCGCATTTGCAATGCAGGATGCCGAACGCCCAGGCGGGAAACCGATCCGGCTCCCGCAGACGCCCCAGTCCGGCGCAAATGGCGAGCCACGTATCTTGGACCGCATCGCGCGCCGCATCGTCATCTTGCAACAGGCGCCGCGCCGTCCGAGTGAGCCGGCCTTGCCAACGGGCGGCCAGCCGCGCCGCCGCGGCCCGGTCCCCGCCTTGCGCCAAGAGCACCAAAAGCTCTTCATAAATTCGCGCCGACTCGCTCACATTCATCCCCCCCGACCTTCCCTTCAGAAAGGAC
>CAYPOX010000196.1:0-3495 GCA_964412525.1 uncultured Caulobacterales bacterium
CCACCACGCCGATCCGCACCACGATCGAACGCGAAAGGGAGCAGGCGAAGCGCATGGCGGCCTGCTTCGAGAGCGCGAAAGCGCGCGGGGTGGACGTCACCGCCTACAACACCGTGGAGAATGCGCGCGATGTCCGCGCCCTCCGCCGCGCTTTGGGGTTTGACCAATGGAACGTCTGGGGCATCTCCTATGGCTCCCATCTCGGACAAATGCTGGCCCAGGTGGATCCGAAGGGCGTCAAGGCGTTGGTTTTGGACGCCATCGTGCCGAATGATCTCGGCGATCTGATGCGCATCCATCGATGGATCGACCGGGTGTTCCGCAACGTCTTCGACACGTGTGAAGGCGCGTCGGCGTGCGATGATCTGGAGGCGCGTTTCTTCGCGGCGTTTGAAGCGTTGAGCGCCGAGCGGCTGATCATCCCGCTGGAAGAGGATCCGGAACTCTATCCTTCCGGAGAGGCTTCCCTGGGACCGGAGATCCTCGGCTTCGCCGCCTTTTCCATGATGTATGAGCAGGATGAACACCCGGCGATTCCCACGGTCACCGATTCCCTCATCAAGCTGGCCGAAAGCGGCGACGCCTCCATTCTCAAGGGCTTTTTCCTGGGGGGCGGAGACGCCGGTTTCGCTGGCTTCGCGCCGGGCATGGCCGCGGCCATCCGCTGCAATGACGGCTATGTGCACGCGCAGGCGGAAATCGCCGCCGACGACATCGCCGAGCATCCGTCCTTTGCCGGCGCGATCTTCACGGTCGAGGGGGCGCGCTTAATGGCCGAGACCTGCGAGGCCGCCGGGCTCGCGCCCCGGGATCGCGCGGATTACGGTTTGGTTGAAAGCGATCTGCCGACTCTGGTCATCAACGGCGCTTGGGATCCGGTCACGCCTCCGCCGCTCGCCGAACGCATCGCGCCGGGCTTCTCCAATGGGCGCTTGATCATCGTGCCCTATGCCGGCCATGGCCCGACGCGTTCCTTGTCCGAATGCGGCGGGGCCGTGCTGACCGCGTTTTTTGACGATCCCCGGCCGCAAGAACTGGACGCGACCTGCTTTGAGGACGCGGTCGCGCGCCCGGACTATGTGGATTTTCTGCAGACGTCTGCGACGCTTCGCTTCGGATCGATGGCGGCGGAGGACCCGAAGAAGGTCCTTCTGCCTGGCCTTTGGGCGGGCGCGCCGACCCTGATCCTTTTGGTCACGTTTTTCGTGATTCCGTTCGGGTTTTTTGCGCGCCTGATCGACAAGCGCAAAGCGGTCGACCTCAAGGCGGACGCCGCCGACGCGCGCTTCACCGCCTTCGCCACGGCGTTCGCGGCGTTGTTGGGACTGGGGCTCATCGGCGTCGGCGCCTATCAGGCCTACGACATCTCTGAAGTGAGCCTCCTGGCCGGATTCGCAGCTCCCGCGGCGTTCGGCGCTTGGATCGTTCTCTTCGCCGGACTTTTGGGTCTCGGCGCGGTGGCCCTGACCGTGATGCGCGCCCAAAGGGAAGCCCTTCGGATCGGCTCCATCATCGGTCTCGTCATGACCGGGCTGTCGGGCGTCGCCCTCGCGCTCTTCGTTTTGACATGGGATTTGCTGCCGGTTTGAGGGCGCTTCTTCCCCTCCTCAATATGCGGCGCCATGGTGCCGCAAAACGCCGACAGGGAGGCCCTCATGACGCAAGAGCTTGTTTTCTACACGAACCCGAAAAGCCGCGGACGGATCGTTCGTTGGATGCTTGAAGAGGTGGGCGCGCCCTACCGGACCGAAGTGGTCGAGTACGGTCCGGCGATGAAGGGTCCGGAGTTTCGCGCCGTCAACCCGATGGGCAAGGTGCCGGCCTTAAAGCATGGCGACCAAGTGGTGACCGAAACGCCCGCGATCATCACCCATTTGGCCGACGCCTTTCCCGATAAGCATTTGGCCCCGCCGTCGGGCGCGCGCGCGGCCTATTACCGGTGGTTGTTTTTCGCGGCCGGCCCCCTGGAGCAGGCGATTATCAACGGCGCCTTGGGCGTCAAGCCGAGCTCGGACATGCAGGGCATGGTGGGCTATGGCACGATGGACGCGGTGCTCGACACGCTTGAAGGCGTGTTGAGCGGACAGGATTTCATCTTGGGCGCCAAGTTTTCGGCGGTCGACGTCTATCTGGCGTCGGAACTTGGGTTCGGTTTCATGTTCAAGACCGTGGAGAAACGTCCCGTTCTTGAAGCCTATGTGCGGCGCGCGACCGACCGTCCTGCGCGCGCCCGCGCGCTGAAGCTTGACGGACCCATGTAGCGCCCCTCAGGCCGCGTTGGCCGGCGCCGACTCGGCGCGGTCCGCCCGGAACGCGTCCAATCGTTTCGACGGCGCGCCATAGGCGGCGGCCCACGCGTCAAATTCCGCCAAGGTCATGGGCGGCGCGAAATGGTAGCCCTGGGCGCGCTCGACGCCGCGCGCGCGAAAATAGGAGGCTTGAGCCGCCGTCTCGACGCCTTCCGCGACGATCCTCAGGTCAAGCGACCGTGCGATGTTGATGACATGGTCAAGCACCTTTTCGCGTGCGGACTCCGTGCCCGCGGCGCAGGTGAATTCTCGGTCGATCTTGACGGTGGTCACGTCCAACGATCCCAAATAACTGAGATTGGAGTAGCCGGACCCGAAATCGTCGATCGCGATCCGGTATCCGCGCGCATAGAGATCCGCGATGACGTCGTGGGTGGCCGGTCCCGTCACCTCCTGCCGTTCCGTGATTTCCAGCGCCAGCGCGCTTGCTGGAAGATCATGTTTTTGTCGGACCGACTCCAGGAAATCGACGAGTTCCGGATCGGACAGATCGTGCGGTGTGGCGTTGACGCTGATCCGAAAATCTCCTGATCGGCCGCGGTCGGCGAAGGCCTGGGCGCCGTCCTCGACCGCTCGGCGAAGCAACGCCTTCGAAAGGCCCGTTCGCTCCGCCTCATGCACGATCACGCTGACGGAAACGGACGCAAATTGAGGATTGGGCCGCACCAGAAGCTCCGCGGCCGCCAGGCGTCCATCCGTGAGAGACACGATCGGCTGGTAGCGAAAATGATAGGCGCCTTGCCTCAAAAGGCGCCGCGCGCAGGCTTCGGCCGACGGCGCGGCGAAAAAGGCGCTGCAGCCGAAAAGGGCCCCGAAGCCGCCTAAGAGGCCGCCGATTGCGGCGCACGCGGTCACATAGGGTCGCGCTTGGGCCCGAAGTTCCGACAGCGGAATGCTGCGCACGATGCAGGTCGCAAAGGGCGTCGCGCACCGGCTGAGGCTTAAGACGCCGTCATGGATGAAGGCTTCGCCCGAACGGATCGGACGTGCATCCGTCGGCAAATCCCGCCCGAGAAAGGACCGCGCTTGTCCCACGTCATCAAGCAAGACGAGCGTGAAACCGTCCGTTTCGTTTTGGGTCAAGGCGGCGTCATTATAGAGGAAAAGAAAGGGCCCATGATGGGCCGCGATCGTTTCGATGTTTGATTGCGGCGGCCATTCCTATTGATGATGCGCCACGCCCAGC
>CAYPOX010000197.1:0-1362 GCA_964412525.1 uncultured Caulobacterales bacterium
GGCGCGGATTGCACTCAATTCCCCAGGGCCGACCGTCCGCATCCATGATGAAGTCGAAGCCCGCAAAGCCGGTCCAGGACTCATGCGCCAGAAACCGATCGGCCCATGCGGTCGCCGCCGGCTGATCGTCGACACGCTCAAAGCACACGGCGACCGTTCCGGAGAGGACGCGCGGCCGATAAACCAAGGTGACGAGCGAACGGCCTTCATGCGCCACGCTGAAACTGCTGTAGACCTCGCCCTTGATGAAGGCTTGCACGACCGCCGGCGCGGTCGGATCGGCGGGGGGCAGGGGTTCGCCGCGTCGGATGACCGAAAGGCCGATGCCTGAACAACTGTGCAGCGGTTTGACGATGACGTCCCCCGAGGCGGCGAGCGCCGCGCCTTCGGCGCTTCCCAGCGCCGCAGTGGCCGGAGCGTCCAGGCCCGCAGCAAGGCAGGCTTCGACGAAGCGGCCTTTGTCGTGCACCCGCCGCGTGACGTCCGGCGGCATGCCGAACAGGCGAACATGCGGGCGCAGGCGATCCGCCAAGCCGACCGAATAAATGGACTCTTCGGAAGAGGGGACGATGAGTTCGACACCTTCGTCGTCGATCAATCGTTCAACTTCGTCGAGATATCGCGCGGCGTTGGCGACGGGGGCCGTCACGCGGGCGGATTTGGCGACATAGCGCGAGAGCCGCGCCAAATGCCATGTCGAGGGATCGGCGACGATTACGCGAAAACCGGCCTGCGCCAAGGCGCGCGCGGCCGATAACGAGACGGGCATGCGCCCGAGCGTGACGAGCGCCGTCTTCAAGTCAGGCCGGAGGGGGTGGGACCGCGACGATGTCCGCCGCTACGCCACCGCCCGTGCAAGCGCGCATTGCGACCAGATTTCCGAAAGCGCGTCGCCCAACCGCTCAATATCCGCGTCCGTGTGGACCGGAGACGGCGTGATCCGAAGGCGCTCCGTGCCGCGGGGCACGGTCGGATAGTTGATTGGTTGGACATAGATGCCGTGACTGTCGAGCAGCCAATCGCTGATCCATTTGCACTTCACCGGATCTTTCACCATCACCGGCACGATGTGGCTCGGATTGGGCATGTAAGGGATGCCGATGGAGTCCAGCTTGCGGCGCACCTTTGCGACACGCTCTTGATGGCGCATGCGTTCGATCTGGCTCGCCTTCAAGTGTTGAATGCTGGCGCGCGCGGCCGCCGCCACGGCCGGCGGCAAGGCGGTCGTGAAAATGAAGCCGGACGCGAAGCTGCGGACGAAATCGCACAGGGCTGACGACGCGGCGATATAGCCGCCGACGACGCCATAAGCCTTGCCGAGGGTGCCTTCGATGACCGTGAGACGATCCATGAGGCCTTCCC
>CAYPOX010000197.1:1372-3452 GCA_964412525.1 uncultured Caulobacterales bacterium
GGCGATGCCGCCGCCGCGCGGCCCGTAAAGGCCGACCGCATGCACCTCGTCCAAAAACGTCATGGCGTTATGGGCGTCGGCCACATCGCAGATTTCCTTGATCGGCGCGATGTCGCCATCCATGGAGTAGACGGACTCGAAGGCGATCAGCTTTGGCGCGTTCGGATCGGCCTGGCGCAAGCGACGGTCCAAATCCTCCGGATCGTTGTGGCGGAAGATGTGCTTCTCAGCGCGGCTTTGCCGAATGCCCTCGATCATGGAGGCGTGGTTCTTTTCGTCGGAGAACACCACGCAGCCTGGGATCTTGGAGGCGAGGGTGCCGAGCGCCGCCCAATTGGAGACGTAACCCGACGTGAACAACAGCGCGGCTTCCTTGCCGTGGAGGTCCGCCAACTCTTCTTCAAGCAAGACGTGAAAGTGGTTGGTGCCCGAGATGTTGCGCGTGCCGCCGGCCCCGACGCCGCATCGATCGATCGCCTCATGCATCGCGGAGACCACGGTCGGGTGCTGCCCCATGCCGAGATAGTCGTTGGAGCACCAGACCGTCACGTCGGACACGCCCTCGCATCCGTAACGGGTCGCCTTCGGGAATTGACCGCGATGGCGTTCAATATCGTTGAAGACGCGATAACGCCCTTCGTCTCGGAGGCCGTCCAACTCGGTCTCAAAAAAGCGTTGGTAGTCCATGGCGGCTCCCCTTAATGCGCGATGCCTGTTGTCGTGGCGCAGCCCGATCGAGACGAGCGAGGCTGCGATGGTGCGACCACCTCCGTGGTCGAAATGTGGATCGGCGCCGGCGTTCGGCCCTGCGGCCCAAGCGCCCACCGCCACAGGGCGGCGTCGGGCAGGGGCAAGACCAGAAATCCGTGCTCCAAAATGGCGAGGCCGATCATGGCGGCGACGAGGCTGGCCCCGACCGCTTGATGAAGATCGGCGCCGGGCGCGACGGCGTGCGCGGCGGCGACGGCGAACAGCGCCAGCGCCGCCAAGACCGTGAAGGGAAACAGCGCATTCACGCGATCCCGCCTGAAATAGGTCTCAAGATATCGCAGCCGGTCCGGCAGGAACTCTTCTGTGACATTGGGCGCGCCAAGGAAGATATTCAGCTTTGTGCTCAGCCGCATGGCCCAGAGCGCGCCGTAAGTCCACAGACCGATTTGATTGGCGCCGCCTATGGTGGCGGCGAAAATGGCGAGGCCGACGCCGGCGATCGCCAGCTCGTGATGCATCACGGTGGCCGCCGCCATGCGGAAGCGTCGCCATCCCGTCGCGTCGGGCGGGCATGCGATCCGACGCGGACCTGTGATCATGCCGAATAGGAACGTCATTTCGTTCCAAGCCCAAAGAAGCAGACCGGCGGCGAACGCCGCATAGGCGCTCCCCGCGGTCGTCATGTCGCGGGTATGCGCCAGGACGGCGAACGCCCCAATGGCCAAGATGGACGCGCCGAGCACGCTCCAACGGAAGGTCCGTTTCGGCAGGCGGTCCAACAGCAGGACCAAGCCCGTGCTGAACCACCAGACGAAAACGGCGACGATCGCGGGGAGGGCGTGCTCGAGCATCTTTCAGCGAGCCTCCATCACCACGCCGGCGCGAGCCGGATGCTCTCCGGCATATCGTTGCGCTTGGTGGGCACCATATAAACGCTGAGGAAGGTGGCCCCGGCGCGCATGGCGTGTCCGGCCCATTTGATTCGGTTCCACAGCCCGCCCTTCACGCGTGCTTCGTCCATCTTCTCGCTGATGCGGAACAGCCGATCCAAGCCTTCCCGAAACTTTGGATGATCGATGTCGAGCTCCAAGGGGAAGACCTGCCGCGAGATCTCGTTGCAGATCGAGAACACGCGATAGTCGTAATCGGTCGGGTTGAAATCGAGCGCCTTGTGGAACACCGGCCGCCCATGGTCCCGGACATACATGGTCGCGTAGACCGCGAGCAGGAAGAAGCGGATCCAGAGCTTGTTCGGGCCCTTGAGATAATGGGGATTGGCGCGCATCAACATGGCGAAAGCTTCGCCGTGCCGAAACTCGTCATTGCACCATTGCTCGAACCACTTGAAGATCGGGTGGAAACGGAGTTC
>CAYPOX010000198.1:0-3386 GCA_964412525.1 uncultured Caulobacterales bacterium
GCCCTTCAGAGCGCCGTGGCGCGAATTCCGGGCCTCGATCCGCCGCCGCCGCGGAAGGCCTGATCGCGAACTGCGCCGCCGGGCCGCCGCTCGGCCGCACAAGGCTTCGAAATTGATCTCATTGGATGAGGCGCATCATGCGACACGCATGGACTCGCCTCGCCGTCCTCGCCGCCCTTGCGGGCGGACAGGCCCATGCGCGCCCCGTCTCCTATGAGGGCGGATGGACGGCGATCGAAAAGACGGATCGGCAGGCCACAAGCCTGTGGGTCCACCACACGCTGAACCCGCGGCTCTCGCTCGGTTATCGCGGGATCTGGGATCGTCGCGCGGACGCGCTGTTTCAAGGCGTCCAGGCGACGGCGCTCGTCAAGCGTTGGTTTGGCAAGGACTATCAGGCGAATCTATACGGATTTGGGGCCGTGGGCGCAGCGGTGGACGTGCGCGGCGACCGCGGGCCTGCGCCTGCGGCGTTTCTGGGCGCCATGGCCGACTGGGAGACCCGGCGTTGGTTCCTCGCCTATCGCGCCCAATTCTTTGAAGCCGGGGATATCGAACGGGCCATCGCCCAAATCGGCCGCATCGGCTTCGCGCCCTATGTGGGCGACGCGGGCGATCTCCACACCTGGTTGATGGTCGAGATCGACCACCGTCCAGAAAACCCGCGCGGCTTCGGCGTCACGCCGCTTCTCCGCTTTTTCAAAGGTCCCGCACTTCTGGAGCTCGGCCTGTCCGTCACCGATGACACCCCCCAACCACTCGCCAACTTCACGTTCCGTTTCTGAAGAAAGGAGTTCGTCATGAGCCGACTGACCCAATTGCTGTTCGCCGCAATCACCTTCGCCGCAATTCCGACCTTCGCCCAGCATCCTATGGATCACCAACATGACGGCGCGGATCCCGGCGACCAAGCCACGGCCTCGGATCGGGCCGATGTGGAGGTGGACGTCCTCGGCATGGTCTGCGACTTCTGCGCCATCTCCATGGAGAAGACCTTCGCCAAGCGCGAGGAGGTGGCGGACGTCTCCGTCGATCTCGGCGCGAAGGTCCTTCGCATCGTGTTTAAAGAGGGTGAGACGCTCGACGACCCGACGATCGAACGACTGATCAAGAAGGCCGGCTACAAAACGGAAGCCATTCGCCGGCAGGCCTCATGAAGATCGGCGGTCTTGCGCTACGAGAGACCCTGGGACCGACGCTGGCGCTGTTCGCCGGCGTTGGAACCTTGGTCTGCTGCGCCCTGCCCGCGCTCTTTGTCACGCTGGGTCTCGGAGCGGTGATGGCGGGATTGGCGACGAACGCGCCCGGTCTGGTGTTTCTGTCCGAGAACAAGAATTGGACCTTCGCAGTCGCCGGCGCGTTGCTGCTGGGCGCCGCCGCGTTGAAATGGCGGACGCGAAACGCGCCCTGTCCGATCGATCCGGAACACGCGCGGGCTTGTCAAAGGCTGCGCCGAATCGGAACGGCCGTTCTCGTCGTCGCCTTCGCGCTCTATGGCGTCGGCGCGTTCTTCGCCTACGCCGCCGCGGCGTTGTTGCTCTAGGCGGCGTCGCGACCGTTGCGTCTCATCCTGTCGCTCACTAATGAAACCTAGACGCAGTTGCAGGAGAAACGCGATGCGGCTTTGGGAAGCTCTAGCCGCAATCGCCGCCGCATCGGCCGAAGCCGAGGCGCAGACCGAACAAGATGTCATGGTGGTCACGGGCACGCGCACGCCGCGCCTCCAGCGCGACGCCGCCGTGCGCACGGACGTGATTTCCGGCGACGTGCTGCGATTGAGCGGCGTTCGTACGTTGGCGGACGCGGTGTCCTATCTGCCCTTGGCGCGCAGCGAAAACACCTGCCAAAACTGCAATGCGGCGGAGATTCAGCTGCTCGGCTTGCCCGGCGTCTACAACCAGATTTTGTTCGACGATCTGCCGCTTCTGACCGGCGTCGCTTCGGTCTATGGCGTGGAGCAGATTCCGGCCCCTCTTGTCGACCAGATCGAAGTCGTGAAGGGCGGCGCATCGGTGCTCTACGGGCCCGGCGCCGTGGCCGGCGTGATCAACGTGATCCCGCGCAAGCCGAGGGAGAACGAGTTTCGGCTTTTTGGGGTGCACGAACAAAGAGACGGCCGCCCCTTCTCTTCTCTCGGCGCATATGGCGCTTGGGCGGCCTCGGACGGTCGCGCCTCCATCTCAGCCTTCGGCCAATATGACGATCGTGCCTCCGTCGATCTGAACGGCGACGGGTTCACCGAACTCGTGGACCGGGACCTGGGCACGGGCGGCTTTCTGGGCCGCTTCGCGCCCATCCGCGCGACGGAGATCACCTTGACCTATCAATTCACCGGCGAGGATCGGCGCGGCGGAGATCGGCTGGAGTTTCCGAGCTTCCTGGCGCGAATCTCCGAAGACATCACCACGCGCTTCCACCGCGGCGCGATCACCTTATCCCACGCCTTGGACGACAAGACGGAGTTCCAAGCGCTTTACGGCGTCTCGCACGTCAATCGCGACACGTTTTATGGCGGCCTCGGCCCGGTGGAGGTCGATCCGACGAGCCCGGATTTCGACCAAGACGCGTTCGATTCCGCCGTCGCCGACGCCCGCAACCAGTTTGGGCGGACGGAGGACACCCTGCATTACTTAGAGGGGCGGGCCTTGCGCCGGGCGGGCGCCCACGATCTCAGTCTCGGCCTCCAATACCGCACGGAAACCGTCAACGACGAAAACCTCTCCGCCGACGGCGAATTTCTCGGCACGCTGGTCAGCGGCAGCTTCAGCACGCTCGGCGTTTATGGCCAGGACGAGTGGAGCCTAACGGACGCGATCCGCGTGATCGCCGGTTTGCGCGCGGATTTCAGCTCGGAGATCGACGACGTCATTCTCAATCCGCGGATTGGGATTTGGTTTGCGCCCATGGAGACGCTGGTCCTGCGCGCCAATGTCTCCACAGGCTTCCGAGCGCCCGAGATTTTCAATGAGGACGTCCACATCGACACGCTGGGGGCCGAGCCGATTCGGACGCGCAATGCGGACGGCTTGGTGGAGGAGCGATCGGTCTCCTACGCCTTGGGCTTTGACTTCGACCCCCAATGGTTTGGCGGCGCGGTCAGCCTGGATGGTCAAGCCTATCTGACCCACCTCGAAGACACCTTCTTCCTCGGCGACATCCAAGAGGGGCCGGACGGCGGCCTGTTCCAAGAACGGCCCAATGCGGGCCGCTCCACCGTGTTCGGCGCCGAATTGTCGGCGACGGCCCGGCCCACGGCGCATCTGCAACTCATCGCCGGCGGCGCGTTTGTGGAGGCCACGTTCGACGAGCCGCAATTCCGGAAGGAAGAGGGGGCCGTGGCGTTGTGGGCGGTGCGGGTCGTGCCTTGAAACGTCACCGAAGGCAGC
>CAYPOX010000199.1:0-3326 GCA_964412525.1 uncultured Caulobacterales bacterium
CGCTCTCGCCCGGATGGAGCGCGCACTGGCGGCGTTCATGCTGGATCTGCTCACGCGGGAGTTCGGCTATACGGTAGTCGCGCCTCCCGTTTTGGTGCGCGACGAGGCGCTGTTCGGCACCGGCCAATTGCCCAAATTCGAGGACGATCAATTTCGTTGTCGGGACGACGACCTTTGGTTGACGCCGACGGCGGAGGTGACGCTCACCAACACGGTTCGCGAAACGATCTTGCCAGTTGCGGAGTTGCCGCTTCGTTTGACGGCGTGGACCCAGTGCTTTCGCCGGGAGGCGGGATCGGCGGGGCGTGACACGCGCGGTCTGATCCGTCTGCATCAATTCTCCAAAGTGGAGTTGGTCTCAATCGTTGCGCCCGAGAACGGGCCACAGGAATTGGAACGCATGACCGCATGTGCGGAGGAGGTTCTCAAGCGCCTCAATCTGCCCTATCGCGTCATGAGTTTGTGCACCGGCGACCTGGGTTTCGCGGCGCGCAAGACCTACGATCTTGAAGTGTGGCTGCCCGGCCAATCCAGTTATCGCGAGATTTCAAGCTGCTCCTATTGCGGCGACTTCCAAGCTCGCCGAATGGGCGCGCGGTTTCGGCCCGAAGGCGAGAAGGCCAAGCCGGAATTCGCGCACACCTTGAACGGATCCGGTCTTGCGGTCGGGCGGACCATGGTCGCGGTGCTGGAAAACTATGCGGATGACGGCGGGGCCGTCGCCGTGCCGGAGGCGTTGCAGCCTTATATGGGCGGCCTGACACGCATCGAACGGAAGGCGACATGAGCGATCTGCGCATTCTTTTGACGAATGACGACGGCGTCCATGCGCCGGGGCTGGTGACGCTGAGAGAGATCGCAGCGGAGCTGTCGGACGACGTTTGGGTCGTGGCGCCGGAAACGGAAATGTCCGGCGCCTCTCGCGCTTTGACCCTCCATTCGCCATTGCGCGTCCGCCATTTGGAGGAGCGCGTCATGGCGGTGCAGGGCACGCCCACCGATTGCGTCGCCATGGGCATCCACGAGCTTGTGGAGGGGCGCGCGCCAGACCTCGTGCTCTCCGGCGTGAATCGGGGACAAAACATCGCCGACGACGTGACGTTGTCAGGCACGGTCGCCGGCGCGCTCCAGGGCATGGCCCACGGGGTTCCGTCAATCGCGCTCAGCCAGGCTTACGGGATCGGCGGACGTGCGAGCGCCCCCTGGGAGACCGCGCGCGCCCACGCGCCGGACATCGTCCGAACGCTTCTGAAAGGGGGCTGGCGGTCGAATGTGGTCATGAACGTCAATTTCCCGCCGCTGGGGCCGAGTGAGGTGAGAGGCGTCCGCACCACCCGGCTTGGCAGCCGCGATTCCTGGAAGCTGAAGGCCGAGCGACGCGTCGATCTGCGCGGCGGGGAGTATTACTGGCTCGGTTTTCACGGTCGAAAGAGCACGGCCCTCGACGGGACGGATCTGCAGGCCATTTACGACGGCTGGATCTCCATCACTCCAATCCATCTCGACCTCACGCATGGGGAATCTCACGACGCCCTTGCGGCGATTTATCCCTCGGCGGCGGGCGCGGCATGACGGCGGGCGGGCAGCTCGATCGTGCGCGCCTGATTCTTGATATTCGAAAACGCGGCGTCACGGACGCAAGGGTTCTCAAGGCGATCGAGCAGACGCCGCGGGAGCGCTTCGTGGAGCCGGCGTTCGAACGCCAAGCCTATGACGATCAGGCGCTTCCTATCCCGTGCGGGCAAACGATCAGCCAGCCCTATGTCGTCGCGCTGATGACCGCGAAGCTCCAAGCGGGGGAGCGGGACAAGATCCTCGAGATCGGCACCGGATCGGGCTACCAGACGGCGATTCTGGCCCGCCTGTGCCGGCGGGTCTATACGATCGAACGGCACAAGGCCTTGTCGGAGAAGGCGGAGGCGCGGCTTGGGGACATCGGCGTGACCAACGTCACCTTTCTCGTCGGGGACGGCTCCAAGGGCTGGCCCGCCCAAGCGCCCTTTGATCGGATCATGGTGACGGCGGCTGCGGTCGCGACCCCAAAACTGCTGATCGACCAATTGCGGCCCAACGGCGTCATGGTCGCGCCCGTCGGCGACACGGTCGTCCAGAACCTTTACCGTTTCTTCAAGACGGAGGATGGCTTTAAGCGGGAGGATATCTTGCCGGTTCGGTTCGTGCCCTTGATCGAGGGGCCGTAAGCTGACCTCCGGCGCGCCCATAGGCATGTGGCGCAGTGCGTGCGCTCTCGCGGCGGCCCTGGTTTTTGCGGGGCCTGTGGCGGCCGATCGTGCGGAACCGCCCCGGGGCACGGCCCAAGGCGTGTTGTCGCCAGCCGCGTTCAAAGTGGTGACGGTCCGGCGCGGAGACACGTTGTACAGCGTCGCGCGCCGCGAGGCGGTCGATCTGAGAGGACTGATCGACGCCAACAATGCGCGCCCGCCCTATCTGTTACGGATCGGGCAAAAGCTTCGCGTGCCGACCGGACGGCGCTATGTCGTCGCGCGCGGCGACACGCTCTACGGAATTTCGCGCCGCTTCGCCGTCGATCTGGCGTCGCTCGCCCGATTGAACGGCCTGGGTCCCCCTTACCGGATCGCGCCCGGCGATACGCTGCAGATTCCAAGGGCGCGGAACGGATTGAGCTATGTGGTTTCAGATGACGACACCCTGTATTCAATTTCGCGACGTGTGGGCGTGTCCGTGGCGTCCTTGGCGGCGCGCAATGGGGTCGGCGCGTCTTTCACCATCTATCCCGGCCAAATCCTACGTCTGGACGCGCGATCGGGCGCGCCGGCGGCCACAAGCCGCCGCACGCCGTCGCCCCGGCCGAGCCGTGGTGCGCCGAGCCGCGAGACAAGCACCGCCAGCCGCAGTCTCGCGACACGTCCGGCGCGCCCTGCGCCGCCGCCGCGCACCAGCGGCAAGTTCGCCTGGCCGGTTGACGGCGACGTGATTGCGACCTTTGGCCCAAAAGAGCAGGGGCTCCAGAATGACGGCATCAACATCGCCGCGGCCAAGGGCGTTCCTGTGACTGCGGCTGAAAGCGGCGTCGTGGTGTATGCGGGCGACGACTTGCCCGCCTATGGCAACCTTTTGCTGGTGAAGCATGGCGACGGTTGGCTCACGGCCTATGCGCATTTGGATGCGATTTCGGTGGCCGACGGACAGGAAGTGGCGCGCGGCGCGGCGATCGGGCGGGTCGGGGCCACGGGCGCGGTCTCGCGTCCGCAACTGCATTTTGAAACCCGGCGCGGATCGGCGGCGGTCGACCCTTTAACGCAATTGCCGCCCAGAGGCTGAGCCGCGCGGCGTTGACAGCGCCC
>CAYPOX010000200.1:0-3226 GCA_964412525.1 uncultured Caulobacterales bacterium
CGCCTGGCGGAGCGCGCGGTCGAGCGCGTCGGCGGCGAGGGGTGGGACGGCGTCTCCAATCCGCGAAGCCGGCCCTACTATCCGTTCGTCAGTTGGTATTTTCTTGAGGCGTTGGAGGAGTCCGCCTCAGCAGTGGCCGAAACCGGCTGGGCTCCCTGCCATACCATCATCGAAGAGGCGGGCCAGCTGCGCGCCGCCGCCCCCGCCTATCTCAAATCTCATTCCTATGGCGAGTTCGTCTTCGACCACGGATGGGCGTCCGCTTTTGAACGGGCCGGCGGACGGTACTATCCGAAGCTGCAAATCTCCGCGCCCTTCACGCCGGCGACCGGACCGCGTCTGCTCGCCGCCGAGGGGCCTGAAAAACGGCATTTGCAATATGCGCTTGGAGGCGCGCTTGCGGAGGTCTGCGAACGCCACGGCTTGTCGTCCGCCCATGTCACCTTCCAGGAAGCCGACGAACAATCCTTACTCACACACCAGGGTTGGCTCGCGCGCCACGATCAGCAATTTCATTTCGTCAATGCAGGCTACGCGGACTTCGACGCATTCCTGGAGGCGTTGACCAGCCGAAAGCGCAAGAACCTTCGAAAGGAACGTGCGCGCGCGGTTGAAGCCGGCGTCGACATCGAGTGGATCACAGGCGCGGATCTGACCGAAGCGCATTGGGATGCGTTTTACAGTTTCTACATGGATACGGGCTCGCGGAAGTGGGGCCGCCCCTATCTCACCCGCAGCTTTTTTTCCCTTGTCAGCGAACGGATGGCGGATCGGATTCTCTTGGTGATGGCGAAGCGCGCGGGCCGATATGTCGCCGGCGCCCTCAACTTCATCGGCGGGGACGCGCTTTATGGCCGTCACTGGGGATGCGTCGAAGATCACCCGTTTCTCCATTTCGAGGTCTGCTACTATCAGGCGATCGATTTCGCCCTCGCGAAAGGCCTGGCGCGTGTCGAGGCGGGGGCCCAGGGCGCCCACAAGATCGCGCGGGGCTACGAGCCCTGTATCGTGCGTTCGGCCCATTGGATCACCCATGCCGGCTTCCGGGACGCGGTCGCCCGTTACCTTGACGAAGAGCGAATGGCGGTCGCCGAAGAATCGGCCGTGCTCGGCGATATGACTCCCTTTAAGCGTGGCGCTTGATCCGAGCGCATGCGGCGCGCGATCATTGGTGGCAGCGCCATGACAGGGAAAGGCTTGGCTATGAGCTTGGACGGAGCCTATGACGACCAGAATATCTTCGCGAAAATTCTACGCGGCGAAGCGCCTTGCCATAAGGTGATGGAGGACGACGTCGCCATCGCCTTCATGGACGTGTTTCCTCAAGCCATTGGCCACACGCTCGTGGTCCCCAAACGCGCAGCCCGCAATCTGCTGGATTTGCCTGAAGACGCCCTGGGGCCGTTCATGACGCGGGTCCAACGCGTGGCGCTCGCCGTTCGGCGGGCCTTGGCGCCTGACGGCGTCACCGTGATGCAGTTCAATGGCGAAGCCGGCGGACAGACCGTTTTTCACCTGCATTTTCATGTGATCCCGCGCATGGTCGGCGTTGGCTTGGCGGGACACGGCGTGGCCGGCCGCGGCGACGACGCGGATTTGGCCGCGCTGGCGGACAAAATCGGGGCCGCCTACGCCTGACAAAAAATACAGCGGATCACGCAATTTCGGATTGACACGGGGTATGTGAGTTACTAAACACCCTCCTGGGCCCTGCAGCCGCCGGGTGGTCGTCTCAAGCCCCCTTGACCCCTGCCCCCAGATCACCCGGCGGCTGCATTCTTCCCTTGATCCGTCCAGAGGCGGGCGTGGATCACCGCCCTCAGGCGAACCTCAAAACCCGATCAGTCCGCCAATTCGGGCTCCGGCTTCTTCGGCGCCCGCGTCGGACCGCCATCGCCGCGCCCGCGCGGTTTCGGTCTCTTGTTCGGTTTGTCCGGCGCGATGAAGTCGAAGGCGAGCCGCTCGGCATCCTCAGGATCCACGTGGACCCGCACCGTTCCGCCCTTCGCCAGCGTGCCGAAAAGAATCTCGTCCGCCAGCGGCTTTTTGACGTGTTCCTGGATGACACGGCTGAGAGGCCGCGCGCCCATTTCTTCGTCATAACCGCGCTCGGCCAGCCACTGCGCCGCATCCGGCGCCAGCTCGATCAAAACGCCGCGATCGGCGAGTTGGGCCTCGAGCTGCAACACGAACTTCTCCACGACGCGGTTGACCACGTCCGGACCAAGCGGCTTGAAGGCGATCGTCGCATCCAGCCGATTGCGAAACTCCGGCGTGAACAAGCGTTTCAGCGCCTCTTCCTGCTCGTCGTCGCGTTTGGCGCGGCCGAAGCCGATGGCGTTCTTGGCCGCGTCGGACGCGCCCGCATTTGACGTCATGATCAGAACGACATTTCGGAAGTCCACCGATTTGCCGTTGGCGTCCGTCAATTGGCCGGCGTCCATCACCTGCAAAAGCACGTTGAAGATGTCTGGATGGGCTTTTTCAATCTCGTCCAGCAGCACAACGCAGTGCTTATGCTGGTCCACAGCATCGGTCAGTTGGCCGCCCTGATCGTAGCCGACATAGCCGGGCGGGGCGCCAAGCAATCGGCTGACCGTATGGCGCTCCATATACTCCGACATATCGAACCGAAGCAGTTCGAGGCCCATCGTTGCGGCCAGTTGTTTCGCCGCCTCCGTCTTGCCGACCCCGGTCGGCCCGGTGAACAGATAGCAGCCGATCGGCTTGTTGGGTTCTCGAAGGCCCGCCCGCGCCAGCTTGACGGCCGACGCCAATTGGCCCAGCGCCTCGTCCTGGCCGAACACCACCCGCTTCAAATCTTCGTCCAAGGCGCGCATCGCTTCCGCGTCGTCCTTGGAGACGGATTTCGGCGGAATGCGCGCGATCTTGGCGACGGTGTCTTCCACGTCGCGGACGCCGATCAGCTTTTTCCGGCGCGACTCGGCGACAAGCATCTGACGCGCCCCAACCTCATCAATGACGTCGATCGCCTTGTCAGGAAGCTTTCGATCGGTGATGTACCGCGCCGACAATTCGACCGCCGCCTTGATCGCGTCGTTGGTGTACCGAATGCGGTGAAACTCCTCGAAATAGGGTTTCAGGCCGCGAAGAATTTTCACCGCGTCGTCGATCGAGGGCTCGTTGACGTCGATCTTCTGGAAGCGGCGCGCCAGGGCCCGATCTTTTTCGAAGTGCTGCCGATACTCCTTGTAGGTGGTGGAGC
>CAYPOX010000201.1:0-3141 GCA_964412525.1 uncultured Caulobacterales bacterium
CCGCCCGAACGCCCCGTCAGCTCCGCCATAACGCCCTTCGGATCCATGCCGCAGTCCAACATATGGCCGTGATCGCGATAGCCCGTGATCACTTGGTCGTCCGGCTCGATGCAGGATTGCATGCCGATCACGACCGCTTCTTGCCCAATGTAAAGATGGCAGAAACCGCCGATCAGCCCCATGCCGTAAAGTTGGCCCGCCCGTTCTTCGAAGCGGCGGATCAAGAGCATGTCGCGGTAAAAACCGACGGCCGTCTCCTTCGAAACGTCCGGTTTCGAGGCGCGTGGACGCCCGCGGGATTTCATCGGCTTGTCGGACGCGGTCGCCATACCCTGCTCCTAAATTGGTGTCGAGCCCATCTAGGCGGAGCGGCGGTCGACGTTCAAGGCGTGCGGACCGACATGAAAATGCGTTCGTCCCGCCGCGCAAGGCCGTAATCGCGACGCAAGACCTCTTCCACATAGTCCCAATCGGGATCTGAAGGGTGAAGCCGGCGCGCAATGTCCTCCAGCGCCGCGCGTCGCTGACGCGCTTCCGACAAGGCGGCCTCCGTGGCCGCAACCCGCTCGACCAACACTTCGCGGCGCGCGACGCCATGGGCGCCGGATAGCAGATGCGCCCCGAAATACAGCGCCAAAGCACCGGCCAGGGTGGGCGCGGTCGCGCGCTTGACTCGACGAAGGAACCGGGAGGTCGACATGATTCGCACCGAATCACATCGGCGATTCGCGTTCAAGCAGAAAGAGTCAAACTGTTTGATTTTTTACGGATGCGCTGCGCGAAAGGCGCTTCGGCCAGCAAAGGCGCCCGCATCCGCCAACTCCTCTTCGATACGAAGGAGTTGGTTGTATTTGGCGGTGCGGTCGGCGCGGGCCAGCGATCCGGTCTTGATCTGACCCGCATTCCAAGCCACCGCCATGTCGGCGATCGTCACGTCTTCGGTTTCACCCGACCGGTGGGACAGGATAACGCCGAATCCGGCCCGTCGCGCCACGTCGACCGCTTCCATCGTCTCGGTCAACGTCCCGACCTGATTGGGTTTGACCAGTATCGCGTTGCCCGATTCGGTGCGGATGCCGCGGCGCAGACGCTCCACATTGGTCACGTAGAGGTCGTCGCCCACCAATTGCACGGTCGCGCCCAGCTTGTCGGTCAACTGGCTCCATCCGTCCCAATCATCCTCGGCCAGGCCGTCCTCGACCGAAACGATGGGATATTCGGCGCAAAAAGATGCGAGATAATCGACCATCCCGGCCGAATCGAACGATGCGCCCTCGCCCGTCAAACGATACTGGCCATCGGTGAAAAACTCCGTCGCCGCCACGTCGAGCGCCAGGCCGACATTCTCTCCGGGGGTCAGGCCGGCGTCATCGATCGCCCGCATCAAGCGGTCCAAGGCGGCGCGCGTGCCGGGAAGATCCGGGGCGAACCCCCCTTCGTCCCCCACATTGGTGGAAAGGCCCGCCTTCTTCAGATCCGCCTTCAATGCATGAAAAATTTCCGCGCCCCAGCGAAGCGCTTCGGAGAACGAATCCGCCCCGTAAGGCACGATCATAAACTCTTGGACGTCGATGGGATTGTCCGCATGGGCGCCCCCATTGAGCACGTTCATCAGGGGGGTCGGCAAGGTGCGGCCCGCGAGCCCGCCAAGGTGGCGATAGAGCGGAATCCCGCTCGAATCCGCCGCCGCTTTCGCCGCCGCCAGGGACACGGCGAGCGTCGCATTCGCCCCCAAACGGCTTTTATTGGGCGTGCCGTCAAGTTCGATCAGCGCACGATCCAAGGTCGCTTGATCGTGCGCGTCCAAGCCGAGAATTTCGTTGCAAATCTCTTCGTCGACCGCGGCCACCGCTTCGCGCACGCCCTTGCCGCCGTAACGCGCATCGCCGTCCCGACGTTCATGCGCCTCATGGGCGCCAGTGGACGCCCCCGACGGCGCGGCCGCCCGGCCCATCGCGCCGTCGTCGAGCCAAACCTCAGCTTCAACAGTGGGGTTGCCCCGGCTGTCTAGAATTTCGCGGCCGAAGACGTCGGCGATGTCGGCCAAACGATCAGTCCTCTTTGGGCTGGAGGACCTGACGACCGCGATATTGACCTGTCTTCAGGTCGATGTGATGCGGGCGGCGATACTCCCCCGAGGACTTGTCCTCGATGAAAGTCGGCGCTTTTAACGCATCATGGCTGCGGCGCATGCCGCGCCGCGAGCGCGTGATCTTGCTTTTGGGTACGGCCATGACTCACCTATGCCGGCGCGCCGCTGCAGGGCGACGCTTGCGTCTCAAGAGCGCGCGGTGATAGCGGATTGCGTCCGTCGGCTCAAGGTCCGTTGATGCTTCGTTTTCTTCTGTTCCTGATCCCGCTCGCCCTGGCGGGACCCGTCTCGTCCCAAAGCTACCGTGCGGTCGCGCCTGCGCCCGAGGGCGCGGAGGCGCCGGATCCGTTCGCCATGCTCGACCCGCCGCCGCCGGAGGCGCCGGATTTGGCGCTGATCGGGCGACGGCGCGCGCTTTTGGAGGTGGTCATGGAGCAACTCGACGTCGCCACCCAGGCCAGGATCGACCGTGAAGCGCGCCGTCTCTGGTCGCAAAGCCTCGCGCCGGAGCAACGCAGCGTGGTGCGCCGCCAGGCGCGCACTCTGTTCGCACGCTTGGCGCCCGACGAACGCGCCGAGATGATCCGGCTGCGCCGGGAGGCGTGGAACGCCATGACGCCTGCGGAGCGCGCCAATGCGCGTGCGAACGACGCCCTCGCCTATGACGCCCTGCCACGCGCCTACCGAGCAGGCTTGCAACGCGACGCTTTGGCGATCCTCGCGCCGGATCTATTGCCGCCGGAATTGCGCCTGGCGGTCCCCGAGGACGCTGCGCCGACCGTCACACCAGACGGCTTTGGCGAACCGCCGCCGCGATGAAGGATGCGAATAGGGGGTGGGCGTCAAACGGCTTCGACTTCAACTCCGGATGAAATTGCACGCCGACGAACCAGGGATGGTCGCGGCGTTCCACAACCTCGGGCAGCAACCCGTCCGGCGACAGCCCCGAAAAGTGAAGCCCCGCATCCTCCAATTGGCTGCGATACGCCGCATTCACTTCGTAACGATGTCGGTGCCGCTCATGGATTTCGGTGGCGCCGTAAATCTCC
>CAYPOX010000202.1:0-3137 GCA_964412525.1 uncultured Caulobacterales bacterium
CATAGAGCGGCATCAGGAGATGAAAACGTTCATATCCATGGCTGGCGAAGGCGAGCGGCGTCAGCGCGGCGACAGGGACGCAAATGTCCAGCTCTTCGCGAAGTTCGCGCACCAGAGCCTCCTCGGGCCGTTCGCCGGGTTCGAGCTTGCCGCCGGGAAACTCCCAAAGGCCGGCCAACGCCTTGCCTTCAGGCCGTTGCGCCAACAACACGCGTCCACGCCCGTCAATGATCGCCGCGGCCGCCACGAGGACGAGTTCAGTCATGGCGAATCCGATGCGGAATCATCGCCGGAGGGGCGTTCGTCTTCGGACGTCGGCTCGGGCGATGGCGGCGGCGCGGGCGGCGGCGTGTAGCGGATGTCCGCTTCCGCACGCAGCCGATCCAACACCCGTTCCACCGCCTCCAAGGTGAGAACGCGCTCGATCTCCGCGCGCATGGTCTCAAGGGGCTGGGGGCGTTCTGGGCGACGGTCGAGGACCTCCAGCACATGCCATCCCAAGGGTGAAGGGAACGGTCCGACGACATCGCCGGGACGCGCGGCGAAGGCGGCGTCGCCGATTTGAGCGAGAACCGATCCGCGAACGAACCACCCCAAATCGCCGCCGGTTCGCGCGGTGGTTCGGTCCAGGGAACGCGCCCGGGCGATGCTCGTGAATTCGCCGCCCGCCTCGATCGCCTGCCGCACCTCTTGGGCGTCGGGTTGCGTGTCGAGAAGGATGTGCCGTGCACGCACCTCGTCGCCGAGCCGCACCAACCGCGCCTGCCGACGATAGCGCCGTTCGATCGACTCGTCCGTCACGGCGGCCGTCACCGTGCGGCGCAACATTTCGTCCGCGAGCAAACGCTCCTCCGCAAGGCGCAGACGCCGACGAAGCGCCTCATCGCTGTCGTATCCAAGGTCGCGGGCTGCGCGCGCCAAAATCTTGCGGTCGATGAGTTCCTCAAGCACCCGCGTCGCCGCCGCGCTTTGCGGATCCAGCGTCTCCCCGTCTGCAACCGCGCCGACGCGCACCGCCTCCGCGATCACGTCCTCGAGCGGGATTTGATCGCCGTCGACCTGCGCCAGCGACGGGCTCGGCGGCGTTTGATCGCCGTCCGGCGCCCGCAACGTTTCGAACCCGGCGAGCGCGGCGATCAACAACCCCAGAGCGGCGATCGCGATCAAAGCGGTCGCGGGACCAGGGTGCGGACCGGCGCGACGAGGCGAAGGCTGCGTTGACACCCTAAGGGCCCCTTCCTAAGTCACCGACACTTATCGCTTCACAAAACGTCCGTTCGGGCGCGCGGCGCAAGGCTGATCAGGCATCGGCGGCGAACCCCCGACGACAGGATTATAGGTGCGCCAGGTGCTTTCCGGATTGGCCCGAGTCGTTTTCGGCTCATCGAACGAACGTCGGATCAAGCCGTATCGCGCTCGGGTGGCGCGGATCAACGCCTTGGAGCCGGACTTTGAGTCCTTGTCGGACGAAGCCCTGCGCGCCAAGACCGCCGAGTTCAAAGAACGTTTGGCGCAGGGCGCGCCGCTGGACTCTTTGTTGGAGGAATCGTTCGCCGCCGTGCGCGAGGCCGCACGGCGCGCGCTCGGACAACGCCATTACGACGTGCAGCTCGTCGGCGGGATGGTGCTGAATGACGGCGCGATCGCCGAAATGAAGACCGGCGAGGGCAAGACCTTGGTCGCCACCGCGCCCGTTTACTTGAACGCCTTGGCCGGAAAAGGCGTGCATGTGGTCACGGTCAACGACTATTTGGCGCGCCGTGACGCCGAGTGGATGGGCCGGGTCTATGCGGCGTTGGGTTTGGAGACTGGCTGCGTGGTCCACGGCCTGACGGATTCGGAGCGCAAGGCCGCCTACGCCGCGGACGTCACCTACGGCACGAACAATGAGTTCGGCTTCGACTATCTGCGCGACAATATGAAATTCTCATTGGAAGCGATGGCGCAGCGCGGACACCATTTCGCCATCGTCGACGAGGTCGATTCAATCCTGATCGACGAGGCCCGCACGCCGCTGATCATCTCCGGGCCGACCGAGGACCGCAGCGAATTCTACCGCACCATGGACGCGTTCATTCCGCATCTGGAGGACGGCGATTTCGAGGTGGACGAAAAAGGGCGCACCGTCACCTTCACCGAAGACGGCAATGAGCGCCTCGAAAAGCTGTTTTCCGAAGCGGACATGCTGAAGAGCGGGAGCCTCTACGACCCGGAGAACATCTCGGTCGTCCACCACGCCAATCAGGCGTTGCGCGCGCACAAGCTGTTCACCCGCGACAAGGACTACATCGTCCGCAACGGCCAAGTGGTGATCATCGAAGAGTTCACCGGGCGGATGATGGAGGGGCGGCGGTATTCCGAGGGCCTGCACCAAGCGCTTGAAGCGAAGGAACGCGTGGCGATCCAGCCGGAGAACGTGACGCTCGCCTCAATCACGTTCCAAAACTATTTCCGCCTCTACGACAAACTCTCCGGCATGACCGGCACCGCCGCCACCGAAGCCGCCGAGTTTGAAAACATCTACAGGCTCGAGGTGGTGGAGATCCCCACCAACCAGCCCGTCGCCCGCGCGGACGACGAAGACGAAGTCTTTCGGACGGCCGAGGAAAAGCACCGCGCCATCCTTCTTGAAATCGCCGAGGCCCAGCGCGCCGGGCAACCGATCCTGGTGGGGACCGCGTCGATCGAGAAGTCCGAGCAATTGTCCGCCCTACTGGCCGACAAGGCCGCCGTCGCCAAAATCGGCGATGAACTGATCGAGCTCGCTCCCCACTACAAGAGCAAAAAAGAAACGGATGAGCGCGAACGCCTGGAGCAGGCCGGCGCGTATCTCAAAGACCTCGCGGCGAAAACGAAACGCAATCAGGCGCCGATCCCACACCAGGTTTTGAACGCGCGCCACCACGAGCGCGAGGCGCACATCATCGCGCAAGCCGGCGTGCCGGGCGCAGTGACGGTCGCGACCAACATGGCCGGTCGCGGCACGGACATCCAACTCGGCGGCAACGCCGAATTTCGCTTGGCCGATTGGGCGGAGGAGGCGCAGGCGGGCGGATCGAACTTGGATCCTGCGGCGGTGGAGAAAAAGAAGCGCGAGATCGACGACGAAGTGGCGCGCTTGAGGGCCCAGGCGATCG
>CAYPOX010000203.1:0-3117 GCA_964412525.1 uncultured Caulobacterales bacterium
TTTCCGCTTCCAAAGCGTGCCGAGAAACACCAGGAGATAAGCGACCCAGACAATGGCGAGCCATAGATCGGCGTACCATTCCGGTTCCGCATATTCCTTCGATTGCGTGACGCCCATGAGATAGCCGGTGGCCGCCACCACGATGAAAAGTTGGTAGCCCCAAAACACGAACCAGGGCCACAATCCGCCGGCGAGGCGCGCACGGCATGTCTTCTGCAGCACGTAAAAGGACGTGGCGATCAAGGCGTTGCCGCCAAAGGCGAAGATCACCGCGGAGGTGTGGAGCGGACGCAACCGGCTGAAATTCAGGATCGGCGCGCCTTCAAAGTAAAACAAGCGTGGATAGGCGAGTTGCAGCGCGATGATCACCCCGACCAGAAAACCGGCCACGCCCCAAAACAGGGTCGCCAGAGCGGCCGCTTTGACCACGCCGTCGTCATACTCGCTTTGGTCGAAATGGAGACGGCCGCGGAGAGCGAGAAACACGATGGCGCCGATGCCGGCCGCGAAAGCGAGGAGAAACGTCGCGCCATGAAGCCGGATCGGCAGATCGACGCCGTTCGTCGCGGCCATGGCGGCCCAGACGCTGACCACCGCCAAGAGGAGGGAGACGCTGATCGCGTCGATGCCGAAACCGCCCTGCCGCGGCGCCGTTGCCGTGTTCATCCCTCTCGCCCCCTATATTCGTGAACGCGAATGTTTCGCGCGTGTACATGCCAAATTCAGGCAACGCACGCAGCGCGACCCAAGACCGCATCTTCTTCCCTTTAGCTCAAGCCGGTCTAGCGCAAAAAAGCGTCACTCGGTATAGAACTTTCGCGACAACCGGAGGCATAGGTGAAAGTGATTATTAATTCGCTTGCGCAACATGTCTGGGGCTTGCGGGGCGTGTCGACGGCGGGCCTTCTCGGCTCGCTGGCGGCGATTCCGTGGGCCTCCGCACCTGGATCCATCGCGACCTGCCTCGGCGGCGTGGCGACGGCTGGCGGCCCGCAGTTTCTGGGACATTGCGCACCATGCTGGGCGGCTCTTGGCTTCGCCGCATTGTTGACGGCGACATTCTTCCCGCATAAGCGCGCCGCGACCGCCGCAGCGTGAGGCGAGGCGCTCCGACCCGTTAAGCGTCGGAACCGACCCGCAGCCACATACGGACGATCCGTTTGTGCTCCGCGCGCAGCGCATCAAGGTCGAGCGGCGCGTCCGGGTCGAAAACCAGCTTCCAAATCGCGCCAAGAAGCACCGGCCCGGCCAGCACCAAAGGCGTCTCCGGTTTCGGGGGCGGGCTGAGGCCCTGTCGCGCGGCCTCCTCCAAGAGCGCATGAGCCGCAGCGATCGCGCGGTCGGTGACGGCGGCGCGATAAAAGCGCGCCAGTTCAGGGAATTGGCGGCCTTCCGCGACCATGAGCGACAAAATGCGCCTTCGTTTCGTTCCGGCGAACTCCGTGTACATGACGTCGATCATCGCCATGATCGCCGCTTCCGGATCCTTTCGGGCGGCCGTGGCCGCAGCCTCCAGCTTCTCCACCTTCGGCGCGATCACGGCGCGCACCGTGGCCTCAAAGAGCGCCATTTTGCTATCGTAATAGAGGTAGATCGCGGCCTTGGTGACGCCTGCGCGCGCCGCCACGTCCTCCATGCGCGCCGCGGCGTAGCCATGTTCAGTGAACACGTCGAAGGCCGCGTCCAGCAAAGCGGCGGCGCGATCCTCGCCACGCATCCGTTTCCCGCGCAGCCCGCCCGCGCCTGTCGAATCGTCCGCTCTCGCCATGCCTCACCTGACCCGACGCGCGTCGCCGCGTCGAGACGCTTGCCTGCGTCGATGAATTTTAATAAATGACCAGTCAGTTAGTCAAAGGAATCGTCCATGAACCGACGCGTCGTTGTGCTTGCGCTGATCGCAGTTGGCGTCGTCGCCGTCATCGGCGCGCTGACGATTCGCGGGCTGAACGGCCGAAAGAGCGCAGGCCGGCTGACGCTCTATGGGAATGTGGACATCCGTGAGGTCGATTTGGGCTTTCGCGTCGGCGGCCGTCTCGCAGAGCTGGCTTTCGACGAAGGAGACGCGGTGCGTGAGGGCGACGTCATGGCGCGCTTGGACGCCGCGCCCCTGAGTGAGGATGTGCGGTCCGCCGAAGCGCAACGTGCGGCGCGCGCGGCGGACCTCGCTCGGCTTGAGGCCGGCTCGCGCCCGCAAGAGATCGCCCGGGCGGAGGCTCGCGTCGTCGAGCTGGAAGCGCGTTTGGCGGACGCCGAACGCACCCTGAACCGGCAGAACCGGCTGGCCGCAGACGGCGCGGCGTCCGAAGCGGCGCGCGACGCCGCCCTCGCCCAGCGGGACGCCACGGCGGCCGGCTTGGCGGCGGCGCGGCAGGATCTCGCTCTCGCCGTCGAAGGGCCGCGATCCGAGGACATCGCCCGGGCCCGCGCCGATCTCGCCGCGGCGGAAGCGCAGGCGGCCTCGGCGCAAATCCGTTTGGATGACGCCACGCTTGCCGCGCCCGCTGACGGCGTGGTCTTGAGCCGAATCGCCGAGCCCGGCGCCATTCTCGCCGCCGGCGCGCCCGTGTTCACGCTCTCCTTGCAGTCGCCGGTCTGGGTCCGCGCCTATGTGGCGGAGCCGGATTTGGGGCACGTGGCGCCTGGCGCGTTGGCGCAGGTGATCACCGACACCCGGCCCGACCGTCCTTACGAGGCGCAAATCGGCTTCGTGTCCCCGCGCGCGGAGTTTACGCCCCGCGCTGTGGAGACCCCGGATCTCCGCACGGATCTGGTTTATCGCGTGCGCGTCGTGATCACCGATCCGGATGACGGTCTGCGCCAAGGCATGCCGGTGACCGTCCAGATGGGTGTGGAGGACGCGGACCAGCCGTGAGCGCCTTGGTGAACGTCGATCGGATCAGCGTGCGCTTTTCCTCCCAGGAGCGCCCGGCCCTGGAGGACGTGTCGGTCTCCATCCGAACCGGCCAGCTCACCGGCGTCGTCGGGCCGGACGGCGCGGGCAAGACCACGCTCCTGCGCACCATGGCGGGGTTGATCGCGCCCGCGCGCGGGCGCGCGGCCGTGGACGGGGACGATGCGAGACGCGTCGCGGCCCGCGGCGGCGCGGGCTAGGTGCGG
>CAYPOX010000204.1:0-3105 GCA_964412525.1 uncultured Caulobacterales bacterium
CGATCTTATGGCTCACACCCGTGTAGTACAGGATGCGCTCCGTCGTCGTGGTCTTACCGGCATCGATATGCGCCATGATGCCGATATTGCGGTAATTCGTGAGCGGAGTTTGCCTAGCCATCTCTCGCACCTCTTAGCCCGGTGGCCGCCCTACTCATGGCAGCGCCGACGGGAGTTCCGATTGCCTGTCCCAAACGAAGGACGCCCGCATCAGGCCGACGTCCGTACCGAGCACTTCTTAAGCCGTTGCCCTTACCAGCGATAGTGCGAGAACGCCCGGTTGGCGTCCGCCATCTTGTGGGTATCCTCGCGCTTCTTCACAGCCGAGCCGCGGTTTTGCGACGCGTCCAGCAATTCTCCGCAGAGCCGGTCGCGCATGGTCCGCTCATTGCGGGCGCGCGAGGCATTGATCAGCCAGCGGATCGCCAGGGCCTTGCGCCGCTCCGGGCGCACTTCCACCGGCACCTGATAGGTCGCACCACCAACGCGCCGCGAGCGCACTTCCACCGCCGGGCTCACATTGTCGAGCGCCTCGTGGAACACTTGCACCGGATCCTGCGAGGTCTTCGCCTGAATCTCGTCAAAGGCGCCGTAAACGATCCGTTCCGCCGCAGACTTCTTGCCGTCAAACATCAGGCAGTTCATGAAGCGGGTGACGATGATGTCCCCATATTTGGCGTCCGGCAGCACTTCCCGGCGTTCGGCGCGGTGGCGTCGCGACATGCGCTGTCTCCCTCAGTCCTCGTTCATCCGTGGGCGCCCACATGGCGCTGCAACGGAAGAAGGCGGCCCTGCCCTTGGCAGATGCCGCCCCAAATCCTCACTTCGGCCGCTTGGCCCCGTATTTCGACCGGCGCTGGCGGCGATCTTTCACACCTTGGGTGTCCAGCGTGCCGCGCAGAATGTGATAGCGCACGCCCGGGAGATCTTTCACGCGGCCGCCGCGAATCAGCACCACGGAGTGCTCTTGCAGGTTATGGCCTTCCCCGGGGATGTAACCGATCACTTCGTAATTGTTCGTCAACCGGATCTTGGCAACCTTCCGCAGTGCCGAGTTCGGCTTCTTCGGCGTCGTGGTGTAGACGCGCGTGCACACGCCGCGCTTCTGCGGGTTCGCCTCCAAATGCTGCGACGTGTTCCGATAGCGCCGCGGCTGACGCGGCTTTCGGATCAACTGTTGGATCGTCGGCATAAACCGCTCACCTCGCTCGCGCCGCGAGCCATGCTCCGGCGTAGACACCTGCACGCTGGTCGGAAATCCGCCGCTTCCGCGTCTCGGCCGCGCTCGACGAGCGCTGGAGGCCTAAAACGACGAGCCGCCAAGCGAGACGCCTGGCGGCGAGGAGGCAGAGGATCGGGAACCCGATCATGCGCGCATAAATTCAGACGATTAAGCACGTCAACCTTTCGATCGACGCGAGGCGGCACCCTATGGACGCGCCGCCCCTCTGTCAAACGATTTTCCCCCGCGCGATCGCGCTGCTCGAGAGCGGGAAGCCGGTGTCGACGGCTCGCTTACGGGGTCGCCCAACTTCCCCCGGCGAACAACGCCAACTCGGCGCGCCAGAGCTCGAGCGCGACGAGAAAAGCCTCCGGAGAAACGCCCTCCGACACGATCGCCGGCGCCTCGAGGACCCACGCGCCGTCCGCTCGCGCATAGGCGCGCGACATCGCGCCGACGCGCGCGTTCCAGGCGTTCAGCGCGCCGGCGTCGGCGTTCGCCCAATCGGCGCCGGGAACGTCCTCAGGCGCGATCACGGCGTCGAACCGCGCCTGCCCACATTCGGCGTCGTCGCAAATCGGCAAGTGAAATGCGAAGCCGCGGCCGTCCGCCTGCGCGACGATCTGGCCGGGATCCGACGCGAAGCGCGCCTCGGGGTCGAGAAACTGGATCAGCGCGAGGAAGACGTCGGCGTCGTGCGGCGCGACGATCGGCGGCGCGGCGGACGCGTCGTCTTCGGCGAGGCGGTCGCGCAGCTCGGAGCTGCGCTGGCGGACCCAGTCGCGCGCATTGTCGAAGGCGCGGCGCATGTCGTCGGCGCTGGGCGCCTCCGGCAAGTTCTCGGAGAGGTCGGGCAAGTCGTTCAGCCACTCTCCGAGCGTCTGCGCCCGGGCGCCGTCCGCCGCGCCTGTCGCGAACAGCAGAGCGGCGAGAGCGGCGGCCGCCACGCCGCGACGCGCGGCGCGCCCGCGAGCTCCGCGCGGAAATCGGGTGGACGTCATCGGATCTCCCCTCGTCGGCGCGGCGTCCGCCCGGTCAGTCGCCGGCGAGAGCCTCGGCGGTCAAGCCGCCGATCAGGCCCTCATACCACGCCATGTCTTCGCTCAACCCATGCCGGGCGAATATGGCGCGCATATGCTCGGCGTCGTTGAACGCCAGCCAAACCGCTCCGTCGGCGTCCTGATAAATCAGCGCTTTCAACGGAAAGTCGATCGCGGCTTCCGGGCTCTGCAGCATCATGCCGGTGCCGACGGCGGGGTTGCCGAAAATGATCACGCGGCTCGGCGGCATCGATCGGTCGAAGGCCGCCGCCGCTCCGGCGTGATCGACGCCGTCGAATACCTTCAGCCCGCGGCCGCGCAGCGCCTCTTCGAAGCGCGCGATGGTGGTCGCCGCGTCATGCGGGCTGGCCGTGCGCACGACGCCTTGCGACTGCGCGGAGGCCGGAGCGCTCGTCGCGCCAGCGAGGAGCGTTATCCCGATCGCGATCGCGGCGCCCAAACGCGCGCCGCCTTGCCCGAAAGTCGTCCACATGCCGAACGTCCCATCTGTGAGTGACCATCACGGCGCGGTGTACGACGTCCGCCGAGCGCCCGCCACCGGATTCCGCGCGCGCGAAAGGCGTCTCGCGCGTCGCGGGCGCGCCATGCATTCGAGGCCGCCCCAATCCGCGGTCGACGCCTGCCGTGACCCGACGACGCCGCAGCGTCTCGTCCGACGCATGCGCCGCCGCGCATCCGGCGGGCGCAAAAAAACCCCGCGCGGCTGCGTCGCCGCGCGGGGAGGGCGCCTCTTCGACGCGTTAAGCCTGGATCACTCGGCCGCGGTGGTCTGCTCCTCCGGCTCCCACGGATCTGGGGCTTCGAGGCGCGGCGCGGCCAAGG
>CAYPOX010000205.1:0-3054 GCA_964412525.1 uncultured Caulobacterales bacterium
GCAGGCGCCCACCCTGTCGGGCGGCGAGGCGCAGCGGGTCAAGCTCGCCAAAGAATTGTCCCGGCGCGCCACCGGCAAGACGCTCTACATTCTCGACGAGCCGACCACCGGCTTGCACTTTGAAGACGTGCGCAAATTGCTGGAGGTGCTGCAGGCGCTTGTCGATGCGGGCAACACCGTGGTGGTGATCGAGCACAATCTGGAGGTGATCAAAACCGCCGATTGGGTGCTGGATCTCGGCCCGGAAGGCGGTGACGGCGGCGGCGAATTGGTGGCCACCGGCACGCCGGAAGACATCGCCGCCTGCGCCCGCTCCCACACGGGGCGCTATTTGAAAGACATCCTGATCCGCGCTGGCCGCCTGCCGCGTGAAAAGGGCGAGGCGGCGTAGACGGCTAAGATCGGCCACACGTCTTTCCATGGCCTCGCATGCGCCGTGTGCGTCATGAAGGCGATGTTTGACATGGCATGCTTGACGCAGCGCCAACCGCCCCGAAAAGCTGTGTGTCGCGAAGCGAATGGGGAGAATCCGCCGTGCACAGCGAAACCATGGCGAATGCGGGCGCGGGGCTACGCTTGGGAGGTGCGTTCACGACGCTGGCGGCGGCTCTTCTGCTGCTCGCGTCCTGCGCGCCTGGGCTGAAGGCCGATCGCGCGGCGACGGGCCTCTTGGCGCCCGCGACGTCCGCGGGGCTCGCCGGCGCGGTTACGGTCGGTGCGGTCACCATCGCGCCGGAGGTGGAGGGCCTTAACATCAAGCCGGCGGCCTTGGCCGAGGCGCTTGAGGCCTCGCTGGCGGCGAACCGATTTCTTTCGGAGGCGACCGACGCATCCTATGCGCTGGACGCCCATGTTCAGGACGGCTGGGTTGATCCCTATTTCACCCTTTATCCGTTCTATCGCCGCCGTGCGGAAATCACCGTCGATTACGCCCTACGCGCCGCCACTGGCGACGAAAGCGTTGTGTGGACGGCCACCCATGTCACGCGCTTTGAGGGGCGGTTCAAGCCGACCCTCAGCGGCGCCTTGGCCGCGGCGGGGGCGGGAGTGCGGGCGGCGGCCATCTCCCGGGCGGTGAACTCCGGGCCGGGCTCGGAGGGGGCGGCGGCGGCGGCCCAAGCCACGGCGTCGCGCCGCACCGCGAACGCCGCCGACGGCGTCAGCCGCAGGCCGAACCATAGCGCCTTCGCCGACAGCGCCCGCGGCCCGAACGAGCCGAGCGCCCTGCAATCGATCGCGCTGCACGGCGCGACCCGGAAGAACTTGGCCTTCCTAATTCGCAATCTGCAGGCTCTTGATCCTTCATGGGAGGAGACGAAGTGAGAAGAAAATGCGGACCGACCTGATCCAAGGCCCCTTGAAGGGCGAAAGGGTCAAAACGCTGCAGATCCAACCCGGCGGCGGCCGCACGGTGTTGGAGATCGGGGGTGGGGCGTGAATAAAGTGAGTAACGCTCTGAAGAAATTTGGGCTATTGATACTATTGACAATTCCCGTTTACGGAGCTCTAACTGCATTGCGAAACTATATATTGTTAACGCTTATTGGGGGACCAAAGGCTTTCACAGCTCCCTTGCCCGAAATAATGGCAATTTTGCCGCATTTTTGGCCGTTATTTCCAATAATACTTTCGATAGGAGCAGTTGTTTTTGGATCGTTAATATATTCTTTTCTAATTGCTTTTTCGTCATCATTTGTTATGTCGATCGTTTCTAAAGCATTTGAAATGGAAGATTACGCCGACTTACGTAGAGAAGTAAAAGTCGCGCTCGTATTTATGCCTTTTGAATTCATTGTAGCGTCTTTGACATTAATTGCAATCTTTCTTGTGCACCGCGTGTTATTTAAAAAGAAGGTAAGCGTCCGCTGGTGATCGCCGTGCGCTGACGCTCGAATGGTCGGCCGCGGAGAAGAAGCGTCTGCGGTCGTCGCCTACACCTTGCGGCAATGGCCGGACGGAAACAGAAATGGAACAATCGAGGCATGAGGTTAAACGGCGAAACTCTTGCGGCACGCTCAGCGCGTTGTTGGGACGTTCACGTTCGGTCGAACCCTTGCGACGGACAAGCGTGAGCAGGCTCCGCGCTTTGGCCGGGATGGCCGGCGCCCTTGCGTCGGCGCTGGCGCTGTCGGGGTGCGAGCGGCGGGACGAGTCGTCCCTGGTTGATTGGGTCGACACGCGGGGGTGGCCGGAGCACGCGAAATGGCTGGCCCAAGAGATCGACAAGTATCCGCACAAAGAACTGCAGGCCGGTTATTACTATCTCCAAAGCGATCTCTATTGGGCGCGGCCGGTGTGGGACGACATCATTTCCAAGCAGGAGCGCAGGATATTTCAGGAGCGGGCGAGATTTAAAAGACCTATTATTTCCGGCGAATACGGGATGGCAATTGGGTATTATCGAGTCGACGATGAAATTTTTCCCGAAATCGCCAAATACAATGGAATGCTCTACGATGAAGGTCTTCGCTTATTTAAAACATATGGCGCCAGATTTAGCCATGGAAAAAAGTATTCGAGAATAGACTTTGAATTTCCAACGACGTGGAGTGATCTTGAGGTCGAAAAGCGTTTCATGGATTATTTCCAATATACGGTCCAGAACAAAGGTGGAAATGTCGACGGCGGCGACAGCGCGTTCAGTCAATTTCGCCATACATTTTACAAATTATCAAGCGGAGAAAGTTTTAAAATACGAGGCGGTGCTGGAATAACGATTTATTTCGAGCCAGATGCGCCCTTCGTCAATATTCTCAATGTCTCAGCGCTGGATCCAGAAGACAGGCCAGGTCGACGTCCCGGAGGTGCTGAGCCAGCCACAGTCGTGTTTCAAAACAATGTAGCGCTATCTGAACGCGACGGCGAAACCTGCGTGTATTTTCAACGTCTCACAGCAGGTTTATCCATCGAAAACAATGAACAAGTTCTTCGGTACTACGAGGAGTGTCGCAAATGACGGGCGTACGCGATCGCATCAAAATTCACGGCACCTTGAAGGGCGAAAGGGTCAAAACCCTGCAGATCCAACCCGGCGGCGGCCGCACGGTGCTGGAG
>CAYPOX010000206.1:0-3039 GCA_964412525.1 uncultured Caulobacterales bacterium
GCCCGACCGTGCCCAAGATTCCGCTTGCATCAAAGGGGGCGTCCACACACGTCCGGCCATTGCCGCCTGGCGTTCGGCGAAAAGAACGTTCCGCTCAGCTTCGCTGAGCGTAAGTGAGCGCTTGTTTTGAGAACCGGATACGGAACATATAGAATAGCGTCCACAAAACCGCGGCGACGACCGGCGCGGAAAGGAATGCGGGATACCGCAACATCTCGGGCAACACGTGGTTGTTGCCGAAGAAAAAAATTCCGGTCGCCAAGAAGAACGAAAAACCCATGCGCCAGAGATGTCTCGTGAGGCGCCGCTGTCTGGTTGGTTTATTGACGAGCGCGAAGGCGATATCGCATACGAAAATGAAAAAGCCGACGCCAGCGACGGTGTAGAATGCGCTGGCCGGCAGTTCGTTGAACATGCCGTTCGGCGCCGCCGCTGCGCGCATCCCACAATGGACAGCGCCGACAACGACGAACCCTGAGAGCGCGGCAGACGCCTTGGTGGTCAACCCGCCAACGGGTCTTTCAAGCGCCGCGGCGGCCCAACCGGTGGCGACCGTGTGAAAGGCAATCGCCGACAGAAAAACCGTAAACAGAATTTCGCGAGCGATGCTGAGCCACAAACCACTGGCTGTTAAAAGCACCATGGAAAGCACGAAAACTGTCCCGCAAGCACGGTGAATTGTTTGCCCCTTGCGAGCGGCGAAGGCGGTGAAGCCAGAGATGACGGACAGACACCCAATCCAGAAATGGGCGTCTCCGAGGAGGTGCGGTTCTTTCACGCTGAGCCCCCCTTCACTGACGATCGGCGGTGGAGAAGGGTACGGACAAGCCAGAACAGCATCAGCACAAAGATGATCAGTTCTGGCGCCGAAATGAGGCCGGAATTGCGAACCATCTCGGGGAAGGCCTTCGCGCCGGGGCCGGTGAAGGCCGAACCTGCTGCAATGAAAAAGCCGAGGCACATACGCCACAAGTGCCGTGCGACGCGATGACGATCCGACAGCGTCTTCCGAACGAGGACTCTGATGTCGCCGAGGGCCGCAATGCCAGCCATCCCGGAAAGGAAGAAGTAGTCCGGCGCATAAAAACCCAGCAGCAATCCCCCCGGCAACGACATCGCGTAGATGCCGACAGCGATCAAGCCACCCGTATTCAAGAGATTGGCCACCCCAACCGCCACGCTCGTGCGGTCCACCAGGGGCCCGCGCGTGCGCGCCGCCAGCCAGCTGGAAAGGATCAGTGTCGTGCCCAGGACCCCAGCATGGAAGGTAATGTAATACTCTTCGGTTCTGAAAAGGCCCAAACCACCGCCGAGCGCACACGATATGACCATGGCGACGGCGAACACCCGGCCTGCGCCGACATGGATCGCACCGCCCTTTTGGGCGCCAAATGCGACAGCGCCAGCGGCAACAGCGATGGAGCCCGAGCCAACATGGGCGATCAGCGCGGCATTGCTCAAATCCAACATTGCTATCCGGTCCTGATTGTTCTTGTTCCGGCGACACGCATAGCGGAGCCCAGGATGTGACCGAACAAAGCCGGGATTACAGAAGGGTGTCGTCCACGCGGGACGGCGCGGACACTTCGCGGGAAAAAAAACGCCCCCGCATTGTGTCCGTTGATCTCATCCGGGACACGAGCCAAGAGCAGGCCATGGAAAGCGAAGGGATGATTGCACTTTCGGCGGCTACAACCGGTGTCGCTGCGGCGGGCGCTATGTCAGCGATCCGCGGCGCCCAAGCGCGGGAAGCCCGTCCCTATCTCATCGGGATCTTCGTTCTGATCGCTGGTATCGCATCGATCCCGCTTGTCGTCGCCTTCGCTCGGGAGTTCTACGTCTTCTACATGCCCGCCGTCCTGGTCATGCTCTTGGCTTTGCCGCCGACGATTTATTGTTATGTCGCCGCGCGCACGACCGAGTCGGCGCGACCGTCCCTTCACTGGCAGGACGGCATCTTGCCGGTTGCAGCACTCATGACGACCGTCGGCTACTGGCTGCTGCCGGCAACGTCCAAGGTGGCCATGTTTGTTGAGGGTGAATTGCCGCCCGGCTTTACGCCGTCAGCTCTTGCGTTTGTGACGTTCGCACTGATTTTCGTCTGGTCGCTCGCCTCTTTCGGCTATCTCGTGGCGACCCTAAGGCGCCTGGGAGCCTTTCGGGCGAGGCTCAAAGACCTTTACTCAAACACAGAGAAGCGTGAGTTGCGCTGGGTCGACTGGCTCATGGCGCTTCTCGTCGCGCTCTGGGGGGCAACGGCAATGTCGCTGCTGAGCGACAATTTTGGACCCGGCCTCGTGTTCCCGAGCGAAATCAACTTCGTGTTCGCATCGGGCCTGCTGTTGTTCATCATTGCCTTCGCCTCGTTTGCGCCGGCGGCCGTCGAAAACGAGCCGGTCGCTGCGCCAGGTCCGGCGCCGCGAGGGAAGTACACGCGTTCTGCGCTGTCCGAGGATCACGCCAAAAAGCTCGCAACGCGTCTTGAAAAAGCCATGCGTGAGGACAGGCTTTACCTCGACGCGAACCTCTCGCTGCAGAAGCTGTCGCGTCATGTCGGCACGTCGCCCAATCTGGTATCACAGACCTTGAACGAAGAGATCGGCTCGACCTTCTTTGACTATGTGGCCCATTGGCGAGTTGAAGCGGCGAAGCCGCTTGTCCTGTCGGGTGAAGCTTCGATCCTGACGATCGCGCTCGACGTCGGCTTCAACGCGCGCTCGACCTTCTACAAGGCCTTCAAGCGAGAGACGGGATTGACGCCAAAAGCCTTCCGCGACGTCAAAGGCGCGGACGAGAAGTAACCACCTAAAACCCTGTTCGTGACGGCGGTGGGGGACCTCATTCGCCTACCACGTCTCAGTGCGTTGTAACGAAAACGTCAGACGGTTGGCGCCGGACGCTCACAGGAAGTAAGCGTCCGGTGGTCACCGCCGCGCGCTTACCATATCGACGCGGACCCCTCGTCCGCATTGCCAGACTCGATCGTGATCCTGCCCCGGTCTGGTGGACACCCATGCTATGGCTTTCGAGCCAGGAGAG
>CAYPOX010000207.1:0-2921 GCA_964412525.1 uncultured Caulobacterales bacterium
GATGAGCATGGAGATGGGCTGGCCGAGCATGGCGGCCTCCGCCTCGATGCCGCCGACGCCCCACCCTAAGACGGCGAGACCGTTCACCATGGTGGTGTGGCTGTCCGTGCCGACCAAGGTGTCTGGGAAGGCCGCCATGGTCCCGTCCGATTCCTCTTTCGTCCAAACGGTTTGCGCCAGATACTCCAGGTTCACTTGGTGACAGATGCCCGTGCCAGGCGGCACCACGCGGAAATTGTCGAAGGCCTGGGCGCCCCAACGCAGGAATTTGTAACGCTCGGCGTTGCGCTCATATTCGCGCTCCACATTGAGTTGGAACGCGCGCGGATTGCCGAATTCATCCACCATCACGGAATGGTCGATCACAAGATCAACCGGCACCAAGGGATTGATTTTTTGAGGATTGCCGCCGAGCGCCTTCATGGCGTCGCGCATCGCCGCCAAATCGACCACCGCCGGAACGCCGGTGAAATCCTGCATAAGAACACGGGCCGGGCGATAGGCGATTTCTTTGTCCGAGGACCGTGCCGACATCCAATCGGCCACGGCGCGAATTTGATCCGCGCCCACCGTCGCGCCGCCATCTTCAAAACGCAGAAGATTTTCCAGCAACACCTTCAGAGAAAACGGCAACCGGGAAAGGTCTCCCAGCGTTTCATACGCTTTTGGCAGCGAAGAGATGCGATAGGTCAGCCCCTCCACGTCGAGTTTCCGCATCGCGCCGAACGTGTCCTGTCCCGCCATGGCGTCGTCTCCCTTCCATCCGTGCCTGCTCACGCGCCCGGCGCCGACAAGGCCCGCGCGCTTATTTGCGGCACCTTCTAACGTGCGCGCCACGCCGCTCCAACCGTAGGGCCCATCGCCGATCGCCGCATCGTCGCCGCGATTGTCAGCCAGGGATTTTTACGTCAGATTCACAGTCCGACGAATGAGGCGATGATGACGGGTTTTTTCCCGACTCCGGTTCCGGCGGTGATGGTCGCGCAGGTGCAGCCCGCGCTGTATCCGAACGCGCCCGGCTTTTACATTGCGCCGCCGCCTCAAATCAGCGTCACCGACCGCTTGGCCCGGCCGGCGGAAGCGAACCGAACCCGCCGGGGCGAGCGGGTGGCGGAGATGGATGAGTTCGAAGCCCGCCGCCATATCCAACATGGCGACGAGGAAGAAGACCAAAAACGCCGCGTCGATCGGTTCGTCTAGGGTCGCCCGAGAGGCTTCAATCTGCGCCCAGCGCGGCGCGCCAGAGCAAGCTTCAGCTCTGCCCCTGCGCCAAGGAATAGCCCGCGACTCCGTCCAGACGGATCAGTTTCTCCACATGCATCCAGCGCAAATCCTGGGCGATCTTGCCGATCAGCGCCAGATTCGCCGCCTGATCCTCGGCGCCGCCACGCCATTGGAAACGGCAACGCCAATGGGGCACCGTATCGGTGAGCGGGCCCGGATTGGGATACATGGCGGCGCCGCGATTGGAGATCATCAACAGATCAAAGCCCGTATCCGTCGCTGCGGCTTTCAGCTTCTCGGCCAAGCTGGCGACATCGCCGTCGAACTCCACAAAAATGTCCATGCCGTCGAAGCCGCGCTCCTTCGGGGCGAGGACGGGCAAGCGATTCGCGGGCGGGACAAATCGCGACGCGGTCTCGCGCGCCTCCATGGACGGCGTGTCGATCGCGGCGAGTACGGCGTCCGTGAACGCCGCCGTGCCGACAGGTTCGCTCTTGGCGGCGACGTCGCCGGTGAGATTGACGCCCTCCGCGTAAACCTTAGTGATCGCGGCCTCCATCGCGTCGGCGGCCGCCGCGCGGCCCAGATGGCGCAGCATCATCACCGCAGACAACATCATGGCGGTCGGGTTCACCTTATCCTGTCCGGCGATATCCGGCGCAGTGCCATGGACCGGCTCAAAGGCGGCGGCTTCGGCCCCCATATTCGCGCCCGGCGCGAGCCCCAAACCGCCGACGAGCCCCGCCGACAGATCGGAAATGATGTCGCCATTCATATTGGTCGTGACGATGATGTCGAATTGTTCCGGGTTGATCACCATCTGGTGGGCGCAATTGTCGATGAGGATGTGATGCGCCTCGATCTCGGGATAATCCTTGGCGACCTCTTCAAAGACCGTCTTAAACAAACCTTCTGACAGCTTCATGATGTTCGCTTTGGTGGCGCAGTGCACGCTGGGGCGCCCCTCGGCGCGCGCGAGGGCCAAAGCCAGACGGTTGATCTTCTCAGAGCCCTTGCGGGTGATCAGCTTCAGGCACTGGGCCACGTCCGGGGTCTGCATGTGCTCGATCCCGGCATAGAGATCCTCCACATTCTCGCGCACGACGATGAAATCGATGTCATAGTCGGAATAGGCGGTCCGCACGTTCGGCAATTGCTTCACCGGGCGGATATTGGCGTAGAGTTCCAGGGCCTTGCGCAAGGTGACGTTGGCGCTCTTTTCGCCCTTGCCGATGGGTGTGGCGAGCGGCGCCTTCAAGAGCACGCCTGTCTTCGTGATCAGGTCGAGCGTTTCTTGCGGCACGCCGCTTTTTTCGCCCTTTTTGAAGACCTTCTCACCCGCGTCCGCCGCAATGAACTCAAGATCCGGGCACACGACCTTCAACACGCGCTGGGTGGCGCTTGAGATCTCCGGGCCAACGCCATCTCCGACGACGACGGTGACGGCTTGGGCGGCGGCGGGGGATTCAACCTCAGACACGGACGGACATCTCCTCTCCTGAAGGGACACGCCGGTGAAAATCGCGGCGTCGGCCCGACACATATGGGCAGAACTCCAAAATGGCAGCGCTTTTTTTGTGTCCGGCCCGATTTCGTTGCCTGACCTAGGCCGCGCGCCCACGGTCGCCGGCTCCAACCGGTGTCAAGCAATGTCAATGTTCGACGTTATGGCGCTGCGGTGACCACGGCGAGACACA
>CAYPOX010000208.1:0-2840 GCA_964412525.1 uncultured Caulobacterales bacterium
GCCCCTTCGACGTTTTCTCGCGGCGCATTGATCAGTGGAGCGATCGTGACGTCTTGGACGACATTCTCGACACTCGAATTGGTCAGCGTCACGTCGCCGTTCGACGTGAAGCTGACATAGCCGCCAAGCGTCCCGTTGCTGGTGTCGTTCAAAACCGACGTGTTCTCCAGGGTGACGGAATTCGCGGCGTCCAGAAGCAGGATGCCCGAGCCTTGCAGGGTGGCGGCGGAAGCTTGCAATTGCGCGTCCCGGACCGTCACGTCGTTCGCCCCGAGGACGATCACAGGTTGGTCGAAGGCTGCGCCCGGCACGTATTCCTGCGCAGAGGAGAGCAGGCTTGATCCGCCATCGACCGTGACCGCGTCGCTTGCATAGACGTAGATGCCGCCGGTGATCCCATAGCCGTCGACAAAGCGCGTGTTGACGACGGCTCCGTCCGTGATCGTGACGCTGTTGGTGCTGTCCGAAACGCCAAGCCGAACCGAGCCCGCGGAGCCGCCTCCATTGGAATCGCTGTAAAGGAACGAGCCGGACACGACGATCCGTTCGCCAAGTCCGAAGATCGTGCCGGCGGATCCATAGCCGAAGGAACCGGAGTAAATCGACGAGGCGTTACGCACAGTGAGCGCGCCGCCGGCATTCAACGTGATGTCGCCCGCGTCGCCGACCGCCCCATAAAACGCATCGCTCGTCACGGCGCTGGCGTCGACCGTGATGTCCGCGTCGGCGATCAGCAAGATGGGCGCGGCGTCGAAACCGGACGTGTCCGCTTCGACCGTCGATCGCTCCAAAAGGATCGAACCGCTGGAAACGGCCGACGTGGCGTCGCCTTCGTCCGCCAGACCTAGAATGCTGATCTGCGTGATCCGATCGTCCGACGCCGACGCGCCCGCAAGCGAGTCGAGAACGCGTGCGGAGATTGAGGAGTCCGTGATGGAGATGTCGCCGGCCAGAAGCGTCGCGGCGCCGCCATAGCCAAGGCCGGACACGCTGGTGGCGATCGTGGCCGCGTTCGAGATCGTGAGGGCGTCGCGCGCATAGAGAAACACTTCTCCGGCGCTGCCGCCGGTCGCGCCGCTGGTGCCCAGGCCGCTCTGGTCCACGGTGACGTTGCGACCGGAAACGAAGACGTTGCCGACGCTGAAGTCCTGAGGCGCGTCCGCAAGGGTGAACGTCTCGCCCAGATCGGTCACTTCATTGGTGACTTGCGAGCCGCGGATCACGACGTCGCCCTGGGAGACGAGCTCCACGATCCCGCCCAAAGGACTGGTTTGGGTCGCGTTGGAGATATCCGCCCCATCCAACAGGATTCCCTCGGCGCCGAACACGCTGATCCGCCCGGCCCCGAGCCCGGTGTTCGCCGAGGCCTCCAGACTGCTGCCGCTCGTGATCCGCACCTCGTTCCCGAAGACCTGCAACAGGCCGGCGTCAAACGCGTCGAAGAGCTGCACTTCGCTCGGCGCGATGACGCTGACGATCGAGCCGTCGGCGACGTTCACGGCTCCATTGGCGCTGATCCGTACGAAACCGGTGATCCCGAAACTGTCGACAAAGCTCGCGATCAGCGTGGCGTTGGATAGGTTCACCTCATCCACGATCCCGCTTTCGCCGATGAAGATCGCGCCGGAGCTGCCGGCGTTGACGGCCTCGCTGAACACGCTGCTGTCTGCGATGGTCACCTGTGGCGCGTCGATCGAGACGACGCCCGCATTGCCGAAGGCGTCGATCGCGCCCGATGCGACCAGGCTGCCGTCGAGGATCTCGACATTCGCGCCGCCGTCGATGTCCACATCCCCCGCGCTCCCGCCAAAGGCGTCGCCGAGGACCGTCGCGTTCACCAGACGGACGGTTCCGCTCGACTGGAGTGCGATCGGCTCGGAATCGCCGCCGGTCGACAGGGAGTCGATGGACGACGCGTCGCGGAGTTCGATCGCACCGGGCGTTCCGTCCGTCCCATCCAACGCGATGAGGACGACGCCGTTGCGTGGGTCGCCTTCGGGCGTCTCGACGGAGACTTGAAGCAAAGCCAAAGACGCGCCCTGAAGATCGACGCGGCGGCCGACAAGCACGAGCGCGTCATCGGCCGTGATGCTGGAATTCGTGATCGCGACATCGCCGGGCGGGATTGAAGCTGGATCTGTCACGCCCCGAGCGTCGAAGGGGATCGTCGCGGCCTCGGCCACGGCGATCGCCTGCACGTCGCCATTGAGCGTCGAAATGGTGGCGCCGTCGATCGTGACGTCGCCGCCGACGAACTCCGTCACCCGAAGGTCCAGGGCGTTGGACGTGATGGTCGCGCCGTCAATGGTGATCCCGGCTGGATTCGGCTGGAGAAAGCCGAACGCCTCCGGCTCCGCGGAGCTGATCGTGCTGACCCCCAACTCGCCCGCGGAAAAGACCGAACCGTCGGCGAAACGGATCTCGTCGGCGGTCGTGACGTGCAGGCCGGCGGGCACGTTCACCACTGCGGTCGGGCCGAAAAACACGCCGTTCGGATTGATCAGCCACAAATCGGCGAGCGGCGCGGTCGACTCCAGGGTTCCGTCGATTCGGGACGCCGCGTCGCCGGTGATGCGCGCGAAGATGTTCGCCAATTCGGCATCTCCGTTGAAGCGCGCGGTCGCCGCTTCGGGCACGTCGAATTGCTGAAAACTATGGAAGAGGTTGGCTCCGCGCGTCTCGCCCAGGGCCTGGGGAATGTCGATCAGACCGGTGGTCCCCAAAACGGAAGGCTCGCCGCCATGGGCGGGAAGACTGCCGTCGGTGATCACCTGCGCCGCGGCCGGTGTGGCGGCGGCCGCCGCCAACGCGACCAGCGAAACTCCGAAACGAAGGCCGTC
>CAYPOX010000209.1:0-2750 GCA_964412525.1 uncultured Caulobacterales bacterium
TGTCAGGACCCGGGCAAGGTTTTCAAAGGCAAGAAGATGGCCGGCCAGATGGGCGACGTGCAGGTCACGACCCAAAATCTGGAGATCGTACGCGTCGACGCCGATCGCGGCCTGATTTTGGTGAAGGGCGCGGTGCCGGGCGCGAAAGAGGGCTGGGTGTTGATCCGCGACGCGGTGAAGTCGGCTCTCCCGAAAGAGATCGTGGCGCCGGGCGTGTTCTTGGCGAAGGCGGACGAGCCTGCGGCGGAGGACGCGCCGGCTGAGGCGGCCGCTGAAGAGGCGGCGGAGGACGCCGCCTCCGCGGACGCGGCTCCGACGGATGAGGCGAAACAATGAAGATCGCGGTGAACACGCTCGCGGGCGGGAAGTCCGGTGAGTTGGAGTTGGACGACGCGGTGTTCGGTCTCGAACCGCGCGCGGACATCCTCCATCGGATGGTGACATGGCAGTTGGCCAAGCGCCGCGCCGGCACCCGCCGGATCAAGACGCGCGGCGAGGTCGCCTATTCCGGCCGGAAGATCGTACGCCAGAAGGGATCCGGCGGGGCTCGTCACGGCGACCGTAAGGTCTCCCAATTTCGCGGCGGTGCGAAGGCGCACGGCCCGGTGGTTCGTGATCATTCCCACGGTCTGCCGAAGAAGGTGCGCGCCATGGCGCTGCGCCATGCGCTGTCGGCCAAAGCGCGTCGCGGCGATCTGATCGTGATCGACGAGGCCGCATTGCCGGAAGCGAAGACCAAAGCCGCGAAAAAGGCGTTCGGCGATCTGGGCTACGCCAAGGATTGGCGGTCGGCGCTGGTCGTCGGCGGTGCGGAGATCAATGCGGACTTCGCGCGTGCGGCGCGCAATCTGCCGGAGTTCGACGTGCTGCCGATGCAGGGCGCGAACGTCTACGACATCCTGCGTCGGGACAAATTGGTGCTGACGCGCGCGGCGGCCGAAGGGCTGCAGGAGCGGCTGAAATGACCATGAAGGAACGGCATTACGACATCATCGAGCGGCCTTTGATCACGGAGAAGGCAACCTACGCCGCGGAGAACGGCCAGGTCGTGTTCCGCGTGGCCATGGACGCCACCAAGCCGCAGATCAAAGACGCGATCGAGGCCCTGTTCGACGTCAAGGTGAAGGCGGTGAACACCCTGGTCGCCAAAGGCAAGACCAAGCGTTTTCGCGGTCGGCCTGGCCGCCGCAAGGACGTCAAGAAGGCGATCGTCACGCTTGAAGACGGTCATTCGATCGACGTCTCGTCGGGCGTGAACTGAGGAAGGTCGAACCATGGCGTTGAAGACATTCAATCCGACTTCCCCGGGCCGCCGGACGCTGGTCCTTGTGGATCGGTCCGCGCTTTGGAAAGGGCGGCCGGAAAAGTCGCTGACCGAAGGCCTGCGCAAAAAGGGCGGCCGGAACAATACGGGCCGGATCACGGCGCGGCGGATCGGCGGCGGTTCGCGCAAGCTCTATCGGGTGATCGACTTCAAGCGACGCAAGTTCGACGTGCCGGCGAAGGTCTTGCGTTTGGAGTATGATCCGAACCGCACGGCGTTCATCGCTCTAATCGAATATGAGGACGGCGAGAAAGCATACATCCTGGCCCCGCAACGCCTCCAAGAAGGCGACACGGTCGTCGCCAGCGCACGCGCGGACGTGAAGCCCGGCAATGCGATGCCCCTGTCCGCGATGCCGATCGGGACGATCGTGCACAATGTGGAGCTCAAGCCGGAGAAGGGCGGCCAGTTGGCGCGTTCCGCCGGCGCCTATGCGCAATTGGTCGGGCGCGACCGGGACTATCGCCAGCTCCGCCTCATGTCCGGCGAGATGCGGATGGTCCATGGAGATTGCATGGCGACGGTGGGCGCCGTGTCGAACGCGGACCACGGCAACGTCAATCTCGGCAAGGCCGGTCGCAAGCGGCACATGGGCAAACGGCCATCCGTGCGCGGCGTCGTCATGAATCCGGGCGATCACCCCCATGGCGGCGGCGAGGGCCGGACCTCGGGCGGCCGTCACCCGGTGACGCCCTGGGGCAAGCCGACCAAGGGCCGCAAGACGCGTCGCAACAAAGCGACGGACAAGTTCATCATCCGCAGCCGCCATGCGGCGAAGAAGAAGCGTTAAGGGAGTCGCCGCGCCATGCCGCGTTCCGTTTGGAAAGGTCCGTTCGTCGACGGTTATCTGCTGTAAAAGGCGGAGGCCGCGCACACGTCCGGCCGCAAAGACGTGATCAAGACGTGGTCACGCCGTTCGACCATTCTGCCGCAATTCGTCGGCCTGACCTTCGGCGTGCACAACGGTCAGAAGCACGTGCCGGTGCTCGTGAACGAGGACATGGTCGGCCACAAGCTCGGAGAGTTCGCGCCGACCCGGACCTATTACGGCCACGGCGCCGATAAAAAGGCGAAGAGGAAGTAGCGATGGGCAAGGCGAAAAGCGAGCGCGCATTGCCGGACACCGCCGCGAAGGCGACGGCCCGAACCCTGCGCGTCAGCCCCCAAAAGCTGAATCTGGTGGCCGCCTCGATCCGCGGCTTGCCGGTCGAGCGCGCGCTTGCGGAGTTGGAGTTTTCCCAGAAGCGGATCTCCGGCGCCGTGCGCAAATGCCTGCAATCGGCGATCGCGAATGCGGAGAACAATCATGACCTCGACATCGACGAACTGGTCGTCGCCGAGGCCTATGTGGGCAAGAACCTGGTCATGAAGCGGTGGCGTCCGCGAGGCCGGGGTCGCGTCGGTCGGATCATGAAGCCGTTTTCCG
>CAYPOX010000210.1:0-2724 GCA_964412525.1 uncultured Caulobacterales bacterium
GGGAATTCGCACGTCCACCAAGTCATAAAATCCGTCATTGAATAGAATTTGGGGGTCAAACACCATAATCATATAGATGCCAAAAAACATCTTAAACATGTTTTCGTTCAAATAAAAATTGATTGAGCTCTCTGATTGTGGATCCGTACCTTCAAAGTCCAAAATTACGCGGCCGTCTTCTTTCCACATCGTGCAATGAATTTTATACGGGCCAAATCCCCGCCCATCATCACAGATATAGTCGGTAAAAGTGAGACGTTCATCTGGAATGGTGGTGGCGATCAATTGCGCCATGGCCCGCCGATTGCGCGCAAGAAGTTCCTCCGTCGCAGAGACATAAACGTCATCTCCGAAGCGTGCGCACATCTCATTGACGCGTCGCTCCGCCATCCGGCACGACGCGATCAGGGCGTTCAGATCCGAACGGCACCATTCGGGCATCCGCACCTGATGCAACAGAAGATCGATCAGGTCCTGCTGACGCTCGCCCCTCTTGTAGATTTTGGTGGGGGGGATACGCAGCCCCTCCTCAAAGACGCTCGCCGCGTCCGTGGGCAAAGAACCCGGCGTCTTGCCGCCCACATCCGTTTGGTGCCCGAACATGGCCGCCCAAGCCACCAAGCGCCCGTCGCGATAGATGGGCAGCAAAACCAACCAGTCATTGTTATGGCTCACGGCCCCATCGCATGAATAGGGATCCGAAAGAAGGATCATGTCGCCTTCATGGATCTCGCCGTCATAGGTTTTCAAGAAACCGTCGATGAAAGACCCGAACTGGCCCACGACCATGCGGCCCTTGGCGTCCGCGATCAGCGGAAACGCGTCGCCTTGTTCGCGGATTCCTGGGGACATCGCCGTCCTAAACAGCGTCGCGTCCATCTCCACACGAGCGTTTTTCAACGCGTTTTCAATGATGTCGAGCGTGACCGTGTCGAGCGGACGGACGTCGAAGGGACGTGGGTTCGATTCAATGATGCGCGCAGGCATGGCGATCTCCCCTCCTCAGTTCGGATTGATCAGGATGGCGCCGCAGGAGTGCACGTCCGCGCAGTAACCGTTCAGCACCAGTGTCGTTGAGTCCATCTCGATGATGATCGCTGGACCTTGGATCCGGTCCCCAGCGTGAAGTTTCGCGCGATCATAGATGACGGCCGCCATTTCACGGCCATCGGAGAACAGCGTGTGATCGCGCAGCTTGGCCTGAGCCGGGTCGCCGTCGCCCGGCGGCAAATCCTCAGCCGTCACTTTTGGCGGTTTCGACGTGGCCGTGGCGCGCAAATTTACGAGTTCATGCTTCACGTCGAGCTTAAAAGAGAAGAGACGGGCGTGCTCCTCGTCAAACGCTTGGAGCAAAGCGGCCAATCCGCCGCCATGTTTGAACCCTTCGAACGACGCTTCGAGAGGCACCTCGAACGCTTGGCCCGCATATCGCACGTCGACCTCGAAGCGCACGGTGATATCGGACTCTGGAACGCCCTCGTCCACCAATTGCCGTCGGGTCGCCTCCGCCAACACGTCCAATTGCTCGGCGACCGCCGCATCGGACGTGGCGTCCGCAAGGGCGTTGAAGCTGCGCTGCTGCTCGACGCGCATCGCGGTCGTCGCATCGCCATAGGCGCACAACACGCCCGGAGACGGCGGTATCACGACCGGCCAGGAGCCCATCAATGCGCCGAGGGCGTTCGCGTGCAAGGGACCCGCGCCGCCAAACGCGATGAGGGCGAAGTCGCGCGGATCATAACCCTGCTGAACCGACACCAGCCGCAAGGCCCCGAACATGTTTTCGTTCACGATGTCGATGATGCCCGCGGCGGCCTCGCGCAGCCCGACGCCAAGCTTGTCGGCGATCGCCTGAACGGCCCGTTCCGCGCCAGGGCGGTCCAGGGTCATGGCGCCGCCGAGAAGCGCCTCGGGCAGATAGCCGAGCACCACATTCGCATCCGTGACCGTCGCCTCCTCCCCGCCCCGGCCGTATGCGACCGGTCCAGGAACGGCCCCCGCCGATTGCGGACCGACCCGCAAGGCGCCGGTGAGCTCGGGAACATGGGCGATCGAGCCGCCCCCGGCGCCGACCGTGCGTATGTCTAAGGACGACGCGCGGACGGTGAGGTCGCCCACCGTTGTCTCGCGGCGCAAACGCGGCGCGCCGTCTTCGATCAAGGCGACGTCCGTTGAGGTGCCGCCCATATCCAAGGTCAAAAGGTTCCGGAACCCGGCCTGTTCCGCGACCCAAACCGCGCCCGCCACGCCGCCGGCCGGACCCGACATGAGCAGGTTGACCGGGGCCTCAGCGGACTTGCGCGCGCTCATCAACCCGCCGTCGGAGCGCAAAAGATTGAGTTTGCCCGTGACGCCCCAGTCGCGCAGGCTGGTCTCCAAATTTGAGACGTAACGCGAAACGGCGGGTCGCACGGCCGAATTGGCGACCGTCGTCAGGGTCCGCTCGTATTCCTGCATCTCCGGAAGAATGTCGGCGCTGACCGTGACAGGAAGATCAGGAAACGCCTCAGCGCAGATCTCGGCGACCCTGCGTTCATGGCTGTCGTTAACATAGGAATTGATCAGACAGATGGTGATCGCTTCGATCCCCTCGCCTTTAAGCGTCTCCAGCCGCGCCCGAAGCGTCGCTTCATCGAGCGCGCGCACCACCGAGCCGTCGGCGCCGATGCGTTCGGACGCCTCAATTGTGCATTCGAGCGGCGCGAGCGGCTCCGGCTTCGGCCA
>CAYPOX010000211.1:0-2710 GCA_964412525.1 uncultured Caulobacterales bacterium
TCGTCGCGTTTCTCAATTGAGAGATCGTAATAGTGCAGGTCGATGTCGAGATAAGGCAGGATCAGCTTTTCTTTAATCAGCGCCCAGATGATGCGGGTCATCTCGTCGCCGTCGAGCTCCACGATCGGGTTTTTGACTTGGATCTTGGCCATGGCGTGCGCCCCTTCTCGATCTGTTCGCAATGCAAGCGCCCTTCGGACGCGGGTTCTGGGCCGCTATAGCGCGGGCGGGCGGAGCGGGGAAGAACGCTTGCTCCCGCTGCATTCGCGCCCTTCTGCGGGCGTTCTCGAGGCCTTCGGCGCGCCAAAGATGGACGCGGCGCATGAAGGACGGTCTGGGTTTGCGTGGGCGGATCGCGCTAGATTGGGCGTCCATCGCCGCGTCGGATCGCCAGAACGCTTGGGCGCGGAGGCGTATCCGCCTCGAAATCCGGCCAGCGTGTCGTGGGATTGGCGAAGGACGCGTCGTCGCCGTCGCCGGGATGTTGCACGGCGAGAAACAGGGTGCGGCCGTCGGGCGTGAACTTGGGGCCGCAGACTTCTGCGCCGATGGGGGCGCGGAAAAACGCCTTGCCCGTGCCGCGCCGCGATCCGGACGTCTCCAACGCCCAAAGGCCGTCGGCGGCCCCGGTGCGCTCATTGCCGTCGGTCGCGATCCACAAACGGCCCGAGGGATCAATGGCGCAATTGTCCGGGCTGCCGAACCATCCCTGTTCGCTCGTCAACGGATTCCATACCGCGCCGACGGACGGATCATCGGGATCGCCGCAGCGCACCATGATTTCCCAGCGCGATTGGGTCGCGGTGAAATCCCCATCGGGCTCGACGATTTCGATGATGTGGCCGAACAGGTTCTCCGCACGCGGGTTGGCGGCGTCCACCTGATCCGCTTCTCGCCGGCTGTTGTTGGTCAGCATCACCCAAACTTTGCCCGTGCGCGGATCGGGCTCCACGTCTTCGGGCCGATCCATGGGCGTCGCGCCCAGCAGGTCGGCGGCGCGCCGGGTTTCAATCAAAACATCCGCTTGCGCGGCGAAGCCGTTCGCCGGCGTCAAGGGCCCTTCGCCATGCACCAGAGGCAGCCATGCGACGGTCCCATCGGCGTCGAACCGGGCCACGTAGAGCGTCCCGGAATCGAGCAAGTCTGCGTTCGCCGCTTGGTTCTCCGGATCAAAGCGGCCGGCCGTGACGAATTTGTAGACGTAATCAAAGCGCTGATCGTCGCCCATATAGATGACGACCCGCCCGTCAGGGGCGACGACGCTTTCCGCGCCTTCATGTTTGTAACGGCCAAGCGCCGTGCGTTTCTTTGGCGTTGAATTCGGGTCGCGGGGATCAATTTCGACCACCCAGCCATAACGATTGGGTTCGTTTGGCTCCTTGGACACGTCATACCGATCGAAGAACCGGCCCCATTGGTACCAACCGCCCGGCACGCCGTAACGCGCGTGGTTTTCCGCCTCCTTGTGGTCGGGCGCGAGAGTTCCGGAAAAATAGCCGTTGAAGTTCTCTTCCGCCATCAGCCAAGTGCCCCATGGCGTGATCCCGCCCGCGCAGTTGTTCACCGTGCCCGCCACGCGACGGCCCGCCGGGTCCTCGCGGGTCATGAGCCGGGGCGAGCCCGCCGCTGGCCCGGTGAAATCCATGGGCGTCGTGTGCGCGGTGATGCGCCGGTTGTAGCGGGAGCCTTGCACCGTCTTCCAACCAGCCTTGGTTTCGACGATTTCGACCACCGTTCCGCCATGGGCCGCCATTTCCGTCGCGCACAGCTCGCGCGTCATCGATTGCGGAAAACCGTCGGCGACGTTCGGCAACATCAAGGTCGTCGAAACATACTCATGGTTGACGCAGAGCAAGCCGCGGGCGCGGCCGTCCGCGTCCGCACCCAGCGGCACGAAGCCGATATAGTCGTTGTTGTAGCCGAATTGGCGCAATTGCGCCGCTTCGCTTTGCGACGACGGGTCAAAGGCCGGGCTGTCGTCGAAAAGCGGGTCTCCCCAACGGATCAACAAATCCGCCGCGTAACCAGGCGGCATGTGGTGGGTTTCGTCCATGCCGCGGGCGATTTCTTGGAACAAGAAGGGAGCCGCATCCGGTTCCGCCGAGTCCATGGCGGATTTCGCACAGCCGCTGGCGGAAAGGGCCGCCGCGGCGGAAACGCCGCCAATGAACGCGCGTCGGTGCATGCGCAGCGCGATGATGTCGTCCAAAGTCGGCGCGCCTTGTGCGATGCGCGGGTTGGACGTTCGCCACTCGGATTCGTCCATAATCAGGCTCCCATTGCGATGATGCAGAATAATCCACGATGACGATGGTTTCTTTACAGTCGCCGAAACGCCGCGGCGCTCGAACCGTCGCTACGACCCATTGGAAGGGGAGCCGTGTTCGGCGGCGGCGCGCGGGGACTTCCCGAACCGGCTCCATCTATTATGTTACAGTATTACAGTCATCGACTCGTCGACGCCCAGCGGGGCGCCAGACCAAGTGGGATAAGCCATGCCGACCGCTTTACAGACCGACCGCCGCCTTCCCGTCACGGTTCTTTCCGGCTTTCTGGGCGCCGGGAAAACGACCCTGCTCAACCGCGTTTTGAACAATCGCGAGGGGCGGCGGGTGGCCGTGATTGTCAACGACATGTCCGAAGTGAACATCGACGCCGATTTGGTGCGCGCGGGTTCGGAGCTGAGCCGAACCGACGAAACTCTGGTTGA
>CAYPOX010000212.1:0-2557 GCA_964412525.1 uncultured Caulobacterales bacterium
CAGCTGTTTCAAAAGGTTGCGGATGATCCGGATCATCGTCTTGTAATCGTCGACAACCAGAATCGGCATGTCCATATCGACGGCCATCGTCGCGGACCTCCCCCGGGATGCTTCAATACTGCGGCGCTCGCCGCTCAAAGCTGATGCCATGACCAACTCCGCGCCTGCAAGCCCAACTAGCGGTCCGCGTCTGAAAAATCCATTAATGGCGCCGCGCGATTTCGGACGGTATGAGGCGAGACATGAGCGTTCCTATTCTGCGTCCTGACGAACTTCTCGCCGCCGGACTCCGCGATGCGGCGGCCGCCTTGGGCAATTTGGACGGCGTCCATCGCGGGCACGCCTCCGTGGTTGAGGCCGCACGCGCCCGCGCGGAGGAGGCCGGCGCGCCGCTGGTCGGCGTTTGTTTCGAGCCGCATCCGCGGCGCTTTTTCAAACCGCAAGAGACGCCGTTCCTGCTGACGGAGCTTGTCGAACGCGCCCATCTTCTGGGCGGGCTCGGCGTTCGCGCCCTGGTGGCCGTTCCTTTCGACGCAGCGATGGCGGCGACGTCCCCCGGAGCCTTCGTGCGGGACGTTCTGGTTGAGGGCTTGGGACTCAACGCTGTCGCCGTCGGGCGGGACTTTCGATACGGCGCGCGTCGCGAGGGTGATCTCGCGCGATTGACCGAAGACGCCGCGGGGCACGGGCTGACCGTGATCGGCGTCGCGCCTGTGCGCGGGGCCGATGGCGCGCGTTTCGCCTCCTCGGACGTGCGGCAGGCCCTGCGGCGGGGTGATGTGGCGGAGGCTGCGGCGATCCTTGGGCGTCCATGGGCCATGCGCGGCTGCGTCGTCGAAGGCGAGAAACGCGGCCGCACGATCGGCTTTCCCACCGCCAATCTGCGAATGGGCGAATTGGTTCGGCCGGCGCGCGGCGTTTATGCGGTTCGGGTCGAAACGCCGGACGGACATGTGCGAAACGGCGTCGCGAATTTCGGCCGACGGCCGACTTTCGACCAGCAGGAAGAATTGCTGGAGGTGCACATCTTCGACTTTGACGGCGACCTTTACGCGCAAACGCTTCGGGTCGCTTTGCACGCCTTCCTTCGTCCCGAACGGCGCTTTGACGGGATCGAGGCCCTGAAGGCTCAAATCGTCAAAGACTGCGAGGACGCCAAATCTGCTTTGGCGTCCCCGTAGGCTTCGTGCGTTATGCGGCGTCTTTCGACGTCGTTTCCCAGGCGAAGGCGGCGAAGGGGGCGTCCACCGGCGTGTCGGCCAAGTGGTTGACGTAATTGCTCATCAGCTTGTGGGCTGCGCCGAGGACCACGTCGAGGACCTGGCGCTTGTCGAAGCCGGCCTGCAAAAAGGCCGCAACCTTCGCGTCGGAGACGAAGCCGCGGGCGCGCACGAGTTCGATCGTGAAGATCCGCAACGCCTCAAGGCGCGGATCGGCGAGCGGGCGCCCGTCGCGCAAGGCGTTGATCACATCGTCCGGCGTGCCTTGCGACTTTGCGATCGCGGTATGCGCCGGCACGCAGTAATGGCATCGGCTCTCCACATTGATCGCCAGCCAGACGACGTTGCGTTCCACGTCGGACAAGCTCGACGCTGAAAACAGACGCGTGAGCTCTTGATAGCCCGCCAAGATTTCCGGGCTTTCCGCCATGACCCCGTGCAGATTGGGGATCATGCCGTAAGCCTTCTGAGATTTCTCCAAAAGCTCTTTGGCGGCGTCGGGCGCGCTGTCGAGATCGTGGATCGTGAAGTCGGCCATGGGTTCGGTCCTTTCGCGTGACGGCCGCGGCGAGGGGTCGCGGCGATGGGGTGATCCGACAGCTGGGGTTTCGCGGGCGGCTCTCCAACCCGAACGCTGGACACGACTTCTTGAGCGCCGATAGAAACGGCGTCTCAACCTAACGCGCGGACAGGCCATGACGGATGCTAGCCCGGAAAGCGGGCGTGATTATCGCGAGACCGTGTTCCTCCCGAACACCCAATTCCCCATGCGCGGCGGTCTGCCGAAAAAAGAGCCGGAGATCCTGGCGCGGTGGGCGGCGGACGAACTCGACGCGACCGCGATGCGGCGCGCGGCGGACCGTCCGACCTTCAGTTTCCACGACGGTCCGCCTTACGCCAACGGCCATATTCATATGGGGACCACGCTCAACAAGATTTTGAAGGATCTGGTCGTCCGCACGAAGCGCATGGCGGGTTTTCAGGTGGGTTATGTGCCGGGTTGGGACTGCCACGGCCTGCCGATCGAGTGGAAAGTGGAGGAGGCCTATCGCGGCAAGGGCCAGCGCAAGGAGGACGTGGACGCGGTCGAGTTCCGTCAGGCCTGCCGCGCTTTTGCGGAAGGTTGGATCGACGTTCAGCGCGACGAATTCAAACGTCTTGGGGTCTCCGGCACGTGGGACCGCCCCTATTTGACGATGGATTTCGCCGCGGAGGCCGCCATCGTCGCCGAGTTTCTGAAGTTTCGCCGAACCGGCCTGGTCCGCCGGGGATCAAAGCCGGTGATGTGGTCTCCGGTGGAGCAGACCGCCCTTGCGGCAGCCGAGGTGGAGTATCAC
>CAYPOX010000213.1:0-2525 GCA_964412525.1 uncultured Caulobacterales bacterium
CATGCGGCGCCCGGCGTGCACCCCACCGCGGGCGTGGCGGCGGATGCGGAGACCGGCGCGGATGTCGTCATCGGACCGCTCAGCGTGGTGTACTCCGGCGCGCGGACCGGGCGCGGCGCGCGGATCCTGGGCCAGGCGACGATCGGACGCGGCGCCGAGATCGGTGAAGACGCGTTGATCTATCAAGGCGTTCGGATCTTGGCGCGGGTGCGGATCGGCGCCCGCGCGATCCTGCACGCCAATGCGGTGGTCGGGGGCGACGGGTTTTCCTTTGTCACGCCCGAGAAGGGCAGCGTTGAAAGCGCCACGGATAGCGGCGCGATCGCCGTGGCGGCGGAGAACCGGGCTTGGGCGCGGATTCTCGCGCTGGCCGCGGCCTGCGTCGGGGCGGATGTCGAGATCGGCGCCGGCGCGATGATCGACCGCGGCACTGTGGTCGACACGCGCATCGGCGCCGGCACGAAGATCGATAACCTCGTCCAAATCGGCCATAATGTGGAGATCGGGGAGAACTGCCTGTTCTGCGGCCATGTCGGCGTCGCCGGCAGCGCCGTGATCGGCGACCGGGTCGTGCTTGGCGGCAAGGTCGGCGTCGCCGATCACATCAAGATCGGCTCGGACAGTCTCGTCATGGCGGGGTCGGCGGTGGGCTCCCATGTCAAAGCGCGCTCGGTGGTCGGCGGCGTTCCCGCCATCCCCAGGGACGAACTGTCCCGCGTCGTGTTGGCGACGCGCCGGCTGCCGCGGTTGGCCGACGAGGTGCGCGAGCTGAAAAAACGCCTTTCTAACGAAGATGGGTCCGGTTAAACGACGTCGAACCAGGGGCGTCGTCATGGGGCGATCGCGCCGCGCCGGCTTTTGGTTCAGGCGAAAGATCGCTTGAGGCTTTCGGCTTTTGCGCCGGGTCGATCCGGCGCGCGGCCGCCGATGAGGGACCTTGGCGAATAGGATCTCGGCGCGGCGGAACGTCGGGGCGGGTGCAATGCGGGATTTCTAGGATGAGCGACCAGTCCAGCACGACCGCGAAATTTTCCGATCAGGAGATCGCCGACAAAGTCGTCGCCATTGTCGCCGAGCAGACCATGGTCGAGCATAAGACGGTGACCTTGGCCTCGACGCCGGAAGAGCTGGGGATCGACAGCCTCGGCCTGGTGGAGATCGTCTTCGCGATCGAGGAGGCGTTCGACGTCTCCGTGCCGTATAACGCTAATGATCCGACTGCGTCAGACTTTGACCTTTCGACCGTCGGCGCCGTCGTCGAGGCGGTGAAGCGTCTGATCGCGGAGCAGAAAAGCGCGTGATCGCGACGGGCGCCCGCGGCGGAACCTCCATCCGATGCTTCGCCTGGCCGGCTCCTCCCACGGGTCCGGTTCTTTCCAAGGATAAGGACAGAGCATGTCGCGCCGAGTAGTCGTGACCGGGATGGGGGTCGTGTCCGCGCTGGGCGTCGGGCTCGCGGCGCATCTGTCGGGTTTGCGCCAGGGCGCCTGCGGCATTCGCGAGATGCGTCTGATCGAGACGGAAAAACTGTCGATCCGCATCGGCGCCGAGGCGACCGAGTTTCGCGGCGAAGACCACTTCTCCAAATCCGACCTTGTGATGCGCGACCGGGTCTCGCAGATGGCGGTCGTGGCCGGCGCCGAGGCGACCGCGCAAGCGGATTTCAAACCGCGCGAGGGCGAGAGCGGCCGCTTCGGCGTCGTTTTGGGCTCGTCCATGGGCGGCATGCACACTTGCGACGACAATTTCGCGGCGATCTATCGGGATGGAAAGGCGCGCGTGCATCCGTTCACGGTGCCGCGCTTGATGGCCAACGCGCCGGCCAGTCATTTGAGCATGGCGCATGGGTTGACGGGGCCGTCCTGGGTGGTCAGCACTGCCTGCGCCTCTTCCAACCATGCGATCGGTCAGGCCTTCCACCTGGTTCGCAGCGGCGTGCTGGACGCGGCGTTGACCGGGGGCTGCGAAGCGGGGCTGACTTTCGGTGTGCTGAAAGCCTGGGAAGGCCTGCGGGTCATGTCCAAGGACGCTTGCCGCCCGTTCTCCAAGAACCGCAGCGGCATGGTTCAGGGGGAGGGCGCGGCGGTGCTGGCCATCGAGACGCTGGAGCGGGCGGCCGCGCGCGGCGCGCCGATCCTGTGCGAGATCGTCGGTTTCGGCGCGAGCGCGGATGCAGGCGACATCGTGCTGCCCAATCAGACCGGCGCGGCGGACGCGATGCGGGCGGCGCTCAACGATGGCGGGCTGGCCCCCGATGAGATCGGCTATGTGAACGCCCATGGCACCGCGACGGCGGCGAATGATCGGATCGAAACGGCGGCGATTCGCGAAGTGTTTGGCGAGGCGGCGGAGCGGTTGGCGGTGTCGTCCACCAAATCCATGCATGGCCATTGCATCGGCGCCGCCGGCGCGTTGGAGTTCGCGGCCTTGGTCCTCGCCCTGCGAGACGGCGTCCTGGCCCCGACCATCGGCAATGAGGAGCCGGATCCGGAATGCGAACTGGACCTGGAGCCAAACGAGGCCCG
>CAYPOX010000214.1:0-2491 GCA_964412525.1 uncultured Caulobacterales bacterium
CTGATCTCCGGCGTGGCCCTAGGGGCGAAAGACCGCAAGCCCGACATAGACGTTATGGGGGTCCAGGCGGAGCTGTACCCGTCCATGCTCTCCGCGTTGGACGGCCAGGAACGTCCGATCGGCGGGAGCACGTTGGCGGAGGGCATCGCGGTCAAGCAGGCGGGCGTCCTGACCCGTCGAATCATCTCCGCCTTGGTCGACGAAATCATGGTCGTCAGCGAGCGCCAAATCGAACGCGCGCTTTCCCTTCTCCTGGTCGAGCAAAAGCTGTTGGCCGAGGGCGCGGGGGCCGCGGGCCTTGCCGCCTGCTTGGGGGCGCCGGAACGTTTCGCCGGACGCCAGGTCGGTTTGATCCTGTGCGGCGGCAATATCGACACACGGCTGCTCTCCATGATCCTGATGCGGGATCTCGCGCGGGCGGGACGCATGGCGCGGCTCCGGATTGAGCTGTTGGACGTTCCCGGGCAGCTCGTCGCCGTGGCGGGCTTGATCGCGGAGGAGGGCGGCAACGTCATCGATGTGGGCCACCACCGGACCTATTCGGATCTTCCGGCGCGCATGACCTGCATGGACGTCACCGTGGACACGCAAGGCCAGGAACATCTCGACCGGATCCTGCAGGCGCTGCGCGACCGCGGCTACGCCGTCCAACGCGCCAACACGTGAGGGAATTTTGACCCCTCCGCCACCGACTCGTCTTTGAGCCGTCTATGACCCGATTTTGAACCGGCTTTGCAACCGCTCGACGTTGAGTGCGCTTCCGTTACGGGCCGGGGCGGGATTTCTGTCCGTCGGCGATGGCGTATGTTGAAAAATCCACACGATTTGTTAAGAACGCTCCACGTATTTTCTTAAAAAGCAAAATGAGTGAGGCCGCCATGACCCCGTTGAATCAATCGAGCCTTTTGAGCGAGATCGTCCTTTATGCGGGCGCGTTTGCAGTTCACGCCGGCATCGTGCTCGGGTCCTTCTGGGCGGGCTGATCCCTCATTCGTCTGGAGCATCGGGTCGGCGTGCGGTCAGCGTGGCGATCCAGCGATAGGGCGCGTCGCTTCCGGCCGGGCGCGCAAGCCGGACCAAGCTGAATGAGCGGCGGTCGCCTTCGATCTGATTGACGTGGTCGTGGGGCGCGCCGTTGCGCATCTGTTCATAGTACATGTCGAAGCGATAGGCGCCTGTTTCGGCGTCGACCTCGCAGTCATAGCGGAATGGGAAGTCGATCTCGCGTCGCCCGTCCGCATCGTCGATCACAATGTCCATGCCGTCCTCAGTGAGCGTCTCCCGAATCACGATGAAGGGCTCGGCCGCCGCCTCCGTTCGGAAGAACCGCAAGATCAGCGCGCCCGGATCCTCCCACTGATTGCGCTCCACCCATTCTTCAACCTCAATCTCGAACGCGGGTCCCGCCAAACGCCTTTGCTCCAAGGATCGGTAGACGCCGAGGGAGGCCTTCTGCGCTGCGATTACGCAGGGATCCTGCGCGGGATTCTTTCCGTCCTCGGCATAAGCTGCGCCGGCGCTTGCGACGGCGAAGGCGGACATCCATCGGGTGATCGGCATTCTCATCGGCTCCATGTGACGAGACGGATATCACAGCACGAGACCGGACAGCGGGCCAGCCGTCTCGCGAGGCGCGCACGGACGCATTAGGATCGCGCGATGGCGGATCTGTTCGACACCTCCCAGCCGACGGGCTCCGACGCGCCGCGCCCCTTGCCGGATCGGCTGCGCCCCAAAACGCTTCAGGACATCGCCGGCCAGGATCATTTGGTCGGCGAGGGCGGCCCGATCCGCAATATGGCGGAGGCCCGACGGCTCGGCTCCATGATTCTGTGGGGGCCGCCCGGCTGCGGGAAAACCACGCTCGCGCGCATTCTCGCGGACCATACGGACCAGCATTTCGCGCCGCTCTCCGCGATCTTCTCCGGCGTCGCCGATCTGCGGAAGGTTTTTGAGGCGGCGCGCCTGCGGCGGCGCAACGGCGTGGGCACGCTGCTCTTCGTGGATGAGGTTCACCGCTTCAACAAATCCCAACAAGACGCCTTTCTGCCGGTGGTGGAGGACGGCACCATCACCCTGATCGGGGCGACGACGGAGAACCCCTCCTTCGAGTTGAACGCCGCGCTCTTGTCCCGCTGCCAGGTCTTTGTCCTAAAGCGGCTGGACGATCCGGCGCTGGAGATCTTGCTCAATCGGGCGGAGGCGGATGCGAATCGCCCCTTGCCGCTGACGCCCGAGGCGCGCGCCGCTCTCAAAGCCATGGCGGATGGGGATGGGCGCTATGCGCTGTCCTTGGCGGAGCAAGCCTACGCCCAAGCGGATACGCCCTTGGACACGGACGGGTTGATGCGGCTCGTCCAGCAGCGGGCGCCCCTCTACGACAAAGCGGATGACGGCCATTACAACCTCATCAGCGCGCTGCACAAAAGCGTGCGCGGATCGGACCCGGACGCCGCGCTCAATAGGATGGCGCGCATGCTGGTCGAGGGGG
>CAYPOX010000215.1:0-2390 GCA_964412525.1 uncultured Caulobacterales bacterium
GCGCCAGCGCCTCCTCCCGCGTGAAGACGCCGATGTCCACCATGCGCTGCTTGATGATGCGGTTCTCGGTCAGCAGATCTTCAAGTTCGTCGAGCGCCTTGGGAAACGTCTCCGTCCAATCCCAGATGTCCTGGATCAGATCGGGCGGAAGATCCTGGTGCACGCCGCCCGGGCGGAAGTAATTGGCGTGAAGGCGCGAACCCGACGCCCGCTCATAGAACACCATCAGCTTTTCGCGCTCTTCAAAGCCCCAAAGCGGCGGGGTGAGCGCACCGACGTCCAGCGCTTGGGTGGTGATGTTCATCATGTGATTCAGGATGCGCCCGATCTCGCAATAGAGAACGCGGACATATTGGCCGCGCGGGGGCACGTCGACGCCCGCAAGGCGCTCGATCGCCAGGCAGAACGCGTGTTCCTGATTGATCGGCGCCACATAGTCCAAGCGATCGAAGTAAGGGATCGCCTGGAGATAGGTCTTATGCTCGATCAGCTTTTCCGTGCCGCGATGCAGAAGCCCGATATGGGGCTCGCAACGCTCCACCACCTCGCCGTCCAACTCCATGACCATGCGAAGCACCCCGTGGGCCGCCGGGTGCTGCGGGCCAAAATTCAACGTGAATTTGCGCAGTTCGTCGCCTTCGATGGTGTCGACGTCCGTGACCGTCATGGTCTTGGGCCTCCTTGCACGAAACACGCGTCGATCACGACGCGTTCTCCGCCTTTTCGTCGCCCGGAAGCACGTATCGCGCGCCCTCCCAGGGGCTCAAAAAATCGAAATCGCGATACTCCTGCTGAAGCGAGACCGGCTCGTAGACGACGCGCTTCTCTTCCTCGTCATAGCGAACCTCGACGAAGCCCGTCAGCGGGAAATCCTTCCGCAGCGGATGCCCTTCAAAGCCGTAATCGGTAAGGATGCGGCGCAGATCCGAATGGTTGGCGAAGGGAACCCCGTAAAGGTCGAACGCCTCCCGCTCATACCAATTCGCATTGGGATAAACTTCTTCGACGCTCGGAACGATCTCGCCCTCGGCGACGCGCACCTTCACCCGGATGCGTTGGTTCTGGCTCACGGACAGAAGGTGATAAACGATGTCGAACCGCGCCGACCGGTCGGGATAGTCCACCCCGCAAATGTCGATCAGCGTGTCGAACTGGCACAGGGGATCGTCCCGCAATGCGCGCATTAAATGGACGATGCGTTCGGCGTGGGCGACGACGGTCAATTGGCCGTGCGTGACGACGCTCTCCATCACCGCCTCGTCATGGGATGCGGCGAGATGCTCGCTTAGTTCCGTCAGTCCATCGACCGTCATCGATCAGCGCTCAATCGTGCCTTCGCGGCGAATTTTTCGCTGCAGTTGCAGAACGCCGTAGATCAGCGCCTCGGCCGTGGGCGGGCAGCCCGGCACATACACGTCCACCGGAACCACCCGATCGCAACCGCGGACCACCGAATAGGAATAGTGATAGTAACCGCCGCCATTGGCGCAGGACCCCATGGAGATCACATAACGCGGATCCGGCATTTGATCGTAAACCTTGCGGAGCGCAGGGGCCATTTTGTTGGTCAGGGTCCCCGCCACGATCATCAAATCGGACTGGCGCGGGGAAGCCCGAGGCGCCGCGCCGAAACGTTCCATGTCCCAGCGGGGCATGGACGCTTGGATCATCTCCACCGCGCAGCACGCCAAGCCGAAGGTCATCCACATCAAGCTGCCGGTGCGCGCCCAAGTGATCACGTCGTCCAGCTTCGCCACCACGAAGCCTTTATCCGCGATCGCACGTTGGGCGGTCTCGAAAAACGGATCTTTCGGATCGATCGCGCGCGGCGCGTCCTCGACGCCGGCGCGGGCGGCCCCGCCAAAGGGGGTGAGCGTTTCTGACGTCATTCCCAGGCCAGCGCTCCTTTGCGCCAATCATAATACAAGCCGATCACCAGCACGCCGAGAAACGCCGCCATCGACCAGAAGGCGAACACGTCGCCCTGACCGATGGGAAACACCCAGGGAAAGAGAAATGCAATTTCAAGGTCGAACAGGATGAAGGCGATGGCGACCAGATAAAATCGCACGTCGAATTTCATGCGTGCGTCGTCAAACGCGTTGAAGCCGCATTCATAGGCCGACGTCTTTTCAGCGTCCGGACGCGACGGGGCCAGCACCATCGCCGCCAAAATGAACGCCAATCCAAGCGCCAGCGCGATGCCGAGAAAGATCGCGACAGGGAGATAATCGATCAGTTGCAATTCCATCGACCAGGCCTTCGGCGAACCGATTTCGATCGGCGGACCCTAGTGGCAAGCGCCGTCGGTGACAACGCGCTCAACCTGCGGCCACGCGCCCTGGTCACCTTGATGGAGAGAAACGAACGTGGCGCGAGTGACGGGACTC
>CAYPOX010000216.1:0-2348 GCA_964412525.1 uncultured Caulobacterales bacterium
CCCTCCGATTTGGCTGATGCGCCAAGCAGGCCGTTATGTGCCGGAGTATCATGAGGTGCGCCGCAAGGCGGGCGGGTTCATGGCGATGGCGTTGGATCCGGCCTATGCGACGGAGGTGACGCTGCAGCCGATTGCGCGTTTTGACATGGATGTCGCGATCATTTTTGCGGACATCCTTTTGATCCCACATGCCTGGGGTTTGGATCTCTCATTTGAAGAGGGCGTCGGGCCAAAGTTGCGCGCGGTCGCTTCATCGTCTGATCTGGACGCTTTGAGTTGGGATGGTTGGCGTGATCGGGTCGCGCCGGTGAGCGAGACCGTTCGGCGAACCCGAGCGGCCCTTCCGGCGGAGAAAGCGGTGTTCGGTTTCGCCGGGGCGCCATGGACGGTGGCGACCTATATGGCGGCGGGCGGCTCGGATCCGAACCAATCAACGGCGCGCGAATGGGCTTGGCGTGACTTGGAAAGTCTGTGCCGGCTGCTCGGCATGCTTGCAGAGGCGACGGCGCAATATCTGATCGACCAAATCGATGCGGGTGCTGACGCCGTTCAAATCTTTGAAAGTCATGCCGGGGCGGCGTCAACAGCTCATGTTGAAGCGTTGCTGCATGAGCCTGTGCGTCAGATCGTCGAGACTGTTCGGGCGGCGCGGCCGGATACGCCTATAATCGGGTTCCCTCGTGGATATCGTGGACGCCTGGAAGACTATGTCGCCGCGACGGGCGTGACGGCGCTGGGCGTTGACGAGCATGTTGGTCGAGACGTGGTGAATGGAGCGCCGGACGGCATGGCGCTTCAGGGCAACGCGGACGCCCAAGCCGTACGCATGGGCGGCGAAGCTTTGACTCAAGAGGTGCGCCGCGCGTTGGCGCAATTCGAAAACCGACCGCACATTATGAATCTGGGACACGGCGTTGGACGGCATACGCCGCCAGACCATGTGGGCGAGGTCGTTCGGCTCACCCGCTCAGGGGCGTGACATGATTGATTTCGTCTATGATGCGGCCGGCTATCGCGCTGTTCTGACGGTTCATATCCTCAGCGTCATCGCGTGGATCGCCGGTTTGCTCATCGCCGGGCGGTATTACGTGCACCACGCGGCGGCCGAGCCTGGCGATCCCATGTCGACCTTGTTTGAGGATGCGGAAGCACGCCTTTTTCGCATCATTCTCAATCCAAGCCTTGTCCTTGCTTGGGTGACGGGTCTTGGATTGGTGACGACCGCAGGCTTCTGGTCGCAAGGGTGGGTTCACGCCAAGATCGCGCTCGTGCTGGGCTTATCGGGCGTCCATGGCGGATTTGCACGATTGCGCAAAAATTTTCGTCAGAACAAACCGACGCCGAGCCGCGGCGTTCTGAAGTTTTTGAACGAAGTGCCGTTTCTCATTCTGATACCGATCGTCGTTCTTGTGATTTTCAAGCCATTTTGATATCCAATTTGTGTCGCGGGTCGCAGAAATCCGCCGACCGTCTTCAACTCCGTTCTTCCCATTCCGGACGATGATTCGCACGCGGCCGCTTGGCGTTCGCCCGCCAAGTCGCCGGATTTGCGGCCTCTTCGAAACGAGCGTCGATCATGGACATCACCACCATCAGCCTTGAAGATCTCAAGGCGAAACCTCCAAAAGAACTTCTAGAGTTTGCGGAAAGCCTCGACGTGGAAAACGCGTCGGCCATGCGCAAGCAAGACATGATGTTCGCCATCTTGAAACAGTTGGCGGATGAGGGTGTCGAGATTTACGGCAAGGGCGTTCTCGAAGTGCTGCCCGACGGCTTTGGGTTCTTGCGGAGCCCGGAGTCGAATTATCTTCCGGGGCCTGACGATATTTACTTATCGCCGTCTCAAATTCGGCGCTTTGCACTCCGCACGGGCGATACGGTTCGAGGGCAGATTCGCAGCCCGAAAGACGGCGAGCGCTACTTCGCTTTGCTCAAAGTGGGTGAGATCAATTTCGATCAACCGGATGCGCTCAAGCACAAGGTCCATTTCGACAATCTGACGCCGCTCTATCCGGACGAATGGCTTCGGATGGAAATCGACGATCCGACCATCAAGGACAAGTCACCGCGTGTGATCGATATTGTGGCGCCGATGGGGAAGGGCCAACGCGCGCTCATCGTGGCGCCGCCGCGCACGGGTAAAACCGTCCTTCTTCAAAACATCGCCCATTCGATCACGACCAATCACCCCGAATGCTTCGTCATTGTCTTGCTGATCGATGAGCGCCCGGAAGAAGTGACGGACATGAAACGCACCGTCAACGGCGAAGTCATTTCATCCACCTTCGATGAGCCGCCCGACCGCCATATCCAAGTTGCGGAGATGGTGATCGAAAAAGCCAAGCGGC
>CAYPOX010000217.1:0-2206 GCA_964412525.1 uncultured Caulobacterales bacterium
ATCGTGGCGGAGACGCGTGAGCCGGGCGTCTCGGTGGCGGCTGCGGCGCGCCGAAACGGCGTCCATGTCAGCCAAGTGTACGCTTGGATGCGCGATCCCCGCTTCAGCGCGCGAACAGACAAGCCGATCAACGCCTTTTTGGCCGTGGATGTGGCGGACGACGCGGACGCCGAGCCGGCCGATGAGCAAAACCCGCTCGGCGATAGGGCGGCGCAGCCCTCATTGAGCCAGATCGAGATTGAGACGGCCTGCGGCGCGCGGGTGCGCTGCGACGGCGCGGTCGACGAGGATGCGCTTGTCCGCGTGCTTTCGGCCTTGAAGCGCGCCACGTGATCCCGGTCCCTTCCAACGCCAAGATCTGGCTGGCGGCCGGCGTCACCGACATGCGAAAAGGCTTCGACGGTCTGGCGGCGTTGGCGGAGAAGAAGCTCGCGGCCGATCCATACTCGGGACATTTGTTCGTCTTTCGAGGACGTCGCGGCGATCTCGTGAAGCTGATTTGGTGGGACGGACAAGGCGCGTGCCTGTTCTCGAAGCGCTTGGAGCGCGGTCGGTTCGTCTGGCCCTCGCCGGCGGATGGCCGCGTGGCGTTGAGCGCCGCGCAATTGGCGATGCTGCTTGAGGGCATCGACTGGCGCATGCCGCAACGAACATGGCGTCCGCTTACGGTATCCAAGTTCCAGTAATTTGTGGGATTCCCATGCCTTTTTGGTGAGGTTACAGAATCCAAGATGTCGATCGTCGATCCCGATTCGCCCGCTGAGCCTGACGCCTTGAAGGCGCTCTTGGCCGACCGCGAGGCGACGATCGCGGCGCAAGAAAAGGAGATCCGGTCGCGCGATCTTCTGATCGAGAAACTGAAACATCAACTGGCCGGGCTGCGCCGCCATCGCTTCGGCGCACGCTCGGAAGCCCTCGACCAGATGATCTTGGCGCTCGAAGACGAGCTGGCCCGCGCCGCGCGTGACGCCCAGGATCAAGGTCCGGCGACTGCCCGATTTGAAAGCGATGACGGAGGCGCCGACGGCGCGACCACGCATGGCGGCCGCCGGCCGTTGCCCGCCCATCTGCCACGTCGTGACGAGGTGCTGCATCCGGGCGCGACTTGCCGGCGCTGCGGCGGCGATCTCCGCGTGCTCGGCGAGGATGTCACCTTAGAGCTCGACTATGTGCCTGCGCGCTTCGAGGTGCGCCGGATCATCCGGCCGAAACTCTCCTGCCGATCCTGCGAGCGGATCGAACAGGCGCCGCTGCCCGCGCGCCCCATCGAGCGCGGCCGGCCGGGGCCGGGGCTCCTCGCCCATGTCCTGGTCTCGAAATTTGCTGATCATTTGCCGCTCTATCGCCAAAGCCGGATCTACGCCCGCGACGGCGTCGACCTTGACCGTTCGACCTTGTGCGATTGGGTGGCGAAGGCGACCGATCTCCTTGAACCCCTCAGCGACGCCGTCACCCGGCATGTGATGACGGGCGCGGCGATCTTCGCCGACGACACGCCGGTGAAGGTGCAAGCGCCTGGGACGGGGCGCTGTTCGACCGGGCGGCTCTGGGCTTATCTGCGCGACGAGCGATCCTGGGCGGGCGACGCGCCGCCGGCGGTTGGTTACCGCTTCACCCGCGATCGCAAGGCGATCCACCCCGAGGCGCATCTTCAAAGCTATCGCGGCGTGATCCACGCGGACGGCTATGCGGGCTTCAACGGAGTGTTCCGCAACGTGCATATCCGTGAGGCCGCTTGCCTCGCTCATATCCGCCGGAAGTTCTTCGAGGTTTGGAAAAGCCAAGGCTCCGATCTCGCCCGCGCGGCGCTGGACCGCATCGCTCAACTCTACGCGGTGGAAAAGCTGATCCGAGGCCAGCCGCCGGACGAGCGACGATCCGTGCGCCAGGCGCGCGCGGGACCGATCTTCGAGGACCTGATCGTTTGGCTGGACCTGCAATCCCGACGGGTTTCGGGGAAATCGGCGCTCGGCGGAGCCATCCGCTATGCGCTCGACCGCCTGCCGAAGCTGCGCGGCTATCTCGACGACGGTCGCCTGGACATCGACAACAACCCGGTGGAACGGGCGCTTCGCGGCGTGGCGCTGGGGCGGAAAAACTATCTCTTCATGGGCTCCGAAGGCGGCGGCGCGGCTGCGGCCGTCGCCTACACCTTGATCGAAACCGCCAAGCTCAACGGCGTCGATCCCCAGGCATGGCTCACCCA
>CAYPOX010000218.1:0-2156 GCA_964412525.1 uncultured Caulobacterales bacterium
ACATAGACCGAGCCCCAATAGCCGCCGGCGCGGTCGTGATCGAGCACTAGCATCCGATCGGCTCCTCTTGATGGGCTTGCTTTTGCGCACGCTCGCGCTTGGCTTTTTGCGCCTTACGGAATTGCGGGCGGTCGACAGGCTCCTCTTGCCAGACGCCGGCGTTGTCCCCTTCTCCGACCCCGTCGAAGAACGCTTTCATCGTGTCGAAGCGCTCTTTGCCTTCGATCGCCGCATTCACCACCTGGGCGAGCGAACCGGCCCCGGCCGGACCTATCAGAGGGCGCGCGGAAATCAGATTGGTGAAGTAGAGCGACGGCGTCGCAGTCTCTTTGGCCTTTTGGACCACCGGCGTGGTGCCGATGGCGAGATCCGGCTGAAACTCCTGGAACGCCGCCAGGTCCTGCTCCAGGGACGCGCGGTACTGAACGTGGACGCCCTTCGCCTCAAGCCATTCGCGATCCGCCTGGGACAGCGCCGTCTTCGGGCAGGCCGTCCCGACATAACGCACGTCGGCGCCGCTCTCGATCAAAAGCCGCGCCACGAGAAGCTCCGAGCCCTCATAGCCGGACATCGTGATGCGCCCCTTGATGGGCATGCCGGCGAGCGCGCCTTTGATGGCCGGAAGAACGGCGTTCTGCGCCGCGGCGATCTTGTCCTGGGCGACGCCGCACGCCGCGCCGATCGCCGCCAACCAATCCTCCGTCCCGTCATGACCGACAGGCGCGGATCCGACGATCGGACGCCCCGCCGCTTCGAACTCACGGAACGAGGCGGTGTAGAACGGGTGAATGGCGGCAACCGCCGCGCAGTCGAGCGCGGCATAAAGTTCGCGCCATTCGCGCGTAGGGACGACAGGACCAGCAGCCAGACCAAGCGGGGCCAGCAAATGGGCGATCCCGACCGGGTCGGCAGGGAACATCTCGCCCACCAAGGTGACCGTGGGAAGATCCGATTTGCCGCCCTGGGGCGCGGCGACCGCGCCGGCCTCCGCCTCCTCGCGCGCGAATTTCAGCATCGCGCCGGCGAGAACGTCTTTGGCCTCTGCGTGAGTCGGCACGCCGAAGCCCGGCACGTCGATCCCGATGATGCGGACGCCGTTGATCTCCTTCGGCAGCAGCCGCAGCGGCACGCCCGAGGCCGTGGGCACGCAGAGATTGGTGACGACGACCGCGTCATACTGCTCCGGATCCGCAAGCTTGTAGACCGCCTCGCGGATGTCCTCGAACAATTTGCCGGTGACCAGCGTTTCAGAATTGAACGGCACATAGCCGACCGTGCGGCGCGCGCCGTAGAAATGGGATGTGAAGGTCAGTCCGTAGACGCAGCACGCGGAACCGGACAGCACCGTCGCCGTACGCTTCATGCGCAAACCCACCCGGAGCGAGCCGAAGGCCGGGCACATGCTTTGCGGCTGATCGTGCGGCCCGGTGGGATAGTCCTTGGCGTATTGCTCAAGGGTCTCCGACATGCCGGCCGCTTCCGCCGCCTTCTTCATCTCCGCCGCGCCGGCGTGACAGCCCATGCCGTCGCCTTGGGTCGCGGCGGCGTTGATCGCCGGCGCAGCCTCAGGGGCTGCAGAGCCCTCATTCTCGATCGGGGTGTCCGAAGCGTCGTCATATTTGACTTCGCCCTTTGGACCGTCCTTGAGGTCGTCGCGTTGCAAATCCATGGCGCCGCCCCTCACACGTCGTCGTAGACGACTTCAAGGGTCTTCGTCTCACCCGAATTCGGGCCGCAAAGATCCTCGCTGGTGGCGGGCTGAAGCACGACGTCACGCCCCACCTCTTCACCGTCAAACAGGCCTAGAAGACCGTCCTGATCGAGCGGCGTCGGGTGGAGCGGCGGCGCCTCGGCCACATTGGTCGCGAGCGCCTCGAACACCGGGGCCCAACGGCCGCCGGGCTTGCCCACGATCTGGTAATTGGCCGATTTCCGGCGGATATCCTCATCCGCGGGAATGGCGGACAGCACCGGGATGCCGACCGCGTCGGCAAAGGCGTGCGCCTCGCCGGTGCCGTCATCCTTGTTGATCACCATGCCGGCGACGCCGACATTGCCGCCGAGCTTGCGGAAGTACTCTACCGCTTTGCAGACGTTGTTGGCGACGTAGTGGGACTTCAGGTAGTTCGAGCCGACGACGATCACCTTTTGCGCCA
>CAYPOX010000219.1:0-2034 GCA_964412525.1 uncultured Caulobacterales bacterium
CGGCGCACCGGCCGCGAGCGTCGCACTTCTTTCCGCTTGTGCGACATTTTGCCTTTGTAAGCGTCATCGAGTCGCCCTAAACATCGGTCTTCCTCATTCTCACTGATTTGTCGTGCTGAAACGGTTTGAATCATATCAAGGGGCGATGCCCATCCCCCTCCTGACGCCGCAGCGATTTCCGGCGTTTTTCGATAACCTGGATGAAGTGATGCGCGGTCGCGGCGAACTGCCCATCGCGGAACGGGAGTACGTCGCCGCGGTCACGTCCTGCGCCAACGGTTCGGACACCTGTTACGCCGAGCATGCGGCGCTGGCCCTGGCGCTCGGCGTCGAAGAAGCTTCGTTGAAACGGCTGATCAACCCGGTTGAAGACGGCCTTGAACCGAACGGGCGTTTGCACGCCTTGAGGGTCTTCGCGCAATGCCTTGCGAAAGGGGTCGGACCGTGCGGCGCCGATCGGTCCTCTTGTGCGGCGGAGGGCTTCAATGAACAGGCCATGGAGCTCGTCATCACCATCGTCGCGGCGTTTTGCGCGGTGAACCGTCTCGCGGTCGGAGCACGCAGCACCGCCGTGGCGGACAAAGGACACTATTCCTCCACCCAAGATGAGGCGCGCGACTTTTACGAAAACGCGCTTCAACCCGGCGGTTGACGGTCGGCGCGATCGAACCGCATGGGAAACGCCCGCGAATGAACAGCATTCAAACGCGATCCTTGCGGGCGGAGCGCGGTCAAGTTGCCGCATAGAAAAAACTTCGCGCCCGCGTGCAACCGATCCTGGATTTCAGCATGATCATAGACATAGCCGGCGGGGTGGCGGCGGACCGAAGGATGGGGGACGAAATGGAACCGACGGGTTTCGTCAAAGCGTTGGAGGCCTTGCTCAATTCTTCCGAGCACGCCGACACGAACGACCTTAGTGCACATGAGACGGCGTTGCTTGATAGAATTCGTAAGCTTTTTCAAGATAAACTTTGTCTTGAGCAACAAATGATGCTTTACTTCAACCATTGCGGTATTGGTTTATTCGACCATTTTGTCGATACCTCCGCCCTCCAACCCGGCCAGCCTCAGACGGTCTATTCGAACGAAATGAGGCGAATGCTTGGGTACTCCGATGAAAAGGATTTTCCCAATGAATATGCGTCCTTTTCCGACGCGCTTCATCCGGAGGACAAAGAACGGGTCGAGAGCGCCTTCGGGGCCCACCTCATGGACAAGAGCGGCGCGACGCCATTCGACGAAGAGTATCGCCTTCGTCGGAAGAACGGCGAGTATGTTTGGGTTCGTGCGGCCGGCGGAACTTTGCGCGATGATGAGGGCAATCCCATCCGCGCCTGCGGGTCGACTTTCGACGTCCATAAGGAACGCCAGGCCTTGGTCGATACGCGAGAGGCCGGCGACCGGCTCCGAAGCCTCCTTGAAGGGCTGCGCGCTTCGCTCCAGGAGGCCCGAGAAGGCAACGTCTTGGTGCGACAGGGGTTGGACGAAGCGAACAAGGTTCGATCCGCCGTCGTCGGCATGAAAGACTTGTCGTCCAAGATCAGTCGCTTGACCGAAGGCATTCAAGGGATCGCGAAACAAACGAACCTCTTGGCGCTGAATGCGACGATCGAAGCCGCCCGCGCCGGAGCCGCCGGTCGCGGCTTTGCGGTGGTCGCGGACGAGGTCAAAAAGCTCGCCAACGACAGCGCGTCATTGGCCGATCAGGTGACCGAACTCGTCGCACAATCCGTCCAAGGCGCTGAAGACGCGGACCAGCGCACGAAAGCCATCATCAGCTCCATGAACCGGATTCAGTCCGCATCGGAAAGCACGCTTCACGCGATCGAAACTCTGAACGCCGGTCTGGACGGCATGTAGAAGCCCCGCTCCGTCGCCGATCGACCTGAAGGGGTGCGGACGATCGGGCCGATCGATTATACAGGAAGCGATGAGCGCCCGATCCGCTTGAAATCCGTGCGACAAGGGCCGGCCGGGTGGCGGAGAGAGAGGGATTCGAACCCTCGGTACGCTTGCGCGCACAACGGTTTT
>CAYPOX010000220.1:0-2019 GCA_964412525.1 uncultured Caulobacterales bacterium
GCCGCCACCCGCGCTGTCGGCCTGCCCTCCGTGGTGGCGCCCGGCTATGAGGCCGTCGACCTCATCGCCACCTATGCGCGCCTGGCGCGCGCCGCGGGTGCGGAGACGGTCATCGTGTCGTCGGACAAGGATTTGATGCAGCTGATCGGCGACCGCGTTATGATGGTCGACACGATGAAGGATCGCCGGATCGACACGGCGGCGGTCATCGAAAAGTTCGGCGTTGCGCCTGAAAAAATGATCGATCTTCAGGCCTTGACCGGCGATTCGACGGACAATGTGCCCGGCGCCCCGGGTATCGGCCCAAAGACGGCCGCGCAATTGCTGGATCAGTTCGGCGATCTTGAAACCCTGCTCGCCCGCGCGGAGGAGATCCCCCAGAAAAAGCGGCGCGAGACCCTGCTGGAATTCGCCGAACAGATCCGCGTCTCGAAGGCGCTCGTCACCTTAAAGGACGACGTTCCGGAAACGGAGCCGATCGAGTCGTTTCGCCTCCGTCCCCTCGATCCTGAACCGCTGCTCGCCTTCTTTGATCAAATGGAGATGCGGACCCTGGCGCGGCGGGTGCGCGGCGCCTTCGACGTCAAAGCGCGCGAGAGCGACGGCGACGCGCCGTCCGAACCGTCGACGGACGACAGGATCGACCGGTCGACCTACCGTGCGGTCTTCGACTTCGAAACGCTGGATGCGCTTCTCGCCGCCGCGCGCGAGGAAGGCGTGATCGCGGTCGACACGGAGACCAACGACCTCGACGCCGCGGGCGCCGATCTCGTGGGCGTGTGCTTGTGCGTGGCCCCCGGCGAGGCGGTCTATGTGCCCGTCGGACATGTCGTCCACGGACTGGACGGCGACCGGGAGGCGATCGCGAAGCAATTGCCGCGCGACGCGGTGTTGGCGCGGCTGCGCCCGATCCTGGAAGACCCCGCGATCCTCAAGATCGGCCAAAACTACAAATATGATTACGCGGTCCTCAAACGCTGCGGCGTCGAGACCGTAGCTTTCGACGACACCATGCTGATGTCCTACGCCATGGAGGGCGGCCTCCACGGGCACGGCATGGACGAATTGGCGGGCCTGCACCTCGATCACGCCTGCATCCCCTTCAAGGAGGTCGCCGGAACCGGCAAGGCGCAGGTCACCTTCGACAAGGTCCCGATCGACCGCGCCACAACCTATGCGGCGGAGGATGCGGACGTGACCCTGCGGCTTTGGCGGCGGCTGAAGCCGCGCCTGGCCTCGTCGCGGGTCACGACGGTCTATGAGACGCTGGAGCGTCCGCTCGCGGCCGTCTTGGCCGATATGGAGCTGGCCGGCGTGAAGGTGGATCGGGACCAATTGTCCCGTTTGTCCCATGAATTCGCCCAGACCATGGCGCGCTTGGAGGATCAGGCTTTCGCGCACGCGGGCGAGCGGTTCAATCTCGGCTCGCCCAAACAGCTCGGCGAAATCTTGTTCGACAAGCTTGGTTTGTCGGGCGGGAAAAAGACGAAGACCGGCGCCTGGTCGACCGGCGCCGACGAGTTGGAGCGGCTCGCCGCAGAAGGACATGATCTTCCGCAGACGCTTCTTGAGTGGCGCAAGATTTCCAAACTGAAGTCGACCTATGCGGACGCCCTGGCCGACGCCATTCATCCCAAGACCGGCCGCGTCCATACGAGCTACGCCATGGCGGCGACCACAACCGGGCGGCTCGCATCCACCGATCCCAACCTCCAGAACATCCCGATCCGCACCGAAGAAGGGCGCATGATTCGGCGCGCCTTTATCGCCGATGAGGGCCAAGTTCTCATTTCCGCCGACTACAGCCAGATCGAACTGCGCCTTTTGGCGGAGATCGCGGACGTGCCAGCTTTAAAGCGCGCGTTTCAGGACGGATTGGACATCCACGCCATGACCGCGAGCGAGATTTTCGGGGTCCCGCAGGAGGGCATGGATCCCATGGTGCGCCGCCGCGCGAAGGCGATCAATTTCGGGATCGTCTATGGCTTTTCAGGCTATGGACTCGGGCTTCAGCTGGGC
>CAYPOX010000221.1:0-1998 GCA_964412525.1 uncultured Caulobacterales bacterium
ATCTTGGTGAATATCTTCGGCGGCATCATGCGCTGCGACGTGATCGCCGAGGGCGTGATCGCCGCAGTTAAAGAAGTGGGGCTGCAAGTGCCGTTGGTCGTGCGGCTCGAAGGCACCAATGTGGAGCTCGGCAAGAAGATCCTGAACGAATCGGGCCTCTCGGTGATCGCCGACTCATAACTAAAAAACGCCGCCAAGAAAATCGTCGAGGCGGTGAAGGGGGCGTAGAGCGCCCCGTCACGCCGTCGGCCAGGCGATCTAGCCCGGCGCTTCGCCGCGCCATAGACTGGCGCAATGGCGCAAGTTCTTTTCGACACGCAAATCGCGCTTGATGCGTTGAAAGACAGCGGGGTCCCGGAGGATCAGGCCCGCGCGCATGTGCGCGTCTTGCATGAAGCGCTTGAACAGAGCGTCGCGACCAAGGCGGACCTGCGCGAGGCGCGCGCCGAGACGAAAGCGGAGTTCGCCTCTGTGCGCGCCGAGATGAAGGCGGAGTTCGCCTCTGTGCGCGCCGAAGCACGGGACCACCGCGCCGAAACAAAGGCGGAATTCGCCTCCGTGCGCGCCGAAGCACGGGACCACCGCGCCGAGATGAAGGCGGAGTTCGCCGCCATACGCGCGGAAATCGTGCGCCTCGATTCAAAAGTGAACGCAATGTTTTGGCGCCTCACGGCCGTCATGATCGGCGTCAATGGCGTGATCGGTTTGATTCTCAAATTCGCCTGACCGCTAGCGCCCGTCGGCCTCTCTCCCCCCTCGCTTTCCGCGCGAATCGGCCTTACGAAAGTCGCATGAACGATCGGCCGATCTTTCTCCGCGTCAATGATGGGCATTACGTCCAGCTGTCCGCGATCACGCGTGTGGTCGTGGTGGACGATCCCCATGGCGAGGACGCCCAAATCTATGGTCGCTATGTCGCGCTGCATGTGGACGCGCCCAGCCATGGCCAACCGCTGGAGATCCGGTTTTCGGAAAACCAGGGCCATTACGCCCAGGGCAAGAAGATACTTGACCTCATCCGCACACACGCCCGGGTGATCGACGCCCGCTGAGATCCGCGCCAGGAGCCCGCCATGCCCAAGCCGAATGATGCGCCCGCGCCCTCGCGCCGAGAGTTCTACGTCTTTCACCCGCTGACCGTACGTTGGGGCGACCTCGATCCCCAGGGCGTGGTCTTCAATCCCAATTACTTCCGCTTTTTCGACGATGCGGCCGCATCCTATCTGCGACGCGTCGGCGCTCTCTACCCGGAATACCAGGAGGAAACCGGCTTCGACATCTTCACCGTCAATGCGGAGGCGAACTTCCGGGAGTCGGCGGTTTACGACGACGTGCTGGAGATCGGCGTACGGGTCGGGCAATTGGGCGACACGAGTTGCGCCCTTGTTCTCGCCGCCTTCCGGCAAAATGCGGTGCTGGCCGACGGACGTCTCGTTTACGTCAATGTCGATTTGAAGACGCGGCGCCCCGCGCCTTGGCCGGATACGGTCCGCGATCGAATCGACTCCTTAGAGAAGCGCGCCCGCACGGAGAGTTGAACGCTCAACAACGTCGCCTTGTGCGGGCCGCGGGGGCGGGTTATGTCGGCGGCGATTTCCGCACAGGAGGGACCGACATGGCCGTGCTGGTCGACCGCGACACCAAAGTCATCACGCAAGGCTTCACCGGCAAGAACGGAACCTTCCACTCCGAACAGGCGATCGCCTACGGCACCCAGCTCGTCGGCGGCGTTTCCCCAGGCAAGGGCGGACAAACCCATCTGGATCGCCCGGTGTTCGACACCGTCGCCGAAGCGGTCGCCGCCACGGGCGCGACCGCCAGCCAAATCTATGTGCCGCCGCCCTTCGCCGCCGACGCCATCATGGAGGCGATCGATGCGGGTCTGGCGCTCGCTGTCTGCATCACCGAAGGCATTCCGGTCACCGACATGATCCGCGTCAAGCGCGCGCTTGACGGAACGGACACCCGCCTAGTGTGACCGAACTGCCCGGGCGTGAT
>CAYPOX010000222.1:0-1995 GCA_964412525.1 uncultured Caulobacterales bacterium
GTTTCACGGCCGGGTGATAGCCCTGGCGGTCGCCGCCCGCGAGGGCGGCCTGGATTTCTAGGAGACGAGCATGGCGCGAGGACGCGAACGCGAGCGGGAACGCGATCGGGAAGACCGTGACAACGAGCTCACCGATAAGCTCGTTCACATCAATCGCGTGGCGAAGGTCGTCAAAGGCGGTCGGCGCTTCGGGTTCGCGGCGCTTGTCGTTGTCGGCGATCAAAAGGGCCGCGTCGGTTTTGGGGCCGGGAAGGCGCGCGAGGTTCCGGAGGCGATCCGCAAGGCGACGGACCAAGCCAAAGGCGGCATGATCCGCGTTCCCTTGCGCGAGGGCCGCACCCTGCATCACGACGTGTCCGGACGGCACGGCGCGGGCAAGGTGTTGCTCCGCGCGGCGCCCCCAGGCACGGGGATCATTGCGGGCGGTCCCATGCGGGCCGTGTTCGAGTCGCTGGGCGTGCAAGACGTGGTCGCCAAATCGAAGGGCACGTCGAATCCCTACAACATGATCCGCGCGACCTTCGATGCGTTGAAGGCCCAGACCTCTCCGCGGGCGGTGGCCGCCAAGCGGGGCATGAAGGTTGGCGACGTGGTCGCCCGTCGCCGGGATGGCGCGAGCTCCGCGGCGGAAGCGGCGGAAGCCTAAGGAACATCGGAATGTCGGACGAGAACGAACAAGACGCGCCGAAAAAGGCTCCGGCGAAGAAGCCCGCGGCGAAGAAAGCGCCGGCCAAGGCCGCTTCCGATGAAGCGACGGCGGCGGCCCCGGCGAAAGCGGGCGCGGCTAAAAAGCCGGCGACCAAGAAGGCGGCGGCGTCTGGAGACGGTGAAGCGCCGGCTCCGAAAAAGGTCGCGCCGCGTAAGAAGCCGGCTGCGACCAAAGATGCGGCGGCCGAAGGCGCAAAGGCGGCGGCTCCGGCCAAGGGTGGGGCCGCGGACAAAGCCGCAGCTCCGAAACCCGCCGCGCCCGCCAAAACAGGGGCCGACAAGGCCGGCCGTTCCGACACGGACGCGCCGCGAGGGCGTGCGCGCCAGCGCATTCGTCCCGCAGCCGAAATCAAAGGGCCGGCGATCACCGTGCGCCAGACCGGATCGCCCATCCGGCGGCCGCAAGATCAGGCCGCGACGCTTCAGGGTCTGGGTCTTGGACGCATCGGCCGTACGAAACGTTTGCCGGATACGCCGGCCGTGCGTGGCATGATCGCCAAAGTCGCCCATATGGTGGAGATCATTGAGGAGGCGTGACGCGCCGACCTCCGGGAGAGTGAAACGTGAAGCTGCACGAATTGAGGGACAATCCGGGCGCCCGCCGACCGCGTAAACGGGTGGGTCGCGGCGTGGGCTCGGGCTTGGGCAAGACGTCGGGACGCGGCGTCAAAGGCCAGAAGTCACGGTCGGGCGTGGCGATCAAGGGTTTTGAGGGCGGCCAAATGCCGATCCACATGCGTCTTCCAAAGCGTGGCTTCAACAACCCGCTGGCGAAGAAGTTCGTGATCGTGAATCTTGATCGTCTCCAAGCCGCCGTGGACGCGAAAAAGCTCGACGCAGCGGCGCCGGTTGATGCGGACGCCCTGGTGAATGCGGGCGTTTTGCGCCGCAAGAAAGACGGCGTGCGCTTGTTGGCGAAGGGCGAGTTGAAGACGAAATTGACCTTAAAGGTGAACCACGCCTCGAAGGCCGCCGTGAACGCGGTGGAGAAGGCGGGCGGGGCCGTCGAGATCGTCGGCGCCGGGACGGCGAACGCCGCCTAAGCGCGGCGACCGCATCGGCGCATTTTGAGCGCCGCTTTCCGAAAGAAGGAGGACGCGGATGGCCTCCGCCGCAGAACAGCTCGCCGCCAATATGAGTTTCGGCTCCTTCGCCAAGGCGCAGGAGCTGCAGAAACGGATTCTGTTCACGCTGGGCGCGTTGATCGTGTACCGGCTCGGAACCTATATCCCATTGCCGGGCATCGATCCTGTGCGCTTCGCAGAGGCGTTCGACAGCGTCCATGGC
>CAYPOX010000223.1:0-1974 GCA_964412525.1 uncultured Caulobacterales bacterium
ATCAATCTCGGCGTGCCGGTGCTCATTCCGGAGACGTATGTCGAGGATCTGGACGTTCGGCTCAGCCTCTATCGCCGGCTTTCGGATCTCGCCTCCAAGGAAGAGCTGATGGGCTTCGGCGCGGAGCTGCATGACCGCTTCGGCAAACCGCCGAAAGAGGTCGAGAGCCTGCTGCGGGTGGTCCAGATCAAGGGCATGTGCCGCCGCGCCGGCGTCGAGCGCCTGGACGGCGGTCCGAAAGGCGCCACGCTGCAGTTCCGCAATCACCAATTCGCCAATCCGGCCGGGCTGGCCGCGCTGCTGTCCAATCCGCAGCAGCACGCCAAGCTCAAGCCGGATCACAAGCTGGTGGTGCGGCGCGCCTGGGAAGACCCCGCCGCCCGTGTGAAGGGCGCCTATCAACTGGCCAAGGAATTGGCGAAGCTGGCCGAAGCCGGCCGGGCCGAGGCCGCCTGACCGTCGCAGCGAAAAAAAACGCAACCCTCCTGGCTTCTCAGCCGACGGCCCCTTGCAGGTCGTCGCCTGCGTTGGGCTGCCAAGAGAAGGAGGGCGCGCCATGGCCATTTTGAATACGCCGCGTGAATACGGGATCCTGACGAAGCTGTTTCATTGGAGCATCGTCGTGTTGTTCGTGTTTCAGTATTTTTCCGCCCACGCGATGCTGGAGCATTTCGGAAAAGGCGCCGTGTTGGGCGTTGGAACAGGGTACTTTTTTAGCTGGCACAAATCGATCGGGCTGGTGGCGCTTGCGATTATTCTGGCGCGGATCGTCAATAGGACCCTTGACGCGCTGCCGGCCTGGGCCGCGGGCCTGACCGAGCGCGAGAAGAAATTCGTCCATGGCTATGAGATGCTGCTTTACGCGGGCATGCTGGTGATGCCGATCAGCGGCTACGTCTATGTCATGGCGGCCGATTACGGCGTCCACTTTTTCGAGCTGGTGAAGCTCTCCAACCCGATCGGCAAGATCCCAGTGCTCGCGGTCGCGGCGAAATGGATCCACATCGTCTCCGGCTGGGTGATCTTGGCGGCGATTGTCGCGCATCTGGTGGTGGTCTTGCGCCATCAACTGCTGCTCCGCGACAAGCTGATGGCGCGGATGTGGTTTCGAGGCCGAAAGCGCGACGGCGCCGAATGGGGCGAGTCGAGCCGGGCCTGACCGGCGCCGCGGTTCGGCTCAAAGCCGGCGGCGATCAAACCGAGCGCCGCAATAAACATGGCGTCTGCTTAAGACCGCTTAACCGCGAAAACTGCAGCGCCCTTGATGTGGCGCTGTAAAAGACAGCGCGGGCCCGTCGCAATGCGGCCGAACTCGCCTCGAGCATGATTGCTGCGGACGCATTGCCGATGCGTCCGCAGCGATCTTTGGCGGCGTAATCATCATGACGTCGTCGCCTCACCGCGTGCACTTGGCGTGAGATTTAAACAACGTCACCGAAAGGTAATCGTGTGTCCTTGCGGGCATTTCGCATCACCGGAATGGGCCCAATTTGTTTTGCCGGCGGCATAACTGTAATTTTTAGCGGAGACCTTAAACGTCTTTTTCTTCTTGCGGCTGGTGGGCAGCACGACCGCGGCACGAGAACCGGCGGCGAGAATAAGCGTACGCTTCTTCAGTTGAATCTTGCCGACGGCTTTCTGTCCAGCGAGCGTCGTCCCGTATCGAACGATTTCAATATTGGCTCCCGTCGCATTAACGAGATTCACAGTTGTGGAGCATGCGGACGCGTTAGTGGCGCCCAGGAGAGCCACTGACGCAGCGGCGGCGAGCAGGATTTTGTTGGAAAGTTTCAGTCTGACAGTCTACTTTATGTCAAAGAAGCGCCAGAGGACTCGGTCGATGCGATCTGGTCGTTCGACGTCTTCGTCCACATCAACCAGCCGGAGGTGAAGGCCTATGCCGCGGAGTTTGCGCGGGGGATGAAGGCGGGGGCGATTGGGGTGCTGCACCACGGGTCGGTCGGTGGTGGATTG
>CAYPOX010000224.1:0-1936 GCA_964412525.1 uncultured Caulobacterales bacterium
CGGATTCAGTCGTCGGCGACGCTGCTGCCGGGAGCCCGACTGAACCGCGGCGAAACAGACTTCCTCGCTATCGAAGATCCGCGCCGGGCCTTCAAAATGGGCGACGTCATGGCCCGAAAGCTTGGCGACGCATCCTTCCGGCGCAAGATCGCCATAGAGGATTGCAAACCCGCCGCGCGGCTTCACCGGCGCGTCGATCGCGCGGATCACTTCTTGGCCGGACAAATCCGCCATCGCCGCGCAATTCTCCAACAGGCTGCGGCCGTTGATCGTCGGCGCATCCTGGATCATGCCCGCATCCGCGAGGACACGACCCAAAAGCGGCGCGCCCCCAGCTTTGAAGAAATCCGGCGCCATGAAGCGGCCGCCCGGCTTCAAATCGCCGATCACCGGCGTTTCGCGGGACACGTCGTGGAAGGCGTCGATGTCAAAATCCACGCCCGCCTCCCGCGCGATCGCCAAGAGGTGCAAGACCGCATTGGTCGAGCCGCCCGTGGCCGTCACGGCTGTCGCCGCATTTCGCAGCGCGGTCGCCGTGATCAAGTCGCGCGGTTTGCGATCTGCGTGGAATGCTTCGACGACGAGCTTGCCGCAAGCTTCGGCGGCGTTCGCCTTATCGCCATGCACGGCGGGGATGTCGTTCGCGCCCATGGGGCTCAAGCCCAAAAACGTCATGGCGAGGCTCATGGTGTTGGCGGTGAATTGACCGCCGCAGGCGCCGGCGCCGGGACACGCCGTCCGCTCCACTTCGCCAAGCTCATGCTCCGTGATCTTACCGGCCGCGCAGGCTCCCACCGCCTCAAACACGTCTTGAATGGTCACGTCGCGATCTTTGTGACGCCCCGGCATGATCGACCCGCCATAGAGGACCACCGTGGGCACGTTCATGCGCGCAGCCGCCATGGCGGCGGCCGGAATCGTCTTGTCGCAACCGACCAGGAACACCATCGCGTCGAGACAATGGCCGCGGACGGCCAATTCGGCGGAGTCCGCGATGCAGTCCCGCGACATGAGCGAACACCGCATGCCGTCGGATCCCATGGCGATGCCGTCCGTCACCACAATAGTGTTGAAATCGAAGGGCACGCCGCCCGCCGCGCGCACGCCCTCGCGAACATGGGCGGCCAAGCCGTCGAGATGCATGTTGCAAGGCGTCACCGTCGTCCAGGTGTTGACGACCGCGATCAAAGGCTTGCGAAAATCGTCATCGTCCAAGCCGGCCGCACGCAACATGGCGCGGGCCGGGGCGCGTGCGGCTCCTTCCGTGATCGCGGCGCTGGGTCGTCGGGTCGGCATCGGCGCTCCTTGATATGAAAAACCCGCCTCGGCGGGACCGGGCGGGGTTTTCGGGGTTCGCTGAACTTCAAACGCTCAAAACGAACCCGCCCCACCGACGAGGAGGAGGAGAATTACGAGCGTCAATACGCCGAGAGACACCAACCGGGCGTCAGGCGAAACGGTCGCCGCTTCGGCGCGCGCAGTCTTATGACGTGTTTGCCGCATCAGCGGTCTCCTTCAACTCTATGCTGCAGATGCTAACGCGCCTCTCCGCGTTGACAAGCCTGTTTCGCCTAAATGGGAGTTAAAGCATCAATTTTGCACCGCCTATGCCGCAACGCCAGATCGCGAGGAAAAAATATGCCAAACTTGCGGCTTTGGTGAACCGGCCGTGCCGAGACGCGGGCGCGCGCGCATGATCGTTTCGACGCTCATAAGTCCGGTCCGCGTTTGGCGCGAGGGGACGTGCATGCTAGCTCCCCACAATCCCATGTCCGGAGCCGCCATGAGTCTGCGCAACATCGCCATCGTCGCCCACGTCGACCACGGCAAGACCACCCTCGTCGATCAATTGCTGAAGCAATCCGGCGCCGTACGCGACAATCAGCAAGTGGCCGAACGCGCCATGGACTCCAACGACCAGGAGCGTGAGCGCGGC
>CAYPOX010000225.1:0-1604 GCA_964412525.1 uncultured Caulobacterales bacterium
CCGACCCGTCCGTCGCCGAAAAACGCGTGAAAGAGATGTGCGACCGGCGCTTGGCCAATGCGGTGATCGAGGATTACCGCGTCGACATCATCGAGTGACGTGCGATCAATGAAGGCGGCCGTCATCCGGTTTCCGGGCTCCAATTGCGATCGCGACGCCTTGGACGCAACCCGCCGGGCCGGCTTTGAATCGTTTTATGTTTGGCATCAGGAGACGGAGCTTCCCCCGGCGGATTTGATCGTCATTCCGGGCGGCTTCTCCTATGGCGATTATCTGCGCGCCGGCGCCATGGCGGCCCGCGCGCCGATCATGCCCGCGGTGGCGAAGGCCGCAAAGGCGGGCGCGCCGACGGTCGGCGTGTGCAACGGTTTCCAAATCCTATGCGAGTTGGGCCTTTTGCCGGGGGCGCTCGTACGGAACCAGGGCATGCATTTCGTCTGCCGGCTGGAGGCTCTTCGCGTGGAGACCACGGCGAGCCCCTTCACGCGCGGCTACGCCCGCGCGCAGATCGTTCGGTTCGTCACGTCCCATGGGGAAGGATGTTTCGCCGCTGACGACGACGCGCTTCGACGCCTGGAGGACGAAGACCGGGTCGCTTTTCGCTATCTCGACAACCCGAATGGCAGCCAGAACGACATCGCGGGCGTGTTGTCGCCGAACCGCCGCGTTTTGGGACTGATGCCCCATCCCGATCGCGCGGTCGACGCCGACACGGCGGGCGGCGCGGACGGCCTCGCGTTTTTTCAAGGCGCTATGGAGACCGTCTCCGCCTAAGCGCGACTAGGGCGTTGACTCCCGGTCTGGGCGAGAACAAAATAAGAACGCGGGGTCGCGGGACAAAGAGGAGAGGATAATGACGGACGTGAAGACGATTGCGCAGCGGTTCACGGACATGCTGCGCGACGGCCAGATGGAAGCGGCCCAAAACGCCTATTGGTCAGAGAATGTGGTGAGCTTGGAGCCCGAAGGCGGCGCGCATGCGCGCTGCGAAGGGCTCGACCAGCTCACGAAGAAGCATGAATGGTGGGACGAGCAAGTGCTGGAGATGCATAGCTCGGAGGTTCTTGGGCCATATGTCCATGGGGACCAGTTCGTCATCCGTTTTGTGATGGACGCCACCATGAAAGACCATGGACGCGTGCCCATGGACGAGTTGGGCGTCTACACGGTGCGGGACGGCAAGATCGTCGAGGAACGATTTTTCTACGCCTTGCCTCCGACGGACGGGTGAGGCTGCGCGCGCGGACATGACAAGGCGCGTGCGGCGGGCTACGGGAGGCGCATGACTCTCGACGCCGCCCCGCCCGCCGCCCAAGACATGCGCGCCTTCGCCGCCCGGCACGGCCTGAAGCCGGACGAATATGACCGCGCCAAAGAACTCATCGGCCGGGAGCCGAACGAAACCGAAGTGGCCCTGTTCACGGCTATGTGGTCGGAGCACTGCTCCTACAAGTCGTCTAAGACGCAGCTTCGAAAGTTTCCGACCACCGGGCCGCGCGTGGTTCATGGGCCTGGCGAGAATGCGGGCGTCGTCGACATCGGCGACGGGCTCGTCGCCGTCTTCAAGATGGAGAGCCACAATCACCCGAGCTTCATCGAGCCAT
>CAYPOX010000225.1:1614-1890 GCA_964412525.1 uncultured Caulobacterales bacterium
GCGCGGCGACCGGAGTGGGCGGCATCTTGCGCGACGTCTTCACCATGGGGGCGCGCCCGGTCGCCAATCTGAACGCGCTCCGCTTCGGAAGCTGGGACAACCCGAACACCCCTCGCTTGCTGGCCGGCGTGGTGGCGGGGATCGGAGGCTACGGCAACTGCGTGGGAGTTCCGACCGTCGGCGGCGAGACGAATTTCCACCGAGGCTATGACGCGAACGTCCTCGTCAACGCCATGACCGTCGGGATCGCGGAACGGGATAAGATATTCACGAGCG
>CAYPOX010000226.1:0-1886 GCA_964412525.1 uncultured Caulobacterales bacterium
CCTTGATCGAAACCGCCAAGCTCAACGGCGTCGATCCCCAGGCATGGCTCACCCACGTTCTCGGGACCATCGCCGAGCACAAGATCTCTCGGATCGACCAGCTGCTGCCCTGGCGTTACGCTCAGCAAAGCTGAGCGTAACGACCTTCTCGCCCCGCCTTCGTGATGTGCTACGGTCCCGAATTCATCGCTCAAGCTGTCAGAGACTGGATCGCCGCCGTCGGCGCCAAGACCGCGTACATCGAACCTGGCTCGCCATGGGAGAACGGGTATGTCGAGAGTTTCAACGCCCGGCTCCGCGACGAGCTGCTCAACGGAGAAATCTTCTGCTCGTTGAAAGAAGCCCGGATCGTCATCGAGCAATGGAGACGTCACTACAACCAAGTGCGCCCGCATGGATCCCGGGGTTGGCGGCCGCCAGCGCCGGAAACGCGTATCCCTATGGATCAAACAATCGAGGTCTACTAACACTCGGAGTGGACCCGCCTTTGGGGGCTGATCAGATGCTCTAAACGCTTGGCCCCGCCCAAGTTTATGCAGAGATCCGTGTTGCGTTTTTTCGCCGCAGATACGAAAGTCGTGGACAACCAAAGCCATAAGAACGCTTCGGACTATACGGGGGAAGGATATGAAAACCGTCTTCGGCGTACTGGCCGTGTTGTGCGTGACGAGCGTCGCCGCCCATGCCGCGGCCCGCTGTGAGGAACCCACTGCGCCCAACGTGGCGCTCGATCCCACTTCGGTCAGCGAGAAAGACATCTTCGAGACATTCCGCGCCGTGAAGGCCTACCAGCGCGACGTCGCCGCCTATCGGGAGTGCCTTGAGAGCTCGACGGTCAATTCCATCCGTCGCACCGTCCTTCACAATCAATCCGTGAAGGATGAGCAAGCGCTCGTTCAAACCTTCAATGAGGTCTTGTCGGATTTCCGCAAGAGACGCGGCGAGGCGGACGCCCGATAAAACGAGCGTCGGCGGGAAGGCGGCCGGTCCCGGCGCGTCACGCCGTTTCCGGCTGACGCGGCGCGGGCAGGCCCGTCTCGGCCATGCTTGCGTTCCGCAGCGCATCGATGCTCGGCCCAAAGTTGAAAACCGCATCCGACGTTCCGCGCTGGCTCTTCATATCCTCACGCAGCGCTGCGGTGGCGTCTGAGTCCACGCGATGGTCGTCCGTGACCACCACCCCGTAAGCGCGGGCCCCTGTTTGCGTGACGAGGCCGCGCTTCACCTCCAACGCCACCAAGGACGGATCGCGGGACATGGGATCGCCCCACCCGCCGCCTCCCCACGTCACGAAATGGAGTCGGTCCCCCTCGGTGACGCGGATGCCGTCGACCTTGGCGCCGACCACCTCGCGCGAACCATCCTTCCGCTCCATGATTTTTGAGGAGCGTGCGCCCGGTTCGCCGCCATTCACGCCCCATGGATAAGTGAACCATCGGTCGTCATGGATGGCGATGACGCCGGTCTCCAAAAACTCATAGGTCATGTGAATGCCGTTGCCGCCCCGATGCAGACCTGGGCCGCCCGTATCCGCCGCGGTCTCATAGCGCACGATGCGGAGCGGAAAGTATCGCTCCAAAAACTCGTTGGGCACATTGGTGAAGCCCGGCCACAGCGAATGTCCGTCTGGTCCGTCGCCGATCGGCCGGCCTGGAATGCCGCCAAAACCGATCTGAAACAACTGGTACCAGTCGCCAGATTTCGTGAAACCCGAATACATGAGGTGCGGACTGGATGAGAATCCGGCCGCGTTCAGAAAGTCCGGCTGTCTTTGCCCAAGGAGACCGCCCAAAATGTCGAAGATCCGCCCGAGAGCGTGAGTCCGACAAGACAAGGCGGCGGGAAACTCGGGTTTCAGCAACGACCCCTGGGGAATTCGCACGTCC
>CAYPOX010000227.1:0-1844 GCA_964412525.1 uncultured Caulobacterales bacterium
CCCGGCGTCGATCCGGCGCTTGCGCTTACCCTGTCGGCGGAACCGGACGGATTGTTTTAACGGGCCTCGTGCGGCGTTCCATCCGCGAAGGTCGACACGATCTCGGCGCGCCCCGCTGGAACCGGGGCGCGCCGATCAAAAACGCGCATCCGACCGGCATGCTGGGGCCGGTTAGTTGGGCAGGCTGTCTCGGATGAAGCGGCGGAGATCGCTGGCATAAGCCTCGATCGAGCCGTCATGGACATACATCATGTGGCCCGCTTCGTAATAGGCGACCTCAATGCGGGCGCGCTCTTCCGGCGTCAGATCCATATGGTCAACAAAATAGTCGGTGGCCCCGACCGGGGTCGCCATATCGAAATAGCCCTGTTGGACCAAGACACGCATGGATGGTTCACGTTTCATGGCCTGTTCCAGGTCGATGCGCGTGATGGCTGAGGGTGTCCGATAGGACGTCCCCGGCGCTTGGTGCGCGTAGTCCCAATGCCGCCAAAGACCCGCCGAGCCGCGATAGGTGCGGTCCCGACCAAATTGAAGCGTCTCGGTCATGTAATCATTGAAGGTCGCAATATAGGCGGCCAAAACGGATGACGCGTAGGGATCGTAATCCATGCGTTCGCCAAGCGGGTTGATCATGATCCCGTCATAGCGGGAGTCGGCGCGGCCGGTGACGCGCCCGCGACGCCTTTGAAGTTCTTGCAAGAACTGCGGATGGGCGACCCGAAGATTGGCGCGCAGCCAATAGTCCGGATCGGTCCCCGTATAGGCCGCAAGACGAGAAGCGATGGCGCTCTTTTCGTCTGTCGAAAGTCGGTTGCCCTTGTGAAGCGCCAGCAGGTAGTCGCTGTCCGCAAAACTCCGGACCTCATCCAGATATGCGCGAAGGTCATCCGGCTTGTCTTCCAATAGGTCGTGATACCAGGCTGTCGCGGCGAATGTCGTCAAGAAGAGTGCGTGCGCCACATCAATGCCGACGCCGTCACGCCCCGCGACGCTGTCCATAAAGGGCGACACGAGAATCACGCCGTTGAGCGCCAAATTGTGCGCGCTCAAAAGTTGATGGGCCACGGCGCCGGACCGCATGCCGCCATAACTCTCTCCGAGCAGAAACTTCGGCGATCGCCAACGGCCATGCTCGGTCGTGAAACGGGCGATGAATTTGGAGACGACGGCAGCGTCTTGGTCCACGCCCCAATACTCCTCCGGCTCGGTTCCCTCCATCAGACGAGAGAAGCCGGTGCCTGGCGGATCAAGCATGACCAGATCGGCGACGTCGAGGACGGAGTGTTCATTGTTCACATGGGCGTAGGGCGCTGGTCCCGTGTGGCCCGGATCGTTCAGCACGACGCGGCGCGGCCCGAGAATGCCCATATGCAGCCACATGGAACCGGACCCTGGACCGCCATTATAGGCGAAGAGGATGGGTCGTTCGGCAGGATCGGCGACGCGCGTCTTCTGATACGCCGTGTAGCCGAACGTCGTCTTGGGGTTTCCGTCGTCATCCCGCATGACCATCAGGCCGGAGGTCGCCTCATAGTCGATCCGGTTTCGTCCGATCGAAACCGAGCCTTCGGTGACGGACGACTGATCTTCAGCCTCGACAGCGGGCGGTGCGGAATCATCGGTCTGCGCCGCCGCCGCGTTGACGGATGCGGTCGCGACCATCGCCGCGATCCACCAAAGATGAGTTTTCATGACGCCCCCTCGCCCTTGCAACGCGTCCAGCTTTCCCGCTGACGGCTGTCGGCGCAAGTCGACCGCGCGGCGAGTCGGGGGGGGGGGGCCCCGGCCGCCCCCCCACCCCCCCCCCCACACACACCGCAGCCCCCGCCGGCGGGGCGGGG
>CAYPOX010000228.1:0-1805 GCA_964412525.1 uncultured Caulobacterales bacterium
CTCGTGAGCAAACAAGCCCAAGATCTTGATGTTGTTTGGCGCGCGGTCGGCGATCTGCACGGGCGCGCCTCGAACCCGCGCACCCACTCCGATCGTCAAATCGCGCAGCTCATACGGTCGATCGAGGCGTTTGGTTGGACCAATCCTATTTTGATCGATGAGGCCGATGGCGTTTTGGCCGGCCATGGCCGGCTTGAGGCGGCGCGGGGCTTAGGGTTGACGGCGGTCCCCACGATCCGCCTCGATCATTTGAGCGAGGCGCAGAAGCGCGCTTACGTCATCGCCGACAACAAGCTTGCCGAGAACGCCGGCTGGGACGCGGATCTCTTGGCGATCGAGCTTGGCGCCTTGGCGGAGGTGGCGGTCGATCTCGACGTCACGATCACCGGGTTCGAGACGCCGGAGATCGACATTCTGCTCTCGCCTCCAACCGACCACGCGGCCGAGCCCGCCATTCCCGCAATGGCGGACACGCCGCAACGGGTGCGGCTCGGCGATGTCTGGCGGCTTGGCGGTCATGTTTTGGTCTGCGGCGATGCGCGGGAGCCGGCGTCTCACGATGGGGCTTTGGGCGAGAACGCGGCGGCGCTTCTCCTCACCGATCCGCCCTACAATGTGCCGATCGCCGGCCATGTCTCGACGTCTCGAAACCGGAACACGAGACCCGACTTCGCGATGGCGACAGGCGAGATGACCGCGCCGGCTTTTCAAGAGTTTCTCGAACGCTTCATGAGGCTCAGCGCGGAACGCCTCGTTGATGGCGGTCTGGCTTACGTTTTCATGGATTGGCGGCATCTGCGCGAGGCGCTGGCCGCGGGCGAGGCCGTCTTCGACGGGCTCGAAAACCTCTGCGTTTGGGGCAAGACCAACGCCGGCATGGGGTCCTTCTATCGCTCCCAGCACGAAGAGGTGTTGGTCTTCCGCAAAAGTCCCGCCAAGCGCCGCAACCATGTGGCGCTGGGGCGATGGGGGCGGAACCGCTCCAACCTTTGGATTCATCCCGGAGCCTCAAGCTTCAGCGCGTCCCGCGCCCAGGATCTCGCCGACCATCCGACCGTGAAGCCGGTCGCGCTCTTGGCGGACGCGATCTTAGACGCCAGCGATCGCGGCGATTGGGTTTTGGACCCGTTTGCGGGCTCGGGCTCGACCCTGCTGGCGGCCGAACGGGTCGGGCGACGCGCGGCGGTGATCGAACGCGAGCCGCGCTATGGCGACGTGATCCTGCGGCGTTGGGAGGACGCCGGCGGGGCCGCGCCCGAGCGCATCGGTCGTGTCGACGCAACAGCCAAGGATCCGACATTGGAGATCGCCCATGCTTGAGAAACAACCGCGGGATCACGACGTGGGATATGGCAAACCGCCGGAAGAGACGCGCTTCAAGGCCGGCCAATCGGGCAATCCGAAAGGTCGTCCTAAGGGCGCGAAGGGCTTTCGCTCGATCGTCCGCGAGGCTTTGTCGACAGGCGTCACGGTCCATCGCGACGGCGTGACGGAAAACGTCTCCGCCATGGAAGCCCTCATTTTGAAGCTCTTGACCAAAGGCATGGCGGGCGAACCCCGCGCGATGGACAAGCTCATCGAACTCGCTCGCGCCTATGACGATGAAGAGGCCGCCGACGCCGCCGAGGACCGCCTGAGCGAAGACGACGCGGCGATCCTCGCGCGCTTCAAGGATCGCCTGCGCGACGACCTTGAGGCGGAACTGAAAGAGGCAAAACGTGCGAAGCGCAGGAAAGCCTCCAACGACACAGCCGAGGCGTCGGAGGCCGCATGACGACCGAGGCGGCCGAAATCAGTTTGGGCGA
>CAYPOX010000229.1:0-1789 GCA_964412525.1 uncultured Caulobacterales bacterium
CCGCCTTGTTACAACCGGTCGCACCAGAGGCGGGCGGCCGCCGCCGGGCTGGGTAATCGGGAGACGAACCATGAAAACCATCCTCACCGGCGTCGCGGCCGCGGCGTTGATCGCGACCGGCGCCACTGCAGCGGAAAAGTTTGAACTGGACCGTTCGCACACGCAGATTCTGTTCGAGGTGAACCATCTCGGCTTCTCCACGAATGTCGGTCAATTTAAAGACTTCGACGGCGTTATTTATCTTGACCAAGAAGATCCGTCCGCCAGCCGTGTTGAAGCCACCATCCAAGCCGCAAGCTTGGACACGGCCTGGGAGGCCCGGGACGAGCACCTTCGCAATGATGACTTCTTCGACGTCGAGAACCATCCGACCATCACCTTCACCAGCACGGAGGTGGATGTGACCGGCGAGAAGACCGCCAAAGTGACGGGCGATCTGACGCTTCTCGGCGTCACCAAGCCGGTGACCCTGGACGTGACGCTCAATCAGATGGGACCGCACCCGTTCAACAAGAAGATGACGGCGGGTTTCTCGGCCACCGCCGTGATCAAGCGTTCGGAATTCGGCATGACGACCTATGTTCCGAACCTGTCCGACGACGTGAAACTGACGATCCACACGGAAGCCGCCGAAGGCTGACGGCGTATATCGGGCGGGCCCGCGTGTCGGCGCGGGTCCGACCCACCGACGAGGAGTGCGGGACATGCGAATGGGGATGATGGCGGCGGCGGCGGCCGTCTTGTTCGGGGCCGCAGAGGCGCAGACTTGGACGCTGGACGAGAAGGCCAGCGAGATCCGGTTCGTGGGCGCGCAATATGGCTCGAACTTCGAGGGCGCCTTTGAGACCTTCGACGCGGAGATCGTGTTTGATCCCGCCGCGCCGGACGCCGGACGCGCCGTGGTGACGATCGATCTCGATTCGCTCACCATGAAAAGCTCGGACGAGCGTGCGACCGCAAAGTCCTGGTTGGGCGCCAAGGATGCGCCCCAAGCCCGCTATGAGGTTGAGGGATTCCGCGCCGACGGCGACAGCTTCATCGCGCCCGGACGCCTGACCTTGAACGGCGAAACCCAGGACGTCGACTTGCCCTTTCGGTTTGAAGAGACCGGCGGGGTCGCGAAGGTCACCGGCGAGACGGCGCTCGATCGTACCGCGTTCGGCGTCGGCGAACCGGGCGAGAATGGCGTGTCGGATTCGATCACGGTCATCATCGATCTGACGGCGCGCCGATCGGACAATTAGGGGGAAGGGCGATGCAGGTCGCGAATACGGAGGCGCGTTGGGGCGCGGTCTCCAAAGCGTTTCACTGGATCCTGGCGATCCTCATCCTCTCTATGGTGCCGTTTGGCTGGTGGTTTGAGGATCTTGAGGACCTCCAACTGCGCATTCAGATGATCCAGTGGCATAAGACCACCGGGTTCATCGTGTTCGCCATGGTCCTCGGCCGATTGCTCTGGCGCGCCTTCCATCCGGTTCCCAAACTGCCCGACGACATGAAGGGCTTGGAGCGCCGGGCGGCCCATGCCGGACATGGCCTGCTCTATGCGGCGATTTTGGCGCAGCCTTTGATCGGGATCGTGCTCGTCCAGTCGAGCCCGCTTTATGCGCAGTTCCCGATCCGGCTTGGGCCGTTCAGCGTTCCGGATTTGGTGCCCAATTGGAAGCCATTGGGCGGGGCGATGACCGCGGCCCATTCGGTGGTGGCATGGACCATCCTGGTCTTGGTGGGGATCCACGTGATCGCCGCGCTGAAGCATCATATCGTCGACAAAACGGACGTGCTTATC
>CAYPOX010000230.1:0-1766 GCA_964412525.1 uncultured Caulobacterales bacterium
GCCACGCCGGAGATCAGCCCGCCGCCGCCGATCGGCGCGACGATGACGTCCAATTCGGGCGCGTCGTCCAGCATTTCCAGCGCGATCGTGCCTTGGCCGGCGATCACCAGGGGATGATCAAAAGGCGGGATGGGCGAAAGGCCCCGCGTCGCCACGAGATCGTCGACGACGCTGGCGCAATCGTCGAAACCGTCGCCGGTGAGGATCACTTCGGCGCCCAATTCCCGCGTCTTGCGAACCTTCACATCCGGCGTGTTGCGGGGCATCACGATGGTCGCCCGCACGCCCAATCGACGGGCGTGATGGGCCAAGCCTTGGGCGTGATTGCCCGCCGAGGCGGCCACCACTCCCGCCGCGCGCTGCTCCGGCGACAGGGCCGCAAGCATGTTGAGCGCGCCGCGCTCCTTGAAGGCGCCCGTGAATTGCAAGGACTCCAGCTTCAGCCAAATGTCGGCGCCGGTCTCTGCGCTGAGCCGCTCCGCGCGGATCATGGGCGTCCGGATCACCTGTCCGGCGATCCGCGCCGCCGCCGCATGCACGTCCGCCGCCGTGGCCGGGAGCGCCGCATCGGGCGCGTCGAGAGAAAGCGCTTCAGACATGGTCCGGATCTTCGCAGGCGCAAAACGCGACCGCAACGGTCCGTTCAAAGGTCATCGGGGGTTGCGTCAGTCAAACCAAGCCATGCTCGGATCAAGTGATGGGCGATGGCCACGCTTGGCGGCGCGCTCGTTTTTCCCGGGCCGTCGCCCCGGAGCATGCGCTCCACATCGCGGCGCTCGAACCAACGGGCTTGTTCGATTTCGACGCCGTCGACGTTGATGTCCGTGGTCTCCGCCGTCGCCGTGCATCCAATCATCAAAGAGGACGGCCAAGGCCAAGGTTGGTTCGCGACGATCCGAACCTGCCCGATCAAAACGCCTGTCTCTTCGCGCACTTCGCGGATAGCCGCCGCTTCGATCGTCTCACCCTGCTCCACAAATCCTGCGAGCGCGGAAAAGAACCCCTTCGGCCATTGCGGTCCACGACCCAAGAGCACGCGCTCCCCATGACTCACAAGAACGATGACGACGGGATCGACGCGCGGAAAGTGCTCCGCGCCGCAATTGGGGCAAACCCGGCGAGCGCCGCCATAGCGCATGTCGGTCGGCGTGCCGCACACCGCGCAGAAACGATGACGCGCATGCCAATCAAGCAGCGATTTGGCTTGGGCCATGACGCCCGCTTCACCGGCCGCAAGGCCCACGGCCGCCATCCGCAAATCCTCAAACCGCCCGTGGCCGGACAATGGCCCTGTCGGCTCCGGACCTTCCAAAGCGCTCACATCAAGAGCGAAGCGCGGCTGACCCTGTTGGTCGACTCCCAAAAAGACAGACGGAATGTTTTCGGATCGAATGGTGGCCACGTCGGACGCCGACAACCACGACACCCGCCACTCGGCGCCGTCGCCGGTCATCAATGGTTTGCCGCGCCACAGCGCCGCATATAGCGCGGTCTCCGCATCGGCTCTCTCCGCAATCCAACCCGGATCGGCGCGCCGATCCTCGGCGCGGTCGAGATCATAGGTCGTGAAAGGAATCGCATGCGGCATGAGTAGCTCCCGGAAAGCGGCGTCTCGTTTCTGACGCGCCCGCGGCGGACGGGCAACCCGCCCTTGTCATCGCTTCGACCCGGCGCGATATTACGTGTGGGAGGTTGGCTGCGGACGGGCCCCTCGCCAACCCGGTCAGGTCCGAAAGGAAGCAGCCGTAACGAGCAAGGCGCGGGTC
>CAYPOX010000231.1:0-1709 GCA_964412525.1 uncultured Caulobacterales bacterium
CCGTGTGACTTTTAATCAGTGGGTCACAGGTTCGAATCCTGTCGGGCTCACCACGCGGATCAGGGAACGTTGGCTTCTCAAGCACGGTCTGTCGCCGGCTCCTCGACGGTCACGCACCTTCCGCGCCAACGTTTCACGATCGCGAGCGCGCTGTAAAATGCGGGCCAATCAGCTTCCACCGTCGCAGTTTTCGCATCTGCCGCCGCTAGTGACGTTACGGGCCTTTGGCGCGCCGACGGGGACGAGGGCGTCTATCTTCACGTGGATATCGCTCCATGCGACGCGAGGATCTGCGGCGCGATCGTAAAGGCGTTTCGACCAGACGACACCGAGATCGAGGATTTCCCGCATCTTGGCCGGGCCATCATATCGGACATGGTCGCGAAGTCCGGCGGAAAGTATGACGATGGCGCAGTTTGGAGCCCGAAGCGCGATGTCACAGTCGACGGACCTTTGGCGCATGAAGGAGACACGATGGTCGTCAAGAGGGTGTGTCGGCTTTCTCTGCAGGAAATCGATTTGGCGCCGTGTCCAAGAAGCTCAATGAATAAAGAACGCTACAAGATATAAGCGTCAGAGTTTTCGCGAGCCTAAGCTGTCTAGAGTGGGCGGCGTGTCCGCTCGATGGGCGCCGAGTCTATCGATCAGCCGTTTTGACCCCGCGTTTCGCGGGTGACGCCGAGGTCAAAACTGGGAGCAATTGGAACCCCGTAGCGCTCCAGGCCGTTTCGTCGATCACAAGGCGACGGTGTCGTCGGGACTTGGCGCTTTTCCCTCGCCGAGCAGGCATTCTGGCGAAAGAATTGACCTCTAAAGTGACAATAAATACGGTCATGGTGTCGCGAGTGTGGATCGAAGAGCGCGCGGATTAAGGAGGCAATTTTATTGGCGATCAGTTTTCAGAGTTGGCGCCGGCTGCGCTATGATCAAGAATTGAGCGTTGGGCAGGCGCAAAGTGTGGTGCTTCTGTCAGTCGATGCCTTGATCAAGGACTTGGATTGATGCGGCTGGCCCTGGCCGGCGTCGCGGGGACCTGCTTGGCGATCGGCGTCGTGATCGGTGCATTTTTTCAGCCGTCGTCGGATCATTCAGCGCACTGCGAGGCGCCGCGTTCCAAGTCGCGGTTTGTCGCCGTGCCGGGCGGATCTTTCGTCAAAGGCTTCGCTCCAGTCTATCCAGAAGAACGTCCAACGCTTCGGCTGCATGTCTCCTCGTTCTTGATGTCGTCACATGAAGTGACCAACGCTGAATTCACCGCGTTTGTTGAGGCGACGGGGTACGTCACCGACGCTGAAAAGGAGCGAGTTGGGGCTGGATCGGCGACCTTCGTTGGTGGAGAGACGCCCCAGGATCGGCGGACATGGTGGCGGTTGACGCGGGGGGCGACCTGGCGCGCGCCAGAGGGGCCGGGCTCGACCATTGACGAACGCGGACAGCACCCGGTCATTCACGTGTCGCTCAATGACGCGCGCGCCTACGCGAAATGGGCGGGGGGGCGGATCCCCAACGCGGTTGAATGGGAATACGCCGCCAGCCTCGGTCTGCCGGATAAGGCGCGCCCTGACTCCGGCGCGCTCGGCCCTAATGGCGAAGCCATCGCCAATATCTGGAACGGCGTGTTCCCTGTGGCGGACAGCGGCGCGGATGGGCATGCGGGGCTGGCGCCTGTTGGTTGCTACCCGCCCTCACGCATCGGATTGCATGACATG
>CAYPOX010000232.1:0-1679 GCA_964412525.1 uncultured Caulobacterales bacterium
GAAAAAAGCCGTTTTTTTTGAGCGTAACTCTGACTCTAACAGATTCTAACTCAGCCCGGCTGTGAAGATCCGCCCGCGAAACCAAAGCGCAGCGCCAAGCGGCGAACCCTGCTAAAGTGCTGGTCAGGAAGACCAAGACGCGACCGGCGCTATAAAACCCCAAAAAACTGCGCTTAAACGTCTGGTTTTTATGGCTTTTGAAGAAGAAAAATGCGATAATTTCAACATGACTGAGACTATTACAGAAAGAACAAGACAAATACTTGCTGGGCTTGATATTAGCAGCTACCCACGCATTTCAGATGATGTGGCGAAGCAAGGTATCGAGAACGAGCGCCAGGCGATCGCCATCATGGAAAACGAAGGCTTTGAGATCGGACCGGAAGTTCTGGAAGTCGCGAAGTTTATTCGCGACAACCGACTTTCGCAAGAAGCGGCCGGGCGCATCGGCTTGGAGGTAGCGACACAACTCTATGTTGCAATCTCCGGTATTTCCCGCGATACCGCCTAATGGGCGCGTATGAGGATAAATACTGTTATCCGGGTACAAATGTCTTGCGGAATTCGAAGAATATCCGCGATCCAAGAGAACTTGAGCGCGTCGACACTATGGTGTCCGTCCAAGTTCTCGCCTCAGGCGAGCACAAGCCGATCAATCCAACGCTTCGCGGGCTGCAAGACGCGCATCGCGGGATGTTCAAAGAACTCTATCCAGAGACCGCCGGCGAGATCCGGACCGTGAACATGGGCCGCACGGCCGAAGACGGCCGCGTGATCCCCTTCATGAACGGCGATCGGGTGCGTCCGGCCCTTGAGGATCTGATGAAGACCGTGGCGACGGAAACCCGCCGGATCGGCGGGCGCGCCGACATGGATCAGTTCACCGACCGAGCCGCCAACTATCTCGCGCAGCTCAACCGCATCCACCCCTTCGTGGATGGCAACGGGCGCGTTCAACAGCTCTTTCTGCAAGGCGTCGGGAACCGGTTCGGCTACAAAGTCAGTTTGGCGGACGTGCATCGCGCCAATTGGTCCGAGGCGTCGATCGACAGCTTTCGCCAGAAAGAAGGCGGCGACCATTTCAAAATGCGCCTGCTGATCGAGGACGCGTCCAGCCGCATGCGGACCGGCCAGCTCGACCGCGGCGATCGGTTGGCCGAGCTTCGAAGCCGCTATCAGGAAGCCGGACAGCCAAGCGGACAGAAACCGACGGGCGGACAACGACAATAGCCGACGTTGTCGGCTTTCGGCTCCCCGTCAGCGCGAGGCGCATATCCGGGTCACCTGCTCCCCTTCGATCACCACAAAAAACTTGCAACCGCCTGTTCTTTATGGCAAATCTCTGGTTATAGGGCGTAGCCAGATATGTTTTTGTGCTACAAAAACGCGCCTTACGGCGATCTGGCGAGGGGTATAACACCCCTTCGAGCCCCGTTTCAGGGATAGGATTTCGCATCCTCCCTGAACCCAACCTGCGCCCCCGTTGCGCCGGGGGGAACGCCCAGGGTTTCGCCCCTGGAGACGACAAGGGAGGCCTCCGAGCCCCCTGGACCCCTGGCCAACCGTCCGCCGGTTGGATGCGCGCCAATAGTCTCGCCATTGGATTGCGACCCGAGGTTCGTCTCGGGACCCGCCCAAAGGCAGACCGGCCGCCTTTGGAAACCGCCGCCGGGGTTTCG
>CAYPOX010000233.1:0-1656 GCA_964412525.1 uncultured Caulobacterales bacterium
CATGCTGGCATTCGTAGATCGCGCCCAGTTTGCGCAGTTCTTCCTCGGGGTGCTTGGGCGTGACCGCGATGCCGAAGGTGTTGATCTGGTTGTTGGTCACACCGGTCACGCGGCGGCCCTTGACCAGCGGTTCGCCGTCGAGCCCCTTGGCGCTGCAAAGGCCGAGCGCGCCGTGACAGACCGAGCCGAGGATCTTGCCCGCGGCGTTCGCCCGGGTAACGAAATCGGCCAGTTCCTCGCTCTGCATCAGGTCATAGGCCGCGCCCCATCCGCCGGCCATGAAGATCACGTCGTAGTCCTTCGGGTCCAGATCGGCGATGGCCTTGGAGTTTTTGAGATCGTGCATCGCTTTCTTGTCAGCCATGAAGCGCTTATCGTCGTGGCTGGCCAACGGCCAAGACCACGACCACGGCTGGATCGGGATGACGCCGCCCTTGGGGGAGGCCATGTCCACGTCCATCCCGGCGTTTACGAAGGCGTAATAGGGAACAGTGAACTCTGATCCGAACGCGCCGGTGGACTTCGTCGTAGGGTCCATCCGGTCATGATTGGTGCAGATCACCAGCGCCCGGCGGCCCTTCAAGTCGAAATCAGGAATTGTGTAGTGGCGGTGGATGCCCAGCAGACGCAGGAACGCGGGCAAGTAGAGATAGGTGAGAATGGCCAGAACGGCCAAGACGAGAAGCGTGATGAAGATTCCGTTCATGACATGTTCTCCGAAGTCGCGTGTGAGAACGCGCCCTTTCAGCTGGGCGCCGATTGACCAAAAACCGTCAGGTGGCTGTACGACGAACAGCCAACAAAACGAGCCGATAAATGGCGTAAACACCTAAGAGAAGCGCCAGAACAAGACCGCCTAGGTGAGGCCAGTACTTGCCGATCGTCCGCTCCCGCAGGTTGGAGAACAGCTGCGCTTGGGCGTAGTCTTTGCGCCCCAAGTCGAATACCCCGGTTTGTGAGGCGTACGAGGCGTACTCTGCGCGCATTTCCTGAAACAACTCGGCCTTCTGGGTCGAAAGATCAGTGGTTTCGCCGGGGTCAACCGAAAGATCGTATAGCCGCCAGGTGAAATCGCCGCGCGGCAGCGCAGTCCGCACAAGCTTCCAGTTGCCGCGATAGAGCGCGGCGTTGCCGCTCACCTCGACGCCGAAACTCTCGTCCGGGCTCCGGGTCTCACGCGCTTCCGCAGCAAGAACCGGTAAAAAGCTCTTTCCGTACAGCGCGCCTGCGTCGTAGCCGACGCCAGCGGCGTCAAGCAGGGTGGGCGTCAAATCAGCGACATGCACAGGAGCATGCTGGACGCCCCTGGCCTTGACGCCTGCGCCGGCGATTATGAGCGGCACTCGCAGCCCGCCTTCGCTGGAGTAAAACTTGTAGAGGTTAAACGGGGAAGCGGAGACCGAAGCCCATTCCGGACCAATGGCGGTAAGGCTGCCGGGAAGGCCCGCGTTCTCCGGAGACGTGTCAAACCCTTCCAGCCGACGGATCCCGTTCAACAGAAAGTCGAAAACAGGATTCTCAAGCGATGTTACGCCCGATTCCGGACCGTTGTCGGAGGTGACGACGACAATTGTGTTCTCAAGCTTTCCGGTCGCCTCAAGGTGATCAAGAAGGCGTCCAATATGGTGATCGGCGGCTTCGATCATGCCCGCGTTC
>CAYPOX010000234.1:0-1653 GCA_964412525.1 uncultured Caulobacterales bacterium
GGCGTGTTGTCGAAGCCGGAATAGGCAAGGAAGTTCTCAGGGCTTCCGACGCCGGACTTTATGAAGCGCTCGCCAGTCTCCGCGACGGAGAGATACTTGTCTCCGTCGTACTGAAGCGCGCCTTTTGCGCGCCAGTCCTCGCCTGTCTTGTTCGTTGGAAGGACGGTGAAGGAGCCGGACTGCCCATCGACGCCGGCGACGGGCGAGCCGGCGTTCGGGTTCTGGCTGACGGCGACGTTTGAGCCGGTGCGGAACGAGGCTTCATAGGTCCAGGTCCCGTCCGAGGGCGGCGAGAAATGGGCTCGCCATATGTTGCCGGAGGTCGCATTCGTGTTGGCGGCGTCCCCGTCCGCGGCGAAATATCCTGGTACGGTGATCTGTTCGCCCGTCTGCTCGTTCGTGAACGTCACGTCGAGGCGATAATTGCGGAACGTCGCTGCGTTTTCAGACCGCGAGGGGCCCTCGAAGTCCAGCGTGACCTTGTGCCATTCGCGCAAGGTACCGGTGATGTCGGCCATGTGATTGTATCCCGTCTCGCCGCCCCCGGCAGAACCGCTCTAAAATGGGATTGGTGGCCGAATATAGGCGACGTAAGGGCCCGAATATGTCCGCTACAGTCAATACAATCAGTATTATTTCAAATCGTGATTGGACACGGGTTTGGAGAATAACCTGCCTTATTTCAAAATGCGCCTTCGAAAAATCATTATTTATTAGTGGCTTATAGGTCTTTTCGAACCCGAATCGACGTTGAGTTAATCTGCCATCGCCCAAAGTCAACGCGGCGCACAAGAGCGGAAACTAATCGAAACCTGAGATTTTCTATGAATTTTAAGATACATAAGTTTGTATAAGGATTAGGTCTCTGCTACAGGCTCTTCGTCGTTGAAGATGAGGCGGCCGCCATCAACATAGAGACATTGTCCGACCACGTAGCTGGCGCCGTCCGACATGAGGAAGACGATGACGTCTGCGGCTTCTTCCGGGTCCCCGATGCGACCGAGCGGCGTGCGCTTCACAAAGCGCTTTCGGTCATCACGCGTGGCAAGCTCCTCCGTCGCCGGACCGCCTGTAACGGCGCCGAGACCGACGGCGTTCACCCGCACGCCCTTCGGCGCAAGCGCGACCGCCATGGCGCGTGTAAGCTGATTGAGACCGCCCTGGCTTGCTGCGTACGCCGCATGATGCCCGCCCGCCGTCACGGCCTCCACCGATGTGACGTTTACGATCGAACGGGGCGTCGCGCTGTCGCCCTCCTCCTCGACTTCACGGACCATCTCCCGTGCGGCCGCCTGACCGAGGAGAAACGCGCCGCGCAGATTGACGTCGAGGACAGCATCGAAATCCTCCGCACGGGTCTCAAGGAACGGAGCTGGATTTACAATGGACGCGCACTGCACCAGGCCGTCAAGCCGTCCGTAGGCGTCCATGATTGCGGCGATTATGTTATGAACGTCAAGCGGTTTGGAGGGATCCGCGACGATGGCCTCCGCTTCTCCGCCGGCTGTGCGGAACTCCTCGGCCGCGGCGCGCGCCTTGTCCTCATCGCTCCCGACGGCGAGGAGCTGGGCGCCGGTCTTTGCAAGCCCACGTCCGCAGGCGCGCCCACCGGCGCCGTCCGCACCCGTTACAATGATTGATCGTTTCGCGCCC
>CAYPOX010000235.1:0-1635 GCA_964412525.1 uncultured Caulobacterales bacterium
CCGGGATCTCGCGCTCGAGGGCGTTCAGGAACCGGATGAACTCCTGATGCCGGTGGCGCGCCATGTTGCGCCCGGTGACGGTGCCCTCGAGCACGTTGAGCGCGGCGAATAGCGTCGTCGTGCCATTGCGCTTGTAGTCGTGGGTCATCGTGCCGGCGCGGCCCTTCTTCATCGGCAGCCCGGGCTGAGTGCGGTCGAGCGCCTGGATCTGGGACTTCTCGTCGACCGAGAGCACCACCGCATGGGCCGGCGGGTCGACATAGAGCCCTACGATGTCAAAGAGCTTCTCGGCAAAGGCCGGGTCCTTCGAGAGCTTAAAGACCCGCCAGCGGTGCGGGGCGAGGCCGTGCGCCTTCCAGATCTTCTGCACCGTCGAGACAGCGAGCCCGGCCGCCTTCGCCATCGCGCGGGCGGTCCAATGCGTGGCCTCGTGCGGCGGCGGGGTCTGCGTCAGCCGGACGATCTGCGCAGCGCGGTCCGCGGGGACAGGCGCCTTGCCCGGCGGCCGGGTCCGGTCGCGGAGCAGCCCGCCGACACCCTCAGCCATAAAACGCTCCTGCCAGCGCCAGACGCAGGTCTTCGAGACGCCCGCCTCGCGCATAATCGCGGCGGTGCCGAGACCGTCATCGGTGAGAAGAACGATCCTCACGCGCCAGACATGCTTCTGGGCGGCGTTCCGATCGGCGACGATGGCCTCGAGGCGCCGGCGATCGGCGGGCGAGACCGAGATGGATATTCCGCTGCGCATCACGCATACTCGCACGAACTGCCCCGACGGGGAATCCCAAATCGGACTCTTCCGTATCGGTCAATCCACTAGAAGCCGCCGTCTTGACGCATGGAGAAGGGCAATTGAGGGTGTCTGCACAGCGAAAAAAATGAAGCCATGTGGCGGGTCGCTACCGCCAATTCAGCGCGAGTAAATCATGAACGAAGCTACAGAGAACAAGTCATCAGAGCGGTTTTTGCCGACGTGGTTTTGGATCATTATCGGCCTTCAGATCGTTATCGTGAGCTATTTCGCGCTTTCGACGCTGTTCAATCCGCCACCGGATTTCAGTTACACGACGATGGCCTATATCACCCGCAACCTCACTGCGGTTTTGGCTATCATCTTGGCCGTGTGGCTGCGGTCCCGGGTCGCGCTGTTTGTCGCGCTGACAGCACGTTGTGTGACCGACATTGTCGATGCGATCACCGTTTTTACTATGAACGCCGCGTATCTAGAAGCCGCTGTCCCGTTCGTCGTCGCGCTGCTGATCCTTCCAGCGTTGGTCGGCATGGGCTATCTGTGGAAGCGCATGCGCGCTGGCTAGCCGCCCCCCGCTTGCCAACTGGTGCAAAGACCTCGAACCGGAACAGACCATGCCTTCGAAAAAGGACCTTTTGCGCAAGCTGCTGATGGGCATCGAGACCGGCGATGCGATGGCGGCGGCGGTAGTCGATGAAAGCCGCTACATCCAGCACAATCCGCAGACTCATGAGGGTGGCGAGGGGCTCGCGGCGCTGTTCGCGCGCCTGTCGAAGACGAACCCGAAAGTGACGTTCGTGCGCGTTTTTCAGGATGGGGATTTTGCATTCGCGCATAACGAATACGATTTCGGCGGCGTGCGGATCGCCTTTGAAGTGTTCCGT
>CAYPOX010000236.1:0-1620 GCA_964412525.1 uncultured Caulobacterales bacterium
CACGGTGATCGCGCCGGCGGTCGCCGGCGTATTTCCGAAATCGTCCGCACCCGTCACCCCCGCCCGCCCCTCGAACCGGCCGAATTGCAGGAAGTGCTGAAAGAAGGTGGAGGCGCCGGGCTCGACGATCAGCGTGCGGACGTCGTCATTCTCGGCGGCGTAGACTTCGAGATCGACGCCGCTCACGCCCGCGATGCGGTTCGTCTGTCCGTCGCCGAGGACCAGGGCGTCGCCCACCGCTTCGGGCTCTCCGAACTGCAAGAAATGGAAAAAAGCGTTGATCCCCGCCGCACCCACATCGGGATTGGCGGCGGCGTAAGCGGCGGAATCGAAGAATTCATTGGGATCGAATTGCGGCCCGTCGGTCTCGTTCGGCGAATCCAAAAAGGCGCCGACGAGGATGTAATGGTCAAGGGCGGACGCGAACTCCCCCGCCTCGATCCGGGCGCGCTCGGCGGCCGGGATGTTCGAAAGATAGAAATCCTCATCGAAAACCGAGCGCTCCGCCCCGTCCACGAAAGTGCGCGCCTGGATGGGCGAGGCGATGCGCCCGAGCGCGAGGCCGTCCCCTTCCCCGAAATAATCGAGGACGGCGTCATCGCCGTCGACGTCCCCGTCATCGTCCCGATCGGCGAGGCTCAAGCCCGCGAGTTCGAGATTGGCGACGTAAAATTCGACGTTGAACACCGCGAGCGCGGCGTCGAAACCGATCGGAAACACGCCTTCATCGTCCATGATCCTTGTTCCCCTCATTCATCATGACGGGTGAAACCATAGCATTGCGCGCATGACGCGCCCATCCACCGGTTCAGGCTTTGGTCGCGGCCTGCGTGTCGGTGTCCTTCAGGTTGGGAATGACGCGCTCGCGGATGAATTGGGCTTGGCTTTCGAGGATGGTCGCGGTGGGTTCCGCACCGATGATCCGCATCAAGGTGTCCTGATAGGCGGTCATCAAAGCGTCGAGAATCTCCTCGCGCGGCTGACCGTCGTCCATGGCCCGCTTCATGGCTTGGCGGATCGCCGGGCTCATGTAGGCGTCGCGGATCTTGGCGGTGCGGCGGGCTTTCTCGGCCTTGTCGTCCGGGGTGGCGGGAGCGTCTGTCATGGGCGTTCGTCTCTTTCTTTTCGGCCCATCGCCTTGCGGCTGCTTGAGGCCATGATTGTCGGCCCATCGCCTTGCGGCTGCTTGAGGCCATGTTTTCGGCCTACCGCCTTGCGGTTCGGCGCGGGCGAAGACGCGCTCTTAGGGCCTCCGGGCGCCGGCGTCCATGGGCGGTCCGGGGGCGCTCAAGATGGGGTGCGCCGCCGCCGGCGGTGGTCGATCCGATCTTCGGCGGGCACCGGCAGACCGAGGGCGGCGAGCCCCTCCACCAAAAGCAGGCGTTGGGAGACGCGCCGGCGCGCGGCCTCCATGTCGAGCATATGGAGCAGCTCGTCGGAGGCCTCGAAGGTGATTTTGCGCTGACGATGACGCGGCTTCCCCCCGGTCGCCGGCGCGCCGGTCGCCGGGACGCCGGTCGCCGGGACGCCGGTCGCCGGTGCGGCGGGAGGCGGCGCGGTCCGCGTCGGGGCGATGGCGGGCGAAGCCCCCTCCCCCTCCGGGCCGAGCGTCGGCTTCGG
>CAYPOX010000237.1:0-1603 GCA_964412525.1 uncultured Caulobacterales bacterium
GCTTGAACGGCACGTCATGGGTGCGCACCACAGCGCCGTCCTCGCCGACTTGCTCGACATGCATGACGCCGTCGGCCACGCGGGCGACCCGGGCGCTTGTTATCGCGGTGATGTGGCGATTGCGGAGCTCGCTTTCGAGCATGGATTTCGTGTCCCCGACGCCGTCCAAGCCCAAATGCCCGATATAGGGTTCGGAGGTGACGAAGGTCATCGGAACCTTGTCGCGAATTTTGCGCTTGCGGAGGTCGGTGTCGAAAATGAAAGCCTGTTCGTAGGCCGGGCCGAAACAGGACGCGCCCTGCACCGCTCCGACGATGATCGGCCCGGGGTCCTTCACAAACTCAAGCCATTTCGCTTGCGCATCCGCGGCGTGGTCGGTGGTGCACACCGAGATCGTGCCGCCGGCCGGGCCCAGGCCTTCGATTTCGTCGAACGCCAATTCCGGGCCGGTGGCGATCACGAGATAGTCGTAGTCGTCGGTTTCGCCGCCGTCTAACTCCACGCGATTGGCGGAGGGGTCGACTTTTTTCGCCCGTGCTTGAATGAAGTCGATGCGTTTACGCCGAAACACTGGCGCCAGCTGTACTTTGATCTTCTCTGGCTTTCGACAATCGACCGCCACCCACGGATTTGAGGGCGTGAAGTTGAACGTCGGCTGTTCTGAAACGACAGTGATTTTGTCCTTGCGACGCAATTCGTGACGCAGCTCAAATGCGGCGGGTACGCCGCCTAGGCCTGCGCCCAACACCACGATATGGGCCATGATTTCCTCCCGTTTTGTATGGCCTGATCCGGGAGGGAGGCACGCCGACGTCCAATGCGGCGGCGCATCCGCCCAACCGCTACGCCGGGCCGTCGACGCAGTACAGTTCGTAGAGTCTCTCGATGATCCCGCGTACGTCTTGGCGCGCTAGGGAGTAGTAGATGGTCTGCCCGTCGCGGCGCGTCTGAACCATGCCATGGGCGCGCAACACCGAAAGCTGCTGAGACATGGCCTGATCCCGCAGCCCGATGAGGCGCGCGAGTTCCCCGACCGAGCGTTCGCCATCGACCAGTTCGCACATGGCGAGCAGTCGCGTCGGACTGGCGAGGATCTTGAGCGTTTCGCTTACATCGCGGGCCACGTCGCGCATTTCTACCGGATCCATACCTTCGAACCTATGCAAACACGAAGTTAATACGTTGGACAACTGTTAATGCCGTGCTTGGGTTCACAGTCCACCCGCAATGCGCCATCCAGTCCCGTCACGGGACGGTACGCCGCCGCCGGACACCAGAGGCGACGGGATGTTAGAACCGACCGTAAGCGGTCCCAATGACCGCCCCCGCGAAATCGGTTCATCCTGAAATCGGAGGCAGAACCGGACCCAAATCACGCGCAGCCGGCCATCGGACCGGCGCCTCCGAACGTCGGGAAAGCGGCTGAAAGCGGTCACTGGGCGCCACAGGCTCGCGCATCCGCTTTGGGCCGACTATGGCCGTTCTTCGCCGAAAACGGACGTTCGCGCACCGCGCGTCGAATGACGACTATCGGCGAGTTTCGGCGAATAACGGCCGCTAAGCGGCCGGCCGATATTGGCCCTTAGCCGCCAGTCACACCCCC
>CAYPOX010000238.1:0-1595 GCA_964412525.1 uncultured Caulobacterales bacterium
CCCTCCTGGCGCAGCAGGACGTGGAGCCGCCGATAGCCAAACCGTCGGCGCTCGCTCGCGAGCACACACATCCGCTCCCTGAGGGCTGCATCGTCGGGGCGTCGGCTCCGATAGCGGATCATCGTCCGGTCGGCGCCGACCAGATGGCACGCCCGCCGCTCGCTCATCTCGTGGGCGGCCAGGAGATGAGCGACGGCCTGCCGCTTCACAGCGGGCGTCACCATTTTTTTGCCAGCAGATCCTTCAGCGCGGAGTTGTCGAGCATCGCGTCGGCGTAGAGCCGCTTCAGCTTGGCGTTCTCGTCCTCGAGCGCCTTCAGCCGCTTGGCATCCGACGGCTCCATGCCCCCGTACTTGGCCTTCCAGGCGTAGAACGTGGCGCTCGAGATGCCATGCCGCCGACACACATCCGCGGTCTTCGCCCCCGCCTCCTGCTCGCGCAGGATCGCAATGACCTGCTCCTCGCTGAACTTCGATCGCTTCATCGTCCGGTCCTCTCGTTAGGCCGAACTCTAGCATCAGATGGAGGAAATCTCGGGGGTCACAGCAAACGCCACCGCATTCGACGGTTTTAACAGGGAGACAGTTGCCGGTTTGCCAAGATCTTTTAACCCACAAGCGCGGATTTGGCTTGTAAAGTGCGTAGGCCTCGTCGATGGGGACGTTAGTTGAAATCATGCGCGACGGCGCTGCGGAACTGACAAGTTGGTCGGTGCGGCCCGCAAGAACGGTCGAGATAAGGGGCCGCGACCTTGCCCCGTCATGCCGCTTTGGTCGCATCGGCCCAAATCTCAATGGTTTGTGCACGGACGAAGTGAAGTGTCGGTCGAGAGGCACGGCGGATGATGCTGGGCGGAGAACGATGGCGCTTATTGGAAATGGCCATCGACAAATCCCTCGATAAGCTTCGGGTCATTCAGCATCTGACGACATCAGGATTGGAGAGAGCCGTCAGTGCCGAGACACGAGCCGGGTACCGGCGTCACGGTTGAGTCACCGTGCCCGTTCCTACAAAGCAACCGTCACGCGTTCCGAATAGACGTCAAATGTCTTTGCGAAAATCTTCTAAAACGATCGGCGAGCCGCAAAATAAACGTTTGAATTGTCTTGAAATTGGCCAAAAAACCGCGCCGAACGGCCGTAAAAGATGTTGGCCCCGCCTTCGAGCAGCCATGCGTCCGTAAGCTTGAATCCCGCGCGCGCACGCAGATAGCCGTCGTCCTGATTGGGGCTCCAAAAGTTGAAGAGGCTAAGCGTCAGATTTTGTTGCAGCGCCAGCCTGGTCGCGCGCATCGTGAGGACGTGCCGACTGCGCGAGGGGGCGAGCGGGTTGGGCGACGCTGCGGCCTCGTCAGCGCCGAAGTCACTGTTGCGTTCCAGATAGTATTGAACGGCCAAGGTGACGTTTCGCGCGGCTTCGCGCTCAAAGCCGATCAGAACGCGCAGTTGGCTGTTGGGCGTGAACGGATCGTCGCCGTCCCGATCGTCCCGGCTGTCGTAAAAGCCGAACTCCGTATGGCCGACGCCGCCCAAGAGCGGGCCCCGCGCGCTGGCGCCATAGACCGCGAGACGCGGAAACACGAACACGCCCTCCGC
>CAYPOX010000239.1:0-1566 GCA_964412525.1 uncultured Caulobacterales bacterium
CTCCTTGGGCATGAAGGACCACTTCAGCCCGGTGGGAAAACCCGCGCCGCCACGACCGCGCAGGCCGGAGGCTTTTACCTGGTCGACGATCCATTCGGGCGTTTGCGCCAAGATGTCCTTCGTGCCGTTCCACGCCCCGCGCTGCTTGGCCGCCTCCAAGCGCCAATCCTGCAAGCCGTACAGATTGGTGAAGATGCGATCCTTATCCGTCAGCATCACTCGCGCCTTTCAAATCCAACAACCGCGCCGTCTGCACGGGCGCCTTGTCATACGTTGCGTTCAGGCCGGACGTCGACGGGAACTTCGTCGCGGCCGCCGACGCCGTCACGCAGCCGGTTCCGGATCCGCATCGCCGGGCAGATTGGGCAGCGTGAGAGGCCTCGCCCCCGAGCCGTCATAAAGGCTCGGATCTTGCAGCGTCCGCACCGCGCCATCCGGCTCCGACGACGCGCGGCCCCGCACGGAGCCGGGCTTGACCGCCTTGTCGGCCGCCAAGTCGTCAATCATGCGTTCAAAATCTTCGGCGGTCAGATCCTCAAAATAGTCCTTGCCGATCCAGACCACCGGCGCGTTGGCGCATGCGCCGACGCATTCCACTTCGCGCCAGGTGAAACGTCCATCCGCGCTGACCGTTTCTTGGGCGCCGAAACGCTTTTTGCATATGGCGATCAGATCGTTCGCGCCTCGCAACATGCAGGGCGTGGTGCCGCAGACTTGGAGCAAATGGCGGCCCTTCGGCTCCAAGTCGAACATGGTGTAAAAGGTCGCGACCTCGTAGACGCGCATATAGGGCATGTTCAGCCGGGCCGCGATCGCACGGAGCGCGGGCTCGCTGACCCAACCGTCTTGCTCTTGCGCGCGCCAAAGCAGCGGAATCACCGCCGACGCCTCGCGACCTTCAGGGTATTCAGCGATCTTCTTCTCAACCCAGTCCGCATTTTCCGCGGACCAGGCGAAGCTGTCCGGCTGGGTTTCCGCCAGGCGCCGCACGGCCATGATCGATCTCCTTTGACGTCGCTTGTGGGCCCTCTAGCGGTCCACCTCGCCAAACACCACGTCGATGGTGCCGATAATGGCGGACACGTCGGCCAGCATGTGGCCGCGGCACAGAAAATCCATCGCCTGCATATGGGCGAAGCCCGGCGCCCGGATCTTGCAGCGATAGGGGCGGTTCGTGCCATCCGCCACAAGATAGACCCCAAACTCGCCCTTAGGGGCCTCGACGGCGGCGTAGATCTCGCCCTCGGGAATGCGGAAACCCTCGGTATAGAGTTTGAAGTGATGGATCAGAGCCTCCATCGAGCGCTTCATCTCCGCGCGGCGGGGCGGCGTGAATTTGTGATTCTCGCTCAGGACCGGTCCTTGCGGCATTTTTTCCAAGCACTGCCGCATGATTTTGACGCTCTCGCGCATTTCCTCGACGCGCATGAGATAGCGATCCCAGCAATCCCCGTTCTTGCCGATGACGACCCGGAACTCGAGGACGATGTAGCACTCATAGGGTTGAGCGCGCCGCAGATCCCAGGCCCCGCCGGTGCTGCGCAGCAACGGACCGCAGACGCCGCG
>CAYPOX010000240.1:0-1554 GCA_964412525.1 uncultured Caulobacterales bacterium
GATAACAACGCGGCCGAAAGGTCGATCCGCGGCGTCGCCGTCGGGCGGAAAAACTCTCATGACCGTTTGTCAAGTATTAGAGCGCAATTATCCGTTCGCCTCAACGAGGCGGCAGATGAAGACGCTTGGATAGACTGGTGCAGGGCGCTGAGGTCGAAACGACGGTTGCTCAAACTCTCATTCGGGGATCCTGTGCGGCCCCACTTTGGAATGCGGCGGCGAGGGCTGCCTCGATCTAGCTGCGGAGATCAAGCGAGGCTTGCTCCAAATTCTTGCCCGAGGGTTCCCTCAACCGTTTTCAACGCCCTGCATACAGCCTACCCACAGCACGAATTCATCGGGACCGGCGTCTGTCAGGCCGGCGCAGGCATTAGCGTCTCTTCCGCGTTGCGAGCAATCGCCCAGATAAAGCCGACAAGTTCGCGCGCGATAGCCGTTACAGCGACTTGGCTACGTTTCTGACGCGTCTCCATGAGCCGTCGATACCGGCTATGAAGTCGAAGCTGCGCTTTCCAGGCGATGTCCTTCGCTCCCTGAGATGCTTCTTTATTCCGATGCGCCAACATCCATTGGCCGACTTTTGGCGTCAGCCGGTAAAGCCAGGCCGCCTCGAACAACAGCGCTCGGACATCGGAGGATCCCGCTTTCGTGATGCCGCGTTGACGAACGGTCGCGCCGCTTGAGAACTCACCAGGCGTGAGGCCAAAGTAGCTCATGAGCCGGCGTGGGTTCTCGAATCGCGAGAAGTCGCCAACCTCTGCGACAACCGCCGTCGCGATCACGGTGTCGACGCCTTTGAGCGCCGTCAGTTCCGTCACGATTGGACCAAGCCGCCAAGTCGGGAGCAGTTGGTCCATTTGCTGATCGATCTGGGTTCTACGCTCGACCGCCTGCTCCTCTTCATTCAGATAGCTTTGTAGTGTGAACTGCTGAGCGGCATGGTCAAACTGAAGATCGGAGAGCCAGACGCGGTGGCGCATGCCCCATTTCTTCTTCTCGTAGCGACGTCCATGTTTCAGCAAGTAGCAGCTAATCCGCTGACGCGCCTTTCGAACCTGCCGAGACGCCGTGCGGCGCGCGCGCACCAAGTCTTGCATCGCCTCGTGAACTGGATCCGGCGTCCAGATATACGTCAGTTCGCCGGCTCGATGCAGGCGCGCGAGGGCGATAGCGTCGTTGGTGTCGTTCTTCACCCGTTTCTGTCCGGGCTTGACCGGGATTTTCGAGGGCGCGGTGACGCGACATTCGATTCCCATCGTGGAAAGCCGTCTGAACAAGCCGTATCCACACGGGCCGGCTTCATAAACGCAGTCGATTCGATCGAATTTCGATCGAAGCTTCTTTGTCAGCTTGCTGATCGCCGACGTCTCATTGGGGATCGCGCCCCACGATCGCACCTCACCGCCACGGCCTGCTTCCGCCACTGCGACTGTGATCGCGTCCTTATGGACGTCCAGGCCGACATACGCGCTTACCTCATTCATTTCGTCCTCCTGCTCGAGCGCACGAGCTGAGAACTATGCTCGCCGCTCGCGAAGAACGGCCATCTCATCT
>CAYPOX010000241.1:0-1530 GCA_964412525.1 uncultured Caulobacterales bacterium
CGGCACCCAGCAGATCAATCAGGGGCAGATGGACCGTTGGTCGATCGTGACGACCTTGAATTATCTCGAGCCCGAGGCCGAACGCCGGATCGTCCTGGCGCAAGCGCCGTCCTTCGACACGGATGAAGGCAGGGCGAAGGTCGCGGCCATGGTGGAGGTGGCGAACATGACCCGCCGCGCCTTTTCGATCGGCGACGTTTCGACGGTCATGAGCCCTCGCACGGTGATCACCTGGGCGCAAAATGCGGACATCTTCAACGGCGATCTCGCTTACGCCTTTCGCGTGTCGTTCTTGAACAAATGCGATGAGCTGGAACGCCCGACGGTCGCGGAATTTTATCAAAAGGCGTTCGGCGACGAGCTGCCGGAATCGGCGTCCTCAGCAGCTCGGGCGGCGTGAATGCGCGGCGACGACGCCGATCTTGAAAACTTCAAGCGCGCAATCGCTCAGGCGGCGCGCGGCGTCTGTGGAGACGGCGAGTTGGAGGTCGTCTACGGACGCGAGCCGCCCAGCCTGAACGGTCGACGGTTGAGGTTGCCGTCTCCGAAACCCGCCATGGGCGCCCAGGACGTCGCCGCGTTGCGGGGCCAAGCGGACGCCTTCGCCCTTCGCTTGGCCCATCACGACTCCGAGCGCTTCACGGCGATGGAGCCGGAAGGCGGCATGGCCCGCGCCATCTATGAATCGGCGGAGCAAGCGCGTGTGGAGGCGATCGGCGCCACCCGCATGGCGGGCGTCCGCCGCAATCTCAATGCGCTTGCGGATCGGCGGTGCGCGGAGCGCGGCTATGCGCGCATGGAGGATCGTCAGGACGTCCCACTGGCCGACGTGCTCGGCTATTTGTTGCGCGAACGATTGACCGGCGAAGAGCCGCCGGAGGCGGCGGCCTCCCTCGTGGATCTTTGGCGTGAGGAGATCGAAGGGAAAGCGGGCGCGACCTTGGACGCTCTGGCGGGCTCCATGGAGGATCCGGAGCGTTACGCCCGGTTGACCCGCCGCATGTTGGCGGACCTCGATCTCGCCGACGAACCGAAGGAACCAAACGCCGACGAGGCCCGGGAGGAGCCGGAACCGCAAGACTCGGAGCCGGAGTTGGAAGACGACGACGAGTCCTTAGAGGGGGAAAACGACGGCGACCACCCCGAAGCCAGCGGGCACGCCCTCGACGATCAAGATCGCGGCGCGCCGGACGAGACCGATCCCATCGAACTCGACGTGTCGGCGCAGGATTCCGATCCGAACGCGGAAGACGGCGAAGAAGGCAGCCGTTCCGCCGCGCCCGACGGCCTCGGTTCGGACGAAACGGACCCGCGGCTTTACCGCGCCTACACGACGGCCTTCGATGATGTGGTCGCTGCGGAGGATTTGGCCGCTGACGATGAGTTGACCCGGCTGCGGCGGGAGCTCGACCGCCTGGTCGAGCCGCTCAAAAACGCCGTCGCCAAGCATGCGAATCGCCTGCAGCGCCGTTTGATGGCGCAGCACAACCGCGCCTGGCAGTTCGATATGGAGGAAGGCGTCCTCGATCC
>CAYPOX010000242.1:0-1520 GCA_964412525.1 uncultured Caulobacterales bacterium
ACAGCTTGGATATCGGCGTCGCCGCCCTGGTCGAGGCCGACTTGGATGAGGAGTCCACGCGCCTGCGCGCGGCGGAAGTCGCCCAGCAATTGGCGATTCAGTCCCTGACGATCGCCAACGCCCAACCCTCGTTGCTTCTCCAGCTCTTCGCCTAAGACCTAACTCGAGGCGCGGGCCAAAAGCGGTTCGAGCGCGACCGGCTCGCGGCTGGCGCCGAAGGAGAAAGCCCGGCCGGCGTCCAGGCGGGCGGCGCAAAACGCCGCTCCCAAACCGTCCGGATCGGACTCCAGCAGCGTGGCCGCTTGGAGCGCGAGCCCAAGAGCCTCCACCAGTCGGCGCGCCCGCGCCTCTCCATTGGTCATGACATCATCCCACGCCGCACGCACGTCATCGCAATGGCGATCGAACGCAGGATGAGCGCCGCTGACCGCGTCCAAAGCGGACCAAAGCGCCACGCCCGCCGCCGGCTCCTTGGCCAGCGCCCGCAGCACGTCGAGGCACATGACATTGCCGGACCCCTCCCAAATGCCGTTCAACGGCGCCTGCCGAAAGTATCGCGGCAAGGGGCTCTCTTCGACATAACCGGCGCCGCCATGGGCCTCCATCGCCTCATGGACCGTCGGGACAACCCGTTTGTTCAGCCAGTATTTGGCGATGGGCGTGGCGATTCGGGCGAAGGCGTGCGCGTCGGCGTCCCCCGCCTCTCCCCGATCGAAGGCTGCGGCCAAGCGAAAGGCGAGCGCCGTCGCCGCCTCGCATTCGAGCAGAAGGTCGGCGATCGCCGCGCCCATCAGCGGCTGATCGATGAGCGTTTTCTGAAATGCGCGACGATGCCGGACGTGGTGGACCGCCTCTCGCACCGTCCGGCGCATGAACGCCGCAGGCGCGATCACGCAATCAAGACGGGTGTGATGGACCATGTCGATGATGGTGCGCACGCCCCGCCCCGGCTCGCCGATGCGGATGGCGAAGGCGTTATGATACTCGACCTCCGAGGAAGCGTTGGCCTTGTCGCCCAATTTGTCCTTCAAACGCATAATTTGAATCGCGTTGCGCTCCCCGTCCGGGGTCCACCGGGGAACGAGAAAACAGGTCAACCCGCCGTCCAGATAAGCGAGCGTAAGAAACGCATCCGACATGGGTGCGGAGCAGAACCATTTGTGGCCGGTCAGCCGGTAGGCGTCGCCGCTCGCCTCCGCACGGGTGTCGTTCGCCCGAACGTCCGAACCGCCTTGTTTCTCGGTCATGGCCATGCCGAGCGTGACGCCTTTCTTTTCAGACGCCGGCCGGAAGGACGGGTCATAACGCGCCGAGGTCGCCAAGGGCTCCCAAAACGCCGCGACGGACGGCTCATGCCGCAGGGCCGGCACGGCCGCATAGGTCATGGACATGGGACAACAGACGGACGGCTCCGCCTGCCCCATCAGATAAAGGAGACCCGCATGGAGCACATGGCCCGCCGCATCGGCCGTCCATGCGCCGGCGCTGACTCCCCCCTCCAGACCCAACGCCATGAGCGC
>CAYPOX010000243.1:0-1500 GCA_964412525.1 uncultured Caulobacterales bacterium
CGGATTCCGTAACGAGCCCCGTCCAACCAGACGTTTAAACCTGTGGGCTCTGCAAAATTGGAGCTACCGGGTGGCGGACTCAGGGACCACCTCACAGGGTTATGAGGCGCTCGGCCTTACGCTCCAAGGCGGGGTCGACGTGCGTCTCGCAACGGATCTCTTTGTCGGCGCAGGAGCTGCATTCCGCTTCGCCAACATTGAACTCGATCGCACGGATTTGCAGGTTCAAACGCCGGCCGGAGACATCAGCCTCTACGCCACATACGCCCCTGGCGCGTTCCAATTCGACGGCGTGGCGACTGTCGGCCGTGCATTTTTCTCATCGGACCGGTCGGTCGCGTTCGGCGACTTGCAAGCCAATTACGAGGGCGACTGGAACGGCGACTATTTCGGCGTCTCAGGGCGCGCGTCCTACACCGCGGAGTTTGGCGATTTCTATCTCAAGCCCAGCGCCGCGTTCGACTATTTCGATCTCACCGAAGACGCCTATGCCGAGACGATCGGGTCCCCGATCGAAGACGGCGAGCTTCCCTTGCGATTTTCCGTCGGCGATGCGGAGAGCACGCGCACGGCCGCGGCGGGCACGCTGGCCTTCGGCCGCCGGGCCGGCCGTTTTGGCGCGCGCGACGACGCTCAAGCGGCGGTGCGGCGCGAGGTGAGCCGCGCGCGTTACACGGTTCAACAGGGCTATGTGGGCGTTCGATACGGCGTCGAAGAGACGCCCTACCGCGCGGCGGTCTCCTTCGCGGGCGAGCCCGGGACTTTCAATGTCGAGACGTTGGACGAGTATGACGGTTCGCTTGTTTTCGGGCTGTCCGCCAAAGTCGTTGCAGGCGGTTTTGTGTTCCAGGTCAATTATGACGGGGAGCTCGGCGACGACTTTTTCGCCAGCGGCCTCGGGGCCTCCTTTCGAATCACGTTCTGAGCCGCCCCTTCATGTTCAAAGCGGGACGCCTGGCCCGTCGAAGAGCGCTTCCATAATTCGGATCAACTGAACGAGCAGCTCGGCCAGGTTGCGCGCCTGCGCGACGGCGCATTCTATAAGGCGAGGAATGGTCAGGTCCTTTCGCGTGTGAGGCGGCCCCCATTGGCCGCCCTCGCGAAAGGACAGTCGCCGCCAATCCCCAAAAGGTTCATGGCGGGGCGCGGGCCAACCATCTGGCGGACCCGAGGATCGGCTTTGGAAGCTCGGCTGAAGGGTCTAAGGAGGCGGCGAAGGCGTACAAGATGAACGTGCCGACCGCGCCACGATCTAAAGGATGTTGCTTGCGTGTTCCAATCTACCGTCACACCCCCCCGTCCGGGTGAATCCCTGATCGCCGCGAGTCACAATCCTGGCAAGGCGCGGGAATTTCGCGCATTGCTCGAGCCCTTCGACATCAACGTCGTATCTGCTGCAGAGCTGAAGCTTCCCGAACCCGACGAGACCGAAGACAGCTTCGTCGGCAACGCCGCCTTGAAAGCCATGGCGGCGGCGCGCCGGGCGCGGTTGCCGGCGAT